>JBOHHE010000181.1:0-15292 GCA_050700355.1 Pseudonocardiaceae bacterium
GTGAGAGACCACGCGCATCTCGCTGGGCTCGCATCTCTGCGCCCCAGAAATGTCGAGGACTCGCCATCGGTGTCAGCTCTCTTGGACGCTGCCCCATCTCTTCCCTTCGGTACGGTCTAAGTGGCCAGAGCTTCGAAGCCACATCCTAAACCTTTTGCACAGCTCGACAGGGGCCGAACCTGGCTACATGGCCGAGTCAACGTTCTCCGCGATCCCAGCCAACCGAAACGGGCCGCTGGGCCACCGATCCACGATTGACCTCTGCGCTGCTCTGAACCTCAGGACGAGCGATGCGGAGGTGCTGCGCTGCCCGATGGGTGAAGGCACCATGGGGGGCCTGAGTAGGCTGGTGCTCCTGCCGAAGACGACTCAGCGTTTCCCCTTCGCTGGATCGTACCTCCGAGCTCAGGTGGCCCGGTGCGGCTGCCCGCAGTGCGACCGGGAGGTGTGCGGCAGCCACCCGCTGGCGGCCACCCTGACCACTCCGGAGTCTGGGCACTGCCGGTCCTGCCGACGCGGGAGGGCCGGGGCGTGAGCATCCAGACCCCGGCTGGCCGCCGGTCGAGCAGTGCTGCACCGCTCGCCCCTCCCGGCGGCCAGCCGGAACCCACCACGGGTGTCACCGACCCCCAGCTCGCGGTGCTGCTGCGGCAGGCGCAGTGGACGCTGGACGACGCGGCGCACGACTTCCCCGCCGGGCGGGTCACTACACGGCGCCGAGAGGAACTCGCCGCGACCCTGGAGGCCCTGGCGGCCATCGTGCGCGCCTCGACACCGGTGCGGGTCATCGAAACGGGCGCCGTGCGCCACCTGGCCGGCGAGGCGGGGATCCGCCAGTTCCTCGACCTTGGCCCCGGCCTGCCCACCACCGCCCACACCCACCAGATCGCCTAGGCGATCGCCCCGGACTGCCGCATCGTCTACGTCGACCACGACCCCCTCGTCCTGGCCCACGCCCGCGCCCTGCTCACCGGCACCACGGATGGCGTACAAACCACGTCCACGCCGATGTGCGCGATCCCGAGACAATCCTGCGGGAGGCCGCCCGGACTCTGGACTTCACCCGCCCGATCGCGGTGCTGCTGCTGGAGGTCCTGAATTTCATCGTCGATGATGATCAAGCGTATGCGATCGTGGATCGGCTGCGTGACGCCCTGCCCGCAGGCAGCCACCTGCTGTTGTCTCACCCCACCGCAGAAATCCACCGCGAGGCGATGCTGGCCTACACCCGACTCTGGAACGACCACGTCACACCCCCGATCACCACCCGCAGCCCCCAGCAACTCACCGGTTTCTTCGGCCCCCTGGAACTGGAACCCGGGGTAGTCCCGATAAGCGGACATTTCGCGCGGTTGCGAGAGTGGCCGCGTGGAAGTGTGTGCCACACGCATTCGCTTGGAGTTCAGCAACCTGAAATGAGGTGGTCTCATGACGAACGAGGCGTTTGATTGGAGCTCCTGGGAGCGGCGCTGGACTCAGGCCCTGCGTGAGAGCCCGGAGAAGGTGGCGAGTCGGCCGCCGAATCCCTATCTGCGGGCGGCGATCGGAGACGTGCAACCAGGTTTCGCCCTTGACGCGGGGTGCGGGCAGGGGTCCGAGGCAATCTGGCTCGCGGCAGGCGGCTGGCAGGTCACCGCAGTCGACTTCTCCACAACGGCACTCGACTACGGCAGATCGACGGCCGACGCTGCCGGCGCGGACATTGCTAAGCGCATCACATGGGTGGAGGGCGATCTCGGCACCTGGAGTCCGCCGCCCAGACGTTTCGACCTCGTCACCTGTCTTTACGTCCACGTAGCTGGATCAGTCCTCGACATGGTGAGGCGACTGGGTAAGGCCGTCGCACCCGGCGGCATGCTGCTGCTGGTGGGCCACCGTCCGGTGGACCCCGCGACCGGCGCTCCGACCCCCGCCGCAGGCCAAGTACAGGTATCGGTAGACGAGGCCATCGAGGCACTTAAGTCGCAAGAGTGGCAAATCCTCGTTGCGGAAGACCGGCCAAGAGCCGCGGTCGGCACCGGGGTCGACGCAGTGGTCCACGCGGTCCGCCGCGGCTAAGGGGGTCAACAGCGTTCGCCAGAACGTCCGCACATGCCGCTGAGAGGGCTGGAGTGCTACCCGGCGTGTCGCGGTACAACTGCACCTACCTGTTCGAAACAGTCATCGAAGCGCAGGTCGGCCGAGTTCCCGATCTCACAGGAGCTTCCGAAATTCTGCGACGGTGAGCCCCGCTTGACGAAGAATCGAACCCAGGGTGCCCCGTGGGATGTCTCGGCCACCATGCATCGGCACCACCGCCGCGCGTCCGTCCGGATGGGCGACCTTGGCATGCGAGCCCTTGGTCGAGACATGGACGAGCCCAACGCCAACCAGCGCCTTGAGTACCTCACGGCCCGTGACCGCAGGGAGCGAGGGGCTCATGCAGAGAGGTGCAGATCGACCGTGGTGACCACCGGCCGGTTGAGGTGATCGGGTACAGGAGTGTCCTCGAACCACAGTTCCAGCGCCTCGGTCACCATCGCCAGTGCCTCTTCCTGGGTGTCACCGAAGCTGGAGACATCGACCTCAAGGCACTGAACGACGAAACGGTCGTCCTCACGGCTGACCACCACGGTCACACTCAGCTGGGCGCTCATGCTGCTGATCCCTTCATCCCTGGCCTGTCAGTCTGCCTCAACATGGGTCAGGACACCCTCCTACCGCAAGGACAACTCCACCCATCCACACCCGATCCTGTCCCCGTGTGTGGTTGCACTCAGCATCTCACCCATATGCGCCGTACGCCTGATCGGGCGTCGCGACATCACCGCGACCACACCCGATGGACCTCCCGTCACTACCGAAACCTTGCCTAACTGAGGTTACCTCGATGATCCATGACGCGGGGCCGATGAGTACGCTGAGTAGTGTTCCGCGCGTGCACAGAGAGGAATCAAGACGACAGTGACGGCCATTCTCATAATTCCGGGAAACACGAACATTGTATCCTTTACTAATTGTCTAACAGCGGCCACCGAGGAACTTCGCTCGAATTCGAACCGAACTGAAATGCGGTTCGCGAAGGTGCATGTCATTCACACAAGGCAGTCGCATACTACTTTTGTATCACCAGACACCGAAGTATACCTCCCGAAAACCGGGGTTAGCCAGAACGACATGGTACATCACGTCGTGGACTTAGGTAATGAACCAGACCGGCGACTAGGAGATATCCTCTCCGGTGTAACAGACGTCGCCAGGGAACACCTGCCTTCTGAATTCTATTTCGATTTGACGGGCGGCCTAACACAAGTGAAGGTTGCGCTCGGCATCCTTGCTTATCTGTTGGGGACACCTCATGTTTACACACTCGAGACACCACCGCCCTTGACCCTTGAGCAGCGCCGCTGGGATCTGGATCAACTTCGCGACGCCGGTGTTTCTGTCAACTATCGGCAGGTCGCAGGGCTTGAGCAATTCGATCTATTCGGCCTATCCAACCTCACCTCGGTCAGGCGAGTGCGCGCAGAACTAGTGGGGCTTCAAAATGCACTGGGAATATCTCTATCTAAACGAGGCATCGAGATTGACCACCTTATTTCATTGCTGGAGCAGGCAGAGCGCGCACGGTTGAAGCAAGAAGAAAGATCTCTCCTCAAAACGCCACGAGTTCCACAGGATGAACGCACGGCTACTCGGAGCATTCTGTTCCATGCGACAGCTGCCGCCGAAGCGGTAGTCGATCTCGTACTTGGCGAAGACTCCACCGACAAATTGTCTGGCCCCGCCACGCTAGGACCGAAACTGCGGCGGCTTAGGGAAACTGCCGACGCGCGTTCACCACATGCCATCGACACAGATACTCTCACTCATTTGACTGAGCTGTTGTTGCGTCTGCGAAATCGCGCTGCGCATCAGACTGACGTGAAATCTGAGGTTCAATCACTAGAGTTGCAGGGAGATCTTGGTTTACGTCTCTCAAAATCTTTCATCTGGCTTATGGCGACATCGCTCGAGTCTTTTCTAGACGATACCGATGGCCTGGTTCAAATACAGGCAGTCGATCCCGCGTTACTCTGCGGCGGCGTATGGTACGTCGGGATGGATGGCGATGAAACGGGTAGATATATCGCGAGCAGCCTTCGAGATACATCCGACTGTGAGCATGAAATAAGATCGCGCAGTGGTCGGATCACAAGGGCAATCAATAGGATCAAAAAGCTCGTTCACAATGAGTGTGGATCAGAAAGTGTACTCTTTGCTTCTGGCGACAACATCCTCTTCAGAGGCTGCATTTCAATAGACTTTATCGCCGAGTTGCTGAACGTCTATTCGCGGACGACTCAGCTGACGGCATCTGTGGGACTTGGTCGTACGCCTTACCAAGCGTCGATTGCATTGAGTTTGGCTAAGGGGGAAGGTGGTGGCACTATGAAAATCGTTACCCTGACAGGTGAAAACCTTAACTCGGAGCGTGATCTCCGCTAAAGTGAGGACACTCCTACTTGAGATCCCCAGCCTTATTTCGCTATTAGCTGACGAGAGCAGCTCAACCTCGTCAGGTAGCCCGGACGCCCCATAATACCGCGACGTGGGCGGTGTGGGAACTCGCACCGAAGATCCGCGCACTGTGGTGACATGACAAGCGTGCCGGAGGTGTTGACCTCCTCCTCAGATGATGGCGATCTTTTTTTGCGGTTAGCCACTGCAGCGTATCTGGGTGGCTACACCGGCTCCTCTCGGCCCCATACCGAGTCGGATCTGCGGCTGTTCTTCGGCGAGAATCGGCGTCACAGCGCGCTGAGCCTCATCAATCCTCTATGCGTCACCCGTCACCGAACTGTGACAGGTGACGACAGAGTTGTGTCAGGTCTTACGCCGTACTCAGGTGGACTGCATGACCTTCGGAGTCATCTGTTGACATATGTCCGCGCAGCGCATGAGCATGTCGGCGAAATCCTTCAGCTGGGCATCATCCATCTGCCGGCACATGTCGGCGCACATCTTGCACATGTCGGCGCACAGGCCGCAAATTTTGGCGCACATGGTCATCATGTCCGTGTCCGCCCGCATGTTCGAACAACGCATCAGCATATCCGCGGACATACGACACATATCTCCGCAGGACATCATCAGCATGCCCATTCGCATCATCTGGTCGCCACCCATGCCCATGCAGCGAGAAACCATCTGCTCACACATGTTGTGACACTGGTTGCACATGTCGATGCACTGCTGCATTTTCGGGCTCATCGTCTCGTTCATTTGACGTGTCATCGCTGTTGATCTCCCCGTTGATCGGATACAGAACGCCGAACGTAAACGCAGACTCGGTGTCACTCAGTGAGTACAGTCATTACGCCGAAATCAAATGCCAGGTGTACTGATGGCACATCGCCCCTCGGCGGTCAGGAACACCACACGTGAATGAATTTCATCTGGTTGACGCCGGAGAACTTAGGCTAGCGCGCCGTTCGGACCAACCGCAAGGGTCTGTCCGGGTCACGAACGGACGAGACGAACAGCGCCTGCGTGCGAGTTTGACCGGACGGCACCCGTCAATTACTTTTTGTAATCATCGACCAGTGCTATAGTGAATCATTTCACCGAGCAAGGTTTAATACGGACGAGCCCCACCGAGGACGAACGTATTTCTGAGCTTGAACTGGTGGCTGTGGTGTAGTTACGTTTCATGATGCGGTATGGCCGAGCGATGAGGTAAGCGCGAGGTGGTGGGAGGGCGAGGTTCGGCTCGGACGTCCATACCAGGGGCCGAGTTGGGTTACGTAAGCGTCGGGTCAGATCGCCATGGCGGCCCGGACGTTGGCGTGGGCGTCGGCGCCACCGTTTCCGGAGGAAGTGATGTGGCCAGCTTCGAACACGTAGTAACGACTGGCCGCGGCCAAGGCGAAGCCGACGTGTTGCTCGACCAGCAGGACCGACAGGCCGCCGCGGGAGGTCAGTAACAGGATGGTCTCCTCGATCTCGGAGACCACGGACGGCTGGAGGCCCTCGGTCGGCTCGTCCAGGATGAGCACCCGAGGTTGGGTGATCAACGCTCGGGCGATGGCCAGCTGCTGGCGCTGACCACCGGAGAGCAGCCCGGCCCGGCGCGACATCAGCTCCCGCAAGGCGGGGAAGAGATCGAGTGCCTCGGCGATCAGTTTCTTGCCGTCGCGGCGGGTGTCGGCGACCAGTTGCAGGTTCTCCTCAGTGGTCAGTTGCGGAAAGCACTGCTGCCCCTGCGGCACGTAGCCGAGTCCACGCTTGACCCGCTCATTGGGTCGCAGCCGGGTGATGTCCTCGCCGTCCAGCAGAATCCGGCCAGACCGGACCGAGAGCAGTCCGACCGCGGCCCGGAGCAGGGTTGTCTTGCCCGCGCCGTTGTGGCCCATCACGGCGGCGACCCCGTCCCGCGGCACCTCGACAGTCACCCCGTGCACGACAGTGCTGCGCCCATAACCGACATGCACGTCCGTGATCTGCAACATCAGGCATCGACCTCCCGGGCCTGCTCGACCGCTGCGAGCGCCTTGGCGGTGGCGGCCCGGCCGAGGTAGACCTCCTGGACCTCAGGATCGGCCTGCACCTGGGCCACCGTGCCCTCGCTCAGGATCTTTCCGGCATGCAGCACGGTGACCGAGGTGGCGAACGATCGCATGAAGTCCATGTCGTGCTCGACCACGATGACGGTGCGCTGGGCACCTACCCGCTGCAGCAGCTCACCGGTCTGAGCGCGCTCCGGCGCGCTCATCCCGGCCACTGGCTCGTCCAGCAGTAACACCCGCGCGTTCTGCACCAGCAGCATGCCGATCTCCAGCCACTTCTTCTGTCCGTGCGCCAGCACGCCCGCCTGGCTGTCCCGCAGGTCGGTCAGGCCGATGGTCTCCAGCGCCTCCTCAACCTCAGATGGCACCGACGAACGACGGCGCAGCAACGACAATGGCCGACGGCCCGCGCCGGCCGCGATGTCGAGGTTCTGCAGCACAGTCAGTTCCTCGAACACACTGGCGGTCTGGAAAGTCCGTCCGATGCCGAGACGGGCGATCCGGTGCACCTTCTTACCGACCAGTTCCGTCCGACCGAACCGAATCGACCCGGTGACCGGGGCCGATCCCGTGATCGCGTCGACCAAGGTGGTCTTGCCCGCGCCATTAGGACCGATCAAAAACCGTAGATCGCCCTGCAAGACGGTCATCGAGACCCCATCGACGGCAACGAACCCGTCGAACACCACCCGCACGTCGGACAGTTCCAGGTAATCGGCGGTCATGCTCATCGGCCTGTCTCCAATCCAGTACTGACATCGGAGGACCGCCTGCTGCGCAGTAATGAACCCAGCGATGACAATCCCGCCGGCAGAAAGGCCACCACCAGTATGAACAATGCCCCCTGAAAATAGATCCAGAACGAAGGAAAGCTCTCCGAGAGCGAGGTCTGCGCCCAGGCCACCGCGATCGCCCCGAGCACCGGCCCGAACAACGTCGCCCGGCCACCGATCGCCACGCCGATGACAAAGGCTATCGAAGGCACTACACCGACGCTGGCCGGTGAGATGATACCGACGATCGGAACGAACAACGCGCCCGCGATACCGGCCATCGCGGCCGCCAGTACGTAAGCAACAGTCTTGACGTTGGCCGGGTCGTAGCCCAGGAACCGAACCCGCTCCTCCTGATCACGGACCGCGACCAGCAGCTCACCGTACCGAGAGCGATAAAGCTGCCAGACGATGAGCAACATCACCAGCAGGGTGATCGCGGCGATGTAGAACAGCATCCGTTTGTTCACCGGATCGAACAAGTTGTAGCCGAAGAACGAGCGGAAGCCGTTGAGCCCGTTGAATCCGCCGATGGTGGTGACCTGACCGATCAGCAGGAGCGCAAAGGCCGCAGCCAGAGCCTGGGACAGGATGGCGAAATACGCGCCGCGCACCCGCCGACGAAAAATCGCGATACCGAGCCCGAACGCCACCAGGGAGGGGACCAGCACCACGGCGAGCAGGGTCAGCACCTGTGATCGAAACGGTTCCCACCAGAAGGGAACCTGGCCCGTTCCGTAGAGCCGCATGAAATCGGGCACCCCGGACGGTCCGGCATCGGCGAGCTTGAGATGCATGGCCATCACATAACCACCGAGACCGAAGAAGACACCCTGTCCCAACGTCAGCATTCCACCCCGACCCCAGGCCAAGCCGATTCCGACCGCCACGATCCCATAGCAGACGAACCGGGCGAGCAGCGAAAGCCGGAAATCCGACAGCACGGCGGGGGCCACCACCAGGAGCACAAGAGCACCGAGAAGGAACCCAAGACCGATGCCGTAGTGGGGGGCGGGCTTTCCGGGGAGCTTGGCACGGAGCATTTCGGGAAGTGCGGTCATGCCAGGCTCCTGGTCCGGACGCTGAAGATGCCTTGCGGCCGGATCTGCAGGAAGACGACGATCACCGCGAAGACCAGGACCTTCGCGATGCTGGCCGTGGTGGAGTACTCGAAGGTGGCGTGCAGCAGTCCTAGCCCGAACGCCGCGATCACGGTGCCTTTGAGCTGGCCGATGCCGCCTGCCACCACCACCAGGAAGGCGTCGACGATGTAGTTGGTCCCCAGGGTGGGACCCGTGGAGCCGAGCAGGGTGAGCGCCACACCGGCGATACCGGCCAGGCCGGAGCCGATGAAAAAGGTGAGCCGATCGGCGCTGCGGGTGGAGATGCCGACCGTCTCAGCCAGGTCACGGTTCTGCACCACGCCGCGGATCCGCCGCCCGAGCGATGTCATCTTCAACAGCAGGGACAGCCCGAGAACCGTGGTCACCGCCAGCACCAGGATGAACAGCCGGGCCGCAGGTACCTCGGCGATCCCGATGTCGACGCTGCCGGACAACCAGCCAGGGGCCCGGACATCGACGTTGGGAGCGCCGAAGATGTCCCGCGCCAACTGCTGCAGGACCAGCGCCACCCCCCAGGTCACCAGCAGGGTGTCCAACGGACGGGAATACATCCGGCGGATGAGGGTGGCTTCCAGGACCACCCCCATTCCGCCCCCGATCAGGAATCCGAGCGGGATGGCCAACAGGAGTGATACCCCGGCATCGGCGATGACACCCTGGACCATGAAGACGGTGTAGGCACCCGCCATCATGAATTCGCCGTGGGCCATGTTGATCACGCCCATCTGACCGAACGTCAAGGCCAGCCCGAGGGCGGCGAGCAACAACACCGACCCGAATGACATGCCAGCGAACAGCTGACTGAGCAGGGCTTCCATGGGTGTCCTTACCGGGAACCGTTGCGCCGCGTCAGCCGGAAAGTCCCTTGGCCCAGTCGTAGCCCTTGAGGAAAGGGTCCGGCTCGACCGGGGAACCAGAGCTCCACACAGTGTAGATCAGCCCGTCCGGGCCGACTTTGCCGATCAACGCTGTTTTGGCGATGTGGTGGTTTTCACCGTTGACGGTGACGATCCCTTCCGGGGCCTCGTAGCTCACACCGCCAGCCGCGTTTTTGACGTCATCGGTCTCGAACGACTTCGCCTTCTCCACCATCGCCTTCCACAGGAACAACGACGTGTAGGCGGCCTCCATCGGGTCCGAAGTCACCCGGTTCTGGCCGTACTTGGCCTTGAATGCCGTCACGAAGGCCTTGTTCGTCGGGGAATCGATGGTCTGGTAGTAATTCCAGGCGGTCAACTGCCCGACCAGGTTGTCCACACCGATGCCGCCGACCTCTTCCTCGGCGATCGACACTGACACCACCGGCATGGCGTCAGCGGTCAACCCGGCGTTCTTGTATTCCTTGAAAAACGCCACGTTCGAATCACCGTTGAGGGTATTGAACACCGCGCCCGCTCCGGCCGTCTTCACCTTGTTGACGATCGTCGCGAAGTCGGTGTGACCCAGCGGCGCATATTCCTCGCCCTTCACCTCGATACCGTTGGCTTTGGCGTATGCCTGAATCTCCTTGTTCGCGGTACGTGGGAAGACGTAGTCGGAACCGACCAGGAAGAGGGAGGTGACGCCCTGCTCCTTCAGGTAATCCAAGGCGGGCACGATCTGCTGGTTGGTGGTCGCACCGGTGTAGAAGATGTTCGGTGATGCCTCAAGACCCTCGTACTGCACCGGGTAGAACAGCAGGGAGTTGGCGCCCTCGAACACTGGGAGCATCGCTTGACGTGAGGACGAGGTCCAGCCACCGAAAACCGCCGCAACGCAATCCGAGCTGATTAGCTTGGTCGCCTTCTCGGCGAAGACGGTCGGCTCGGACGAGCCGTCCTCACGCACGATTTCCAGCTGCTTGCCGAGCACACCGCCACTGGTGTTGATCTGCTCAGCGCCCAGAACCAGCGCGTCGTGCACGGTCTTCTCACTGATCGCCATGGTGCCGGATAACGAGTTCAGAAACCCGATCTTCACCGAGTCACCCGAGGTGTCGACGCAGGAGACCGCAGACGGGCCACCCGTCCCGGAATCATCAACACGGCTGCCACAGGCGGTCGATACAAGCCCCGTAGCCAGTAGGGCGACGGTTACCCTGAACAGATATCCACGGCTTCGTGGTGTGCGCACAGCGATTCCTTTCGCGACTTATGACGTCGGCCTCCTGCGTTCGAGAGCCCGGGCAGCGAAGGTGCCTGCGGTGCACCGTAAGAACGAGACGTGACATCGATGTTGCAAAGGGATGTCGATGATGTTACTGATCACCTTTATGGGTGAATTTTAACCACGTATTAGTGACTGAATAACTACTCAGTGCTACTAATATGCTGTTATTAAGGGTGGGTGGAGAACCATGAACCACGCCGCTGCGAGCATTGCTGGGCCGTGCGGGATGTCGCGGTGGCCGAGCAGCCGAGCCGGTCCGGCGACGGCCGCGGTCAGCGCGGTGGCCACCAGCACTGCCAGCAACAATCCCGGCCACGACGCGGCAGCGGTGAGTGCGCCGAGGGTGCCCGCGAGCTTCACATCACCACCGCCCAGAGCGGCCGGAGAGATCACCCGCACCACGGCGTAACCGCCGCCCCACAGCAGGGCACCACCCAGTGCCCGAACCAACAGGTCACCGCCCCCAGTGCCGACCGCTGCGACCCCCAGCAACCCGGCGACCACCGGATAACCCGTCAGGGTTATGACGTTCGGTAACCGCCGGGCACTGATGTCGGCCGCTCCCAGCAGCACGCCTGCCCAGGCCAGCACCAGCGGAACCGGCCACCACCACACCGGAAGTTCGCCAGCCAATCCGCCGATCACGGCCCACAAAGCGGCGACCATGACAGCGCAGGTCACCGGGGACACCCGGACTCCGCAGGGTATCCGGCGCAGCAACACGGCACCACCGGCACCTGCTCCGGCGCCCGACACAACTGCGGTCACGACCACGAACTCAGTGCTCACCCCATGCAGCGTCGCTTAACCTCGGCATAGTGCGATGCGGGTAGGGGCATAACCTGTGGATAACGGGGGCGGGTGTGGACAGCTTCTCAGAAAATCCCTCTGGCTACCGCGTCACTGACCGCCACATTGTGGTCCTCGATCGTCACCGAGAAGCACGATGTTCCGTCCCGCTCGCACTTTACGAAATAGCGCCAGGACCCAGTGTCAGGCGCAGCCGCAGCTGCCAGAGCCGGCGCGCTCGGCGCCCCGATGGGGGACACCGGCAGCCCTGTGTTGAGATAGGTGTTGTAAGGGCCGGAACGCGCCCGGTCATTTGCCGTCGTCCGTACCTGTTGGCGGTCCAAGGGGTAGTTGATGGTGGAGTCCATCTGAAGTGGTAGTCCCTCGGCGAGCCGATTGTAGATCACTCGGGAGACCTTGCCGAAGTCCGACTCGATAGCCTCCCGCTCGATGATCGAGGCGATCACCAACACCTCGTAGGGACTGTACCCGGTGTCAGCCGCCGAGTCTGGTAATCCACTGGTGAGCAACCGGGCCACCGACGTCTGGGTGACCTGTTCAAGCAGCTCCGCAGCCGAACTGCCTGGGCGTACGTCATACTGTCCGGGCACCAGGATGCCCTCCAGGCGGCGGTTCGGCTCGACCCGGGACATCGGACCAGCGGCCCAGTTCGGAACGCCGAGCTCGGTGGGCTCGACTTGGCCCATGGCGGCGCGGAGTTGCACGGCACTCACGCAGGTGTCCTCGGCCGCGATCCTCGCGCAGCTGGCCTTGGCCAATTCGGACAGCAGTCCGGAAACGACCGTGCCGTCCGGCAGACTGACGTCGTCGAGCTGTTCCCCACCGCGGATCTCCAGGCGCCCTACCCGGGCCGACGAATCAAGCAGCGTCGTCACCGCGGCAGAGCCGGACATTTCCGCCCGCATTTGATAATAGCCCGGCTGCACCGATCGGGTCCGCGGGTCAGCCTCGGCGGCGATGGTAAAGGCCCGGACGCTGGCCACAACACCGCGATCGAAAAGGGTGTCCCCGATTGCGCTGAGACTTTCCCCGTCCTTGACCTGTACCACTAATTCCGCGGTGCCGGTCCCGACGTAGTCGGGTACTTCCTGGCGCTCCCTTAATTCCCCGATACCGTAGAGCACCGAGCCGACCGCCAGCACCAGCACGGACAGCGCCGCGCCGAGCACGATGCGACGATGACGGCGCACCAGACGACGCTCCCCGCCTCGCCCGGTGGTCCCACTCACCGGGCGGTCCCGTTCATCGGTAGTGTCTTCGAACAGCCCGAGGTCATCGTTCAAGGCGTTTCCTCCGCGTCGCCCCCGGTTCCCCCTCGTGCGTTGAGCCAACCTTGCAAGATCTCCACCGCAGCCGCCTGATCCACTACCGCGCGCTGCTTGCGGCCACGGACACCCCGTTGCGCCAGCATGCGGGTCGCCGACACGGTAGTGAGGCGCTCATCGGTCATCCGCACCGCTACTCCGTCGCCGATACGTCCCGCCAGGGCACGGGCGTAGGCCTGCGCGGCGCGGGCGGCTGGGCCGTGCCGCCCAGCCAACGTGCGGGGGAGCCCGACCACCACTTCCACCACCTCGTGCTCACTCACCAGCGCCGCGAGCGCGTCGAGGTCGGTCCCGCCGCGCCGATCACGCTTTAGGGTAACCAGTGGTGTCGCGAGCACTCCAGACGGATCAGATAGTGCTACGCCGACCCGGACTTCGCCGACGTCCACCCCGAGGCGACGGCCGACACCGGGGAATGTGGTCACGCTCCGTTGCGCCCGGCCAGCGCGGTTCGTAACGCAGCGACCGCTGCGGGAATTCCGCTCGGCGTGGAGCCGCCGCCTTGAGCCAGATCAGGTTTGCCACCACCGCGGCCACCGACAGCGGGGCCGAACACCGGTACCAGCGCGCCGGCGGCCAATCCACGCTGGCGTGCGGCGGCGGTGGTGGCGACCACGAAGGAGACCTTGCCTCCCGACGGATCGGCGCTGAACAGGGCCACCACCCCGGGACGCTCCCCCAGCCGGCCACGGACATCGGTGGCCAGCGCCCGCAGGTCGTTTCCGCTGATCCCCGCCTCGGTGGCACCGGCCACCAAAGCGGTCCCGCCGACCTGCTCGGCCGCCGCGACGAGGTTGCCGGCCGAGGCGAGCACCGCGGCGGCACGAAGCCGCTCCAGCTCCCGCTCGGCGGCGCGCAGCCGCTCGGTGATCCCAGCGATGCGCTCCACCAACTCCTCGGGCCGGGCCTTGAACTGCTCGGCGAGCTGGTTGACCAGCACGTGTTCGCGGGCCAGGAAACGGAACGCGTCCAAACCGACCAGGGCCTCCACGCGGCGCACTCCGGAACCGATGGATGCCTCGGAGAGCAGTTTGACCAGACCGATGTCGGCCGAGTTGGACACGTGGGTTCCGCCGCAGAGCTCTTTGGAGTAGTCGCCGATGGTGACCACCCGCACCGCGTCACCATACTTCTCACCGAACATGGCGATCGCGCCCTCCTGACGGGCGGCGGCCATCGGCATCACGTCGGCGGTGATCGGGAGCGAGCGCAGCAGCACCTCGTTGATCTCGTCCTCGACATCGGTCAGCACGCTGGCAGGCACCGCGCCACCCGGTGAGGTGAAGTCGAATCGCAGCCGTCCCGGAGCATTGAGCGAGCCGGCCTGCGCGGCACTGGTGCCCAGTGCCTTGCGGATACCCGAGTGCACCAGGTGCGTCGCGGAATGCGCCCGCGCAACGGCCCGCCTGCGCGCAACATCCACCTCCGCGGCTACCGGGGCGTCCAGCGTGACCTCGCCGGAGACCACCGTGCCTCGGTGCACCGAAAGACCCGCCACGGGCGACTGCACATCGGCGACGTCGATGGCGAACCCGTCACCGATCAGGCGGCCCGCATCGGCCTGCTGCCCACCGCCCTCGGCGTAGAACGGGGTGCGGTCGAGCATCACCTCCACCGCGCTACCCTCGCCTGCCGCAGGCACCCCGAACCCGTCGACCAGCAGGCCGACCACCCGGGCCTGGGCGGTCAGGTCGGTGTAACCCAGGAAATCCGTGCGACCGTGCGCATCGAGCACGGCGCGGTACTGGCTGAGGTCCCCGTGCCCACTGCGGCGGGCTGCGGCGTCGGCCTTCGCTCGATCCCGCTGCTGAGCCATCAACCTGCGGAACTCTGCCTCGTCGACAGCGAGACCGGCCTCGGCGGCCATCTCCACCGTGAGGTCGATGGGGAAACCGTAGGTGTCGTGCAGCGCGAAGACCTCGTCCCCGGCGAGCTGCACCCCACCTGCCTGGCGGGTCCGCGCCACCGCCAGGTCGAAGATCCGCGATCCGGCGGACAGGGTGGCCAGGAAGGCCTCCTCCTCGGCGCGGGCGACCGCCTCGATGCGCTCGTAGTCGGTCACGATCTCCGGATAGGACGCACCCATCGTGTCCCGCACCACCGCTGTGATCTCACCGAGCACCGGCTCGGTCACGCCGAGCAGACGCGCGGAGCGCACGGTGCGGCGCAGCAGCCTGCGCAGCACGTAACCGCGTGCCTCGTTGCCGGGGGTCACCCCGTCACCGATGAGCATGACGCTGCTGCGGGCATGGTCGGCGATCACCCGGAAGCGCACGTCGTCGGTGTGATCGGCGCCGTAACGGCGGCCGGAGAGCTGCTCAGCACGGGTGATCACGGGACGCACCAGATCGGTCTCGTACACGTTGTGCACGCCTTGGAGCAGGAACGCGACCCGCTCGACGCCCATCCCGGTGTCGATGTTCTTCGCGGGCAGTGATCCGACGACCGGGTGGCCGTCCTTGGGGCTGAGCTCGCCGCGCTCGTCCTGCATGAAGACGAGGTTCCAGATCTCCAGGTAACGGTCCTCATCCACTACCGGACCGCCCTCGCGACCGAACTCCGGGCCACGGTCGTAGTAGATCTCC
>JBOHHE010000182.1:0-9252 GCA_050700355.1 Pseudonocardiaceae bacterium
CCTCTGACATGCTCTTGGCACGCCATGGGCCCGCGTGTACCATGCGCAGACCTTCGACCCCGGTGCAGCCGTGGCCGCGCCGTTGCGTCGGCATGACACAAGGAGGTCGTTGCTTGTGGTGACGGCATACATCCTCATCCAGACCGAGGTCGGCAAGGCCGCGGCGGTGGCCACGACGGTTGCGACCATCCCTGGCGTCACGAGTGCGGAGGACGTTACCGGCCCGTACGACGTGATCGTGCGGGCCGAGGCCTCCGACGTGGACCAGTTGGGCCAACTCGTGGTCGCCAGGGTACAGACCGTTGCCGGCATCACCCGCACGCTGACCTGCCCGGTCGTGCACCTGACCTGATGGGCTTCCGCCGCCCGATCGGCATGCCTCGTCTGTTGACCGCAGTGACCCTGCTCCTGCCGCTGGCGCTGGTCGTCGGGGTGCTCGTCATCGCCTCGGTGGTCAGGGGCCAGCGCCCCGCCCCCCTGCTACTGCCCGCCATTGCCGCCCCCGCAGCGGACTCTGCCGACTGCACGCATCTGATGGCCGCCCTGCCGCAGGAGCTGGACGGCGGTGCGCAGGGCCCCCTGGGTCGCCGGGAACTGGCCGCTCCTGTTCCCTCGGGCTCGGCTGCCTGGGGGGAACCACCAGTGGTGCTGCGCTGCGGACTCGACCGTCCCGCTGAGCTGACGGCAACCTCGCGCCTGTTGGACGTCTCCGGGGTTCAGTTCCTCGAAATTTCCCATCCCGCAGCAAGCGCCTGGGTCGCGGTGGACCGTCCCCGGTACGTAGCGGTCGCCTTACCACCAGGTGCGGGTAGCGGACCACTGCAACAGATCGCTGAGGTGATCATCGAGGCACTGCCGCCGCGCCAGCTGGATCTCCCCCATTGATCGGTCCGCCCGTGCAGGTACCTCAACACCGCACGGGCGGACCCCTCTAATTAACGAGCTGTTCGTGATTTGGATATTGACGAACACCCCAAGATGCATGCTCGCTGAGACGCGAATCACTTCCCGATCGGCGACGCCGTCGCCAGCAACGTGATCAGCCGCGGCAGGGCTACGGTGAGTCCGGACCGGGTGCGGGGTGCCGCGTAGCCGAGCGTCACGCCGTATCGACCGGGGTTATCGGCGTGGCAGCGCGCCAGGCCGTCCAGGAGCAGCCCTCCGCACATCGCCTGGCTCACCACCCACCGCTCGGTCTCCTCGTCGGGCAACTCCACCACCAGGTGCGCGCCCGCCTTGTCGCCACGCACCGGCAAGCCCGCCTCACGCAGCGATCCGGCCAGCAGGTCACGCCGGGTGAGCAGCTCGCTGCGTACCCGGCGCAGGTGCCGAGACAGATCTCCAGCCGCAGCCAACGCGGTGAGCACCCGCTGACCGGCCGGAGATGGCCGAACACCGATGGCATGCCGGTGCCCGCGAACGGCCGTCACCACCTCGGCCGGGGCGGCCATCCAGCCGACCCCCAGTGTCGGCGTGAGGATCTTGCTCGTGGTGCCGAGGTGCACCACGACGTCGGGCCCTGTGGTGGCCAGCAACGGCAAGGGTGCGCCGTGGTGGCGCAGTTCTCCGTCGTAGTCATCCTCCAGCACCCAGGCCGCGCGCTCGCGGGCCCAGGCCACCAGCGCGACCCGTCGGCTCGCGGGTAGCACAGCACCGAGTGGATACTGATGGGCTGGCGTGCAGTACACCGCGCGCACCCGGTCCGGCAGCGCATCGACCACCAGTCCGTGGGCGTCCACCGGAACGGGCAGCACCCGCATCCCGGCGGCCCGCAGGGCACCGACCGCCCGAGGGTAGCCCGGCTCCTCGACCGCAACGGCGTCCCCGGGGCGCAGCAGTGCGGCCGCCAGTTCAACGACCGCCGCCGTGGTGCCGCCGGTGGCCAGTACCGAATCCGATGTCACCGCCAGCCCACGATGGCGCAGCAGATGCTCGACAACAGCGGCCCGGAATTCCGGCAGGCCGGCATCCACCGGCCGAGTGAGCACGTCGGCGTCGGCCGCGGCCCGCCAGGCCCGCCGCCACACTGAGCGGTCCAGACCTGCCGACCACGGCGTTCCCGGCCGCAGATCGATCCCACACTCGGGCACCTGCGCGGGAGCCTTCAGGGGTGCGGCGAGGAGGTCAGGGTGCCGGGGTGTCGGCGCCCGAGGCGCCGCGGTGACGAAGGTGCCCGCACCGCGTCGCCCACCGATCCATCCCTCGGCGTGCAGGGCGTCGTAGGCGGCAGCGGTCACGGTACGGCTGACGCCCAGCGTGCTGGCCAGCGCCCGGGTGGACGGCAGCCGGTCCCCGACCCGTACCGCCCCGCTTCCCGCGGCGGTGCGCAGGGCGTTCGCCAGCTGTACTGCCAATGGCCGGGTGTCGTGGCGGTCCAGGGTCAGCGGCAGATCTTCGGGCAACACGAGTGGCCCTTCGAAATCTGGCAACAGTGGCTATTTCATGATGCCACTTCAGCCGCCACCGTAGTGGCCATGAGGCTCTCTCCCACCGTCCGCAGCACGCTGCGCAGACAGCGAGAACGGGCGCAGCATGACCCCGCCGAGCTGTACGCGCTGCTGGACTCAGCCCTGATCTGTCACCTCGGGCTGATACTCGACGGCGCCCCGGTCGTGCTGCCCACCGGGTACGGACGTGATGGCGACACGCTCTACCTGCACGGCTCGACCGGAGCGGCCAGCCTGATGGCCGCGTCGTCGGGAGTGCCCATCTGCGTCACGGTGACCAGGCTGGACGGCATCGTCTACGCCCGTTCGGCGTTCCACCACTCCCTGAACTACGCCAGCGCAGTGCTGCACGGCACGGCCCGAAAGGTCACCGACGAGCAGGAGCTGCGACATGGGTTACGGACGCTGGTCGAGCACCTCGCTCCCGGATCCTGGGAGCACAGCCGCCCGCCCACTCGCAAGGAACTGGCCGCCACGACAGTGCTCGCGCTGCCGCTGGACGAGGCATCAGTGAAGGTTCGAACAGGGCCGCCGGTGGACGACGAATCAGACGTGGCAACGACCCGCGCCTGGGCGGGGGTGTTGCCGTTGACCACCCAGTGGGGCGTCCCGGTACCGTGCCCGCGGCTGCTCGCCGACATCCCCGTCCCACCCCATGTGGCGTACCGCTAGCCGGGATACTGCACGGGGAGGCCCTCGGCGGCCCATGCCTCATAACCGCCGATCACGTCGGAGGCGCGATACAAGCCGAGGCTGCGCAGCGAGTCCGCGGCGAGACTGGAGGTATAGCCCTGTGAGCAGAGCACGATCACCTGCACGTCATAGCCGGTGGCCTGGGGCAGTCGGGCGTCGCACTCCGGATCGAAACGCCACTCCAGGTGATTGCGCTCGACCAGCAGCGCACCCGGCACCTCCCCTTCCTCGGCGCGCTGCCAGCCAGGCCGGATGTCCACCAGCACGGCACCGACCGCCATTGCGGCGTGGGCCTGCAACGGCGGTAGGCGCTGCAGCCGGGATCGAGCCTGGGCCAGCATCTGGTCGATACTGACGGCGCCGGCCGGACGGCTCACCAATCCACCCCGGCCTGCTCCACCGCGATGTGGCGCAGCTCCGATAGCTCCAACCGGTAACGGTTCATTACCGTCAGACCGGGGGTGTAGATGTGCACGCTCACCGCAGGGACGGTGCCGGTATTGCTCACCTGGTGAATGTAATGCGGGCCGAAGACACGTGATTGGCCGACGTCAAGGCTGCGGGTGACCTCCACCGGTGCCCGGCCCCGTTTGGTGGCGACCACCCGCTCGGTCAGCGTGCCGGCCGCGACGGCGAAAGCGCCGGAGGCCGGACCGTGGTCGTGCAGATCGGTGCCCTGACCGGGTAACCAGGACAGCAGCCACACCTCGTGCTGGCCGGTGCGCTCCAGCAGCCGGTACCAGCGGGTGTCGCTGCGGTAGTCCACCAACGGCCGCCACCGCTCGGGGTGCGCGGCCAGATTTCTGGCGAGGCTGGTGGGCCCGCCCGGCGCGGTGGCACCTGCGGCTGGGACGGTGAGATAGGGAACAGCATGCATTTCGGACTCCTCCGTGGGATCGGTGAACCGACCGCACGCAAGCCACCACCGGAGACCCGGGGGACGTCTGAAGTAGGCGCGGTCAGTGGGACGAGGGGTTCACCGCACGGGACACAGCGCGCTCGCCACCCGCAGCAGGTCCACTGCGGACCGCCGGACGAGGACGAAGGTACTGCTCACAGTCGCGCATCAAACCAGCGAGCGCCGATGGCGGTCAAGTCGCATCGAGTGCGCGGCACAGATCGGCGAGCAGTTCCCCGGGATCCTCCACGCCCACCGACAGCCGCACCTGACCCGGCTCGATCCCCGCCGCCGCCAGTGCGGCGTCGTCGAGCTGGCGGTGCGTGGTCGACGCCGCGTGGCTGACCTTGGAATGCACGCTGCCCAGCGAGCTCGCGATCCGCACGACGCGCAAGGCGTCGCAGAACGCCATCCCGGCGTCCCGCCCGCCCCGCAGGTCCACACTGATCATGCTTCCGTACCGGCCGGCGCGGAACAATGCGGCGGCCGCGGCGTGCTGCGGATGCGAGGACAACCCCGGATAGCGCACCCGGGCCACCGCCGGATGAGCGGTCAGGTTGTCGGCCAGCACGGCGGCGGTCGCGCTCTGTCGCGCCACCCGCAGCTCAAGGGTGGCCAATCCGCGATGCAGCAGGAACGCCTCGTCCGGGGCCAGGCACCCACCGAGATCGATCCGCCCCTCCCGGACCGGTTGGAGATGCGCACGGCGGCCGACGACCACCCCACCGGTGGCGTCGGCGTGTCCACCGAGGAGTTTCGTGGCCGAATGCAGTACCAGGTCGGCGCGGTGCTCGAGCGGCTGGCAGACCACGGGCGTGGCGAACGTGGAGTCCACCACGAGCAGGCCGCCCGTGCCGTGCGTGAGGTCGGCGAGGACGGGCAGATCGGGCACGACCAGCGTGGGGTTGGCGATGGTCTCCGCGTAGATCATCCGGGTGCGGTCGGTGATCGCGGCCTGCACGGCCGAGGCGTCGGCGATGTCGACCAAAATCGGACGCACCCCCCAGCGCGGCAGCCAGCGGGTGAACAGCGACCAGGTGCCGCCGTAGCAGTCCATCGGGGCGATTACTTCATCGCCCTGGGCGAGGTGGCTGAGCAGCGTCGTGGAGATGGCCGCCATCCCGGACGCGAACGGCTCAGCACCGACGTCGGCTGCGCCCGGTGCCTCCAGCGCCGCGACCGCTTCGGCGAACGCGACCGACGTGGGATTGTCGATCCGGGAGTATGAATAGCCTGCGGCCCGCCCACTGAGCACCTCGGCGTAATCATGCGCGGAATCGAACACGAAAGCCGCCGAGCGCACCACCGGCAACCCCAAAGGACGCGACATACTCCCGACGCTACCGGCACTAGAGTCGTACTTTCACGCTGGGTGATCGCCGCCCAGCGAGGAGCCGGAGGCGACGTTCACAGGCGGCGCTCACCGGCCGCTCGGGTCGGCGTTCCCGCTCTAGACCCGCCGCAATACGCTGGGTCGTCTGCTGCTCGGTACCCATGGGATGGGCAATGAGGTGCTGTTGTGCCTCGATCTGCCGGGTCAGTTCCTCGATGTCCCGCTCGATCACCGGCCGCCGCTCTGGGCCGGTGCGGGGCAGCTCCGCGTCGGGGTGCAACCGCAGCGGGATCACCGGCTTCTAGTATTTCAGCGCCCGCACCCATTCGTTTTTACAGACCGACTCCGGGCTGACGCTGTCCTCGGTCAGCACGAACAGCAGCCCTCGGCAGGTCCGCAGCGCCTCGACGATCTGCTCGTCCCAGTCCAGCCCGGGACACAGCTCGCGGCGATCCAGCCACACCGGATACGACGGAGGACCCGCGGTCAGCTTGTCCGCCAGGCTCACCGCGAACTCCACACCGTCCACGGCGGAGTAGCTCAGGAAGAAGTGTTCACCCACCTCAGCGCCCCCACTCCTGGTTGCAGGCGACCATACCCCCGGCGTCATCGCCATTCCCCAGGCCGCAGGGCTGACCGGCGAGGTGGTCTCGCCGCCCGCCCTACCCCGTGTGCCCGGGGATCTGCTCTCGTGTCGCCGAATTCAACAGGAGGGCCTGTCTGGGGCCGAGCTAACAGCTCTCCGGTCGAATTCGGCGGGCCTGGAGCGCACTGAACTCGGGAGGAGAGGCGGCACGGTCAATCTCCGTGGTATAGCCGAGACAGGTCGATCAACTCGACGTCTTTCGCGGCGCGTGCTTCGTGCACGAGCTCTGGTTCGAAGCCGTTTCGGGTGAACAACAACAGCCGCGGTGGTTCCGGTGCCTGCACTGGAGACAGGATGGTACGAATGTGACGCAGCCGGTCGAGCTGATCGATGCCGACCGGCCGTTGCCGCCACTTGGCCTCACCGATCGCGCTCACCCGGCCGTTCGCGCGAACCACCACGTCGATCTCATGCTGCTGCCGGTGCGTCGGGCAGGCCAGAGCGCTGACCTGAGCGGACTCCGCCGAGCCACCGACCGCCTGTGGCGCGGCGTGCTCGCGCGCCCACTCGCGACAGAGTTCCTCGAAGTGCGGCCCGTAGATGGCGCTGCTCACGGTGGGTTGGACGGTCGTCCACACCTGCCTACCGTGGCGCCGGACCAGCCTCGCCTCATGCGGGGTAATGATCAACTGGTGAACCGGAGCATGGGTTCGGCGATGTGGTAAGTCGTACGGCGGCTGCGTAGCGCGTCCACGCGAGCCTCGACGAGACGGGTGTCTTGCAGCACGGAGAGTGGGTGCGCCAGCGCATTCTCCGTGCGACCCAGCGCCGCCGCGATCTCACTGCGCCTGGTCCGGCCAGCACTCAGCGCGGCCAGGACCGAGAAGTACAGACCGCTGTCGGCCAGGGTGGGCTCCTCCCCGACCAGCAGCCGGCCCTCGCGGAAGAACGCGCTCGACGGATTCAGCACGTGCCGCACGACCCATTCGTCGAAATCCTGCGGATCTGCCGGGGGCTGTCCATCGGCGTAGTCGAGGTAGGCGGGCGTACCACCGACCAGGGCGTGGACCCGGGCGGCAAGGTCGACATCCTCGATCGCCCAGAACTGTCTGGTCTGCCGGTAGTCAAAGGGATGCACCACCACCTCGCGGATAGCGCGGCCACGCAGCGCGGCCGAACCCGACCTATCCTTGCGTCGCCGTGTCGTGGCGCGCGGGGCAAGCACGGCCTGGCATCCTCCGTCAGCAAGAGCAACACGACCGGTTACCCCGATCAGCGAGCCAGCGCTTCACGGCCCAGGCGGAACGGTCGACAAGGTGCCATCTGGTGGCAGAGTGCGGCATCATTGACACGTGGACGTATCAGTGGCTGCCGCGGCGCTCTCCCTGGGTGCGAGCGTTATCGCGCTGTTCACTGCGACGGTTGCAGTACGCAGCGCGAAGCACTCCCGCAGAGCGGCGGATGTCAAGCTTGACCGCATTGCGCACCAGCTTGCCGCTCTCGACCAGGCGTGGTACTGGACCCCGGAGTGGCAGGCAGGCGAGGCGGAGGCTGACGCTGACCGGGTAGCCGGGCACTCGACTTGCTACCACTCGGATGAGGAGTTCCTCGCCTCACTAAGAGATGTCCCCGCTGCTGACGAGCCGGCCCGCGCCCAGTAATCGTCCCACGCCAGTGCCTACCTACGAGAAGCTGGCCCGATTTGATCGGGACTTCGCCCGGCTCACCAGGGCGCAACAAGAGCAGTTCTTCAAGGTGATCGAGCAGTTCATCGCTGATCTGCGTGCCAGCCATGGCTTCCGCGCCGGGCTGCGGGTTAAACGAGTGCAGGGCGCTGCGGACGTATGGGAGCTGACTTGGGCTCCCGACGGTCGCGCCACCTGGGAGTACGGTCCTGAACAACTAGCTGGCGAGCCGCACATCATCTGGCGGCGTATCGGCACCCACGACATCTTCCGTAACCCGTGACTCCCAGGGCACCCGCACGCTTCGACCCGGCACACCCCTGCCGCTGACCTTGAACAGATGACGTGCCTGGGCCGCCACCTCGGGGTCGATCTCCAGCAATTTTGTCAGGCTCGGTCTTGTCCGGTACCGCCCGGCGCGGTGTCCGGCGCTACGAGGTGATCACCTTTGCCGGTTACAACTGACACGGACACGCCGTGTCAGTTGTCGGCTGTTGCCTTCTGTCGCCGTCTGCTCTCCAGACCTCACCGTTTGACCCAGTCAGGATCTACGGTGGGCCGACCAATCGGAGGTGAGCAAGTGCGATGATCGAACAGGAGCCGCCCCGGACACGGCTGGAGCAACTACGCAGTACCAGCGAACCACCAAGGGAATCGAGCTCAGCGAGCAACAGGTGTACCGGTGGGTCGCCGGAGAACTGAGCGGGCTGCCCTACCCGGCAGCGCAGGGCCGCGAGGAGGTCGATCTCCCGGCAGAGTCGTAGTGCGTCCGCTTGGGGTGGTCGTATCCAGGTGATCGGGCCGCAGGCGGTCACGGTGGGTGGGAGCAACAGGGCTCCGGTGACCTGGTGCACGCGGGGGGGCCAGGGCAGCGGCACGCCGAAGCGCTCCGCCGCCAGCAGGATGTGGTGTTCGGGGGCGTAGGGGTGGACCAGCACGGGTACCGGGCAACGCCGCTGGGCCAGGATCGCGGTCACCTCGGTGGCCAGCAGAACGGGGATGATCAACGCTGTGGTGTCGCCGTCCAGGTTCAGCCGGATCTGGCCGCAGTGCAGGGTGACCGGCCAGTCCCACGCCCGATAGCCGGCTGCGGCCGCGAATGGGTCCGAGGCACCCCGGGTGTCGTCGGTGGTGGCCGGAGTGCCGCCAGTTCTGTTGCCGGTGCTCATCGCGACCTGCTCCGGTGCGCCGGCTGCGGAGCGGCCGGCGTCGCTTTCGAGTTGCTCGCATGCCGAGGGCGCCGCCGGGTTGGGATCAACCAGGTGATCAGCCGGGCGCACACCCCGCGTCGACTGGTTCTCCGGTTCCGCCGGCCGCTGGATTCGTGTGTCTTGTTCACCGCGAGACAACCCGAACACAGTGGACCTGGCGGGCAGGTCAGCACCGCCGCCCACACCCGACGCCCGCATAAGCCCGTGTACCGGCCTGCGTTGGCGATGGTCATCAGATGCTCGGGCACCAGGTGCTCCAGGCCATCGTGCGCACTGGTCACCCGCAGCACCACCACCGGCCGCTGGTCATCGTCGGCGCCGATCAGCTCAGCCATGCCGGGCCTCCGGTGACCAGCCGCCACGGCAGGTCGTCACAGGGAGCACGGCGAGGCCGGGGGC
>JBOHHE010000183.1:0-14552 GCA_050700355.1 Pseudonocardiaceae bacterium
ACCCCACCCTGGTCACCGGGTCCGGGATGGCCGGCGGGGTCATGTCGCCCGAGGCGTTCGACCAGCTCGAGCAGGAAGCCGGCGCCGACGCCGTCGACATCGCCGCCCAGGTCCGCGACGAGCTCGGGCTGGCCAACGCCGAGACGCGGGTGCTCCGGGGCGACCCGGCCGCGGCCATCTGCCTGCTGGCCGAGGAGCTCGACGCCGCCGCGGTCGTCATCGGCACCCGCGGTCACGGCGGGATCAAGCGGGCCGTGCTCGGTGATCGTCACCGGACCCAAGGGCGGCGCCGAAGACTGACCGCCGAACTCAGCCGTACATGAGCGATCCGGGAGTGGTGAGCACGTCGCCGGTCTCGATCCAGGTCTTGAGGCCCGAGAGGATCATCGGCCAACCGCCGTAGAGTTCGTTGTTCGCGCCTTCGCGGAGCTGGTCGTGGGTCACGGTCAGGCGGCAGGAGTCGCCGACGGGTTCGATCTCCCAGGTGACGCGGGAGGTGCCCTCGCTCTTCACCTCGTCGCTCCAGAGCGCCACCATGCTCTGGACCAACCGGCGCGGGGGGTCGACCTCGAGGTTCTCTCCTTCACCGAGGAGCCCGGGTGCCCTGGGGTGGCTCATCTCGTAGCGCGAGCCGGGTGTCCAGTCGGAGCTGACCCGGGAGCCGAAGTTGTACTTGCTCCTGATCTCGGGATCGGTGATCGCCTCCCAGAGGCGCTCGGGAGTCGTGCGGATGTAGATCTCGAAAACCTTCTCCATCGGACTCTCCAGTCTGTTCTTGAGGCCGCTGAGCGCGGCCGCCCAGGGCTCGGCGTACTTGCTCACCCACCGGTCGTGGATCAGTCGGATCGGAATCGGGTTCAGGAAGTGGAGCTTCTCGCGGCCGCGCCGCTTGCTGACCACCAAGCCCGCCTCCTCGAGCAGCGTCAGGTGCTTCATCACGCCGAAGCGTGTCATCGAGAAGCGCTTCTCGAGCGCGCCCAACGTCTGCCCGTCCTCGCGGAAGAGCTCGTCGAGCAGGCTCCGCCGGGTCGGGTCGGCGAGGGCTTTGAACACCGCGTCCACGCCATGACAATAGGTGACCTTTTAGTCACGTGTCAAGTGAAACCAATCATGATCTGCTGCAGGCTGCCGGTCATAACGCCGTCGGGACGGTATCCAGCGGCCGACGAGCGAACAATGAGAACGGACAACGATGACACCTTGGAGAGACACATGTCCGTCGAGCTGAACCACACGATCGTCGCGGCCCGTGACAAGGCAGCAGCCGCTGACTTCCTGGCCACCATCCTGGGACTGACCGTCGGCCCCCCTTACGGCCCGTTCCTTCCCGTCGAGACCGGCAACGGCGTCACGCTGGATTTCATGGACAGTGACGCAGAGCAGATCAGCTCGCAGCACTACGCCTTCCTGGTATCCGAGGAGGACTTCGATGCCATCTTCGCCCGCATCCAGCAGGCCGGCATCGCCTTCTACGCCGACCCCGGCCATCATGAGGCCGGGCGGATCAACCACAATGACGGTGGCCGCGGCACGTACTTCGAGGACCCGAACGGGCACAACCTGGAGATCATCACCCGCCCGTACGGCAGCGGCGGGTAACGCGTCGGCCAGGGGTCAGAGCAGGCCGGCGGTGGCTGCGCCGTCGATCGCCAGCGCCGTACCGCTCACGAAGCGGGCGACATCCGAGCACAGGAATGCGACCACCTTGCCGAAGTCGGCGGGGTCGCCCAAACGTCTTCCGGTACCGCCCAGCTGGCGGTTGCGGTCGGTGTTGTGGCCACCGGGGCAGACGAGGTTGAGGGTGATGCCCTCGGGGGCGAGATCGGCTGCCGCTGTCTTGGCCCATGCCCACAGCCCGGTGCGAGCGGTGCTCGACAGTGCGAGGGACCGGGCCGGTTCTTTCACCGTTGTCGACGTGATGAGGCAGATGCGTCCCCACCCCGCCGCCCGCATGTGAGGAACGGCTTGGCGCACCAGGCGCACGGACGTGAGCAGGTTGGCGTTGACGGCGGCCAGGATGGCGTCGTCGTCGACCTCGAGGGAGCCGCCTGCGGGTGGCCCGCCGGCATTGGCCACCAGGATGTCGACGCCCCCATAGCGTTCGACAGTGGCCGCCACCAGCTCGGCCGGGGCACTGGGCTCGGTGACGTCAGCCGGCAGAGCCAGCACCTGCGCCCCCAAGTCGGCTATCCGCGCCTCCGCCCTGCGCAGATCGTCCTTTCCTCGGGCGCAGATGGTGAGCCTGGCCCCCTCGGGTGTGACGATCTGAGGGTGCTCCCGTATTCGCACCACACTGGGGTACAGTCATTGCCGTGCGGATTGATCGGGTGCTGTGGACGGCGCCCAGCGTGCCCACATCGCACGGCACGGGATCACTCCGGAGGATGTCGAGGACGTGCTCTTCTGCCCACCCCTCGACGCCCGACGTGGCAAGCACGAGGGCACGTATCTGGTGTTCGGGCGCAACCGGAACGGCCGTCGGCTGCTGGTGGTCATCGCACCGCGCCCACGTAACAGCTGGTACGTCGTCACCGCTCACGACGTCGACAGAGCCGAAAGGAGGCGGATGACGCGATGATTAAGTATCCACCCGAGGATGAGCTCGAGCGCCTTTCGGAGCAGTACGAACGGCTCGGAGACGAGGAAGTCCTCGCGGAATGGGAGCGTGGTGAGCCCGTGACGATCGAGGTGAGCGAGCCGATGGTGTCTCGCTCGGTGCGCTTTTCCCGGCACACCATGGACCGGCTGCATGAGGTGGCTCGCGCCCGGGGTGTCGGGGTGACGCAGCTCATCCGCGAGTGGACCGAGGAACGGCTCGACGCCGGCGGTGACCTGAACGATCGGGTGCTTCTTGCCGACGAACTCGAACGCGCGGCGCGGCTCCTGCGGGACAGCGCCTGACATTCGCTGGTGTCCAGCCGGCTGGCGCTGGCGGCGACTGACGCCGAGACGTGCGAGTACCCGCTGAGGTCCTCGTAGGTACGCAACTCGACCTCCCGGCCCAGCATCTCGCCAAGCTCCAACTCCCCGAGGCGGAGTAGACCGGGCGTGCAACCCTCCTTGAACTCCACCAGCAGATCGACGTCGCTGGTCGGCTTCTGCTCGCCGCGCAGCACCGAGCCGAGCAACGCCAGCCACCGGGATCCCATGGCATCGCCCGAAGTCGCTCAGTACAGGGGCCACGTCTGTCTCGTCCAGGTCCGCCAGTGCCATGAGACCATCACGCCCCGAGCCGTATTGGAGATCGAGACATATGGTAACCCGGCACTCCGCCACGGCGAGAGCGATGGCTGACTGATGCGCGCGGGTCAGTGGCCGTGTGTGTGGTCGTGGCGGATCTGGTGGCGCACCTCGGCGTACCGGTGCGTCTCCCAGGCCAGCAGCGCGCCGAGCACGACCGCCAGCACCGCGAGTGTGAGCAGCGCAGGCAGCAGGGCGACCAACGGAATCAGGACGAGCACCAGCACCACTACCGTGATCCGCTCGCGGTTGACCGAACCGGCCACGTACCACTTGAAGGCCACGTGCGCGAGCAGGTACAGCGCGGCACCGCCATAGAGCGCCACGAGTGGCACCCCGTAGATCGGGTCGGTGAGCACGTGCCCGTCGTCGCCACCGACGTAGCCGAGGACCTTCTTCAGGCCCAGCGCCATCATGATCACACCGATGACCATCGGCAGGTGCAGGAACGAGTAGCCGCCTCGGGCGAGCCGGATCTTCCGGGCGCCCTCGGCGGCGGCCAGTGCCCGCTCGGCGATCAGCGCGGTGACGTCGAAGTAAGCCCACCACAGCGCCGCCGACACGGCCAGGCCAAGCGCCGACGCGGCGATGATCGGCCAAGAGATCGGCAGCTCCGCGACACCGATGCCGATCGAGACGATCGACTCACCCAGCGCCACAATGATGATCAGACCGTGCCGCTCGGCGAAATGCGACGCCGAGTTCAGCCGCCAGCGGGTGCCGGCCAGTTGGGTGCCCAGATAGTCACCGAGCAATGCGGCCAACCAGAGCAGGGTCTGTGCGGTGCCCGTGGTCTGCGCGGCGACGAGCAGCGCCACCGTGCCTGCCAACATCGACGGAACCCACCGCAGCACCTGCGCGCGCAGGTGCGGGTCGTCCCGGCTGAACAACCAGAACAGCGCGAGGTGCACCGCGCGCATCAGGAAGTAGCAGACCGCGAACACGACCGGGCCGTGCAGCCCGCCGGGCAGATCGTCGAACGCCTCGGGGATCGTGATCGCCCCAACGAACCCGGCGGCCATCGAGACGAATATGCCAACCCTGATCAAGCCCTCGTCGGCCTTCACGACGTTGCCCAGCCAGGCGTACCCGACCCAGCTCCACCACATCACGGTGATGATCAGGATTCCGCGCACCACATTCGTTACGGTGGGCTCATCGGCCATCCAGTCCGTGACGCGGGTCAGCGCGAACACGAACACCAGATCGAAGAACAGCTCCAGCGGGGTCACCGAGGCCCGTTCCCCGATCGCCTCGATCCGCGCCCGCCGAGGTGTCGCCATACCAGTCCTAGACCTGTGTCAGTTGCCGACGAGCATCGAGCAGGTGATGGCTCACCCCGTGGGAAGTATGAACGACCACCCAGCGCAGGGACCCCTCAGCCTGCAGCCGATCCACGCCTCCTATGTCGCCCTCGCCGAGGAGGCGATCACGATCGGCCGCCAAGGCAAGCCGGATCGATCACCCGACCGGCGGTAATGGGCAGACACCGGTCCGGCCCTTTCTCCGGCTGGGCCTATCCTTGATGGCGGTCAGTTGTTGCGCGCCTACTGGGGGTGCGGTGAACGGCCGGTGGTGCGCTGAAACGGCCGGGGGTGCGGGTAATGGGAAGTGCAGTGAAGCGAGCTCGGCTACATGCTGGGGTGCTCGTGGGGCTGATCTGGGTCATGGTGGCCTGCCAAAGCGCACCGCCGCTCGGATCGGGCCTGCTGCAGTCCAGCTACGACCACGGGGTACGCGCGCAGGACGACCTCTTCCGGTTCGCGAACGGTGAGTGGCTGCAGGGCACCGAGATCCCGGCGGACCGCTCCGGGTACGGCGCGTTCGACATCCTGGCCGACCAGTCCGAAGTGAACCTTCGGGTGATCGTCGAAGAAAGTACGGCTCGCAACGGCGCGCCCGGCTCCCAAGATCAGCAAATCGGTGACTTCTACACCAGTTTCATGGACACGGCGCGGCTGGAGCAGCTCGGCGCTACCCCGCTGGCCGCGCCGCTGGCCCGGGTCGACGAACTCACCGGCCCGGCCGAGCTCATCCGGTACTTCGGCGAGACCGCCTCGACCTTCTCCAGTCCCATCGGGCTGTCCGTGAGCCAGGACGCCAAGAACGCCTCGGCCTACGTACCCATTATCGAGCAGAGCGGACTCACCCTCCCCGACCGGGACTATTACCTGACCTCAGATCCGGAGTTCACGGCGATCCGGGAGAAGTTCCGGACATACACCACCCAGCTCCTGGGGCTGGCCGGGGTCCCCGATCCGGACGGTGCGGCCGACCGCGTGCTCGCCCTGGAGAACCGGCTCGCCCAGGCCCAGTGGACCGCCGCGCAGCGCCGGGACGTGACGGCGACCTATAACAAATATCCCGTTGCCGACGCCCCAGGGCTGGACTGGACCGCCTACCTCGACGCCGCTGGGGTGCGCACGCCCGACTTCATCGTCTCCGAGCCGAGCTTCTTCACCGCGCTCAGCGCCGCGGCGACCACGGTACCGCTTGATGACTGGAAGTCCTATCTCAAATTCCGGCTCATCGATGACTTCGCCCCGCTGCTCAGCGACGAATTCGTCACGATGCACTTCGATTTCCACGGCCGTACCCTGAGCGGGCAGGAGGAAATGCGCGCGCGCTGGAAGCGTGCCGTCCGCGCCACCAGCGGGGCGATGGGTGATCTGCTCGGTGAGCGATACGTGCAGAAACACTTCCCACCCGAGGCTGAACACCGGATGGACGAGCTGGTCAGCAAGCTGATCGACGGCTTCCGCTCGTCCATCGACGGGCTGGACTGGATGAGCGAGGAGACCAAAGCCGAGGCCAGGGAAAAGTTGAGTAAAATGGCCGTGAAGATCGGTTATCCGAACAAGTGGAAAGACTATTTCGGCCTCACTATCCGGGCCGACGACCTGGTGGGAAATATGCTGCGCTCGACGCGGCTGGAGTACCAGCGCCAGCTCGACAAACTCGGCAAGCCGGTGGACCGCGACGAGTGGTTGCTGACACCGCAAACGGTCAACGCCTACTACAATCCCTCGCTCAACGAGATCGTTTTTCCGGCCGCGATCCTGCAGCCGCCGTTCTTCGACGCAACCGCCGAGGACGCGATCAATTACGGCGCCATCGGCGGGGTGATCGGCCACGAGATCAGCCACGCCTTCGACGACCAGGGCCGCAAGTTCGACGGGACCGGCAATCTGCGCGACTGGTGGACCCCGGAGGACGTCGCCCGGTTCACTCAACGGACCGCCGCCCTGACCCAGCAATACTCGGCCTACCAGGCACTGCCAGACCTGTACGTCAACGGTGAACTGACCCTCGGGGAGAATATCGCCGACCTGTCCGGGGTCACGGTGGCGCTGCGCTCCTACCGACTCTCCCTGGGCGACCGGCCATCACCCGTCCTGGACGGCTTCACCGGCGAGCAGCGTTTCTTCCTGGGGTGGGCTCAGGTATGGCGGGCCAAGGTCCGGGACGAGAAGGTGCGCTCGCGATTGCTGCAGGACCCGCACAGTCCGGTGGAGTTCCGCGTCAATGGCGTCGTCAGCAACCTCCCGGAGTACTACGCCGCCTTCGACGTCAAGGAATCCGACGCACTCTTCCGCCCTCCCGATCAGCGCGTCCGAATCTGGTGAAATGACCAGCTGAGCCCAGGGCACCCAACACTACGACTGCGTGGCGGGCTGGCGGGCGCCGTGTTCCACGGCCGGTCCACTCACCGGGACCGAGACACCGCGCAGGTGTGCCCACAGGACCCGCAGTAGCCGGTCCGGGCGCAGTAGCCCCGCCGGCTGATCGATCATGCCCATCACCCGCAGGAAGGCGCGGGCCAGCGAGCTGTCGGTGCTCGCCGCGGCGTGCAGCCGGGGTAGGTACACGTTGGCCATGCGGACCTTGGCGGTGCGCTGGCCAGGCACACCGGGAAAGGCGAGATCGGCACTGACATTGACCTCCCAGGGAGCGTCGATGAGCTTGGCGATCCGCCGGAAGTAGTCCTGCGCCGCAGGGGCCGACCCGGCGAGCAGCAGGTCGCGCAGCGTCGCCGCTTCCATCGCGGCCACTGTCATGCCCTGCCCGTAAATGGGGTTGAAAGAGCAGACTGCATCACCGAGCACCAACAACCCGGCCGGGAAGCGGCGCAACCGCTCGTAGCGGTAACGCACGCTGGCCGGAAAGCGGAAAAGCGCTGGATCGCCCACCGCCTCGGCGCCTACGATCGCCTCGGCGAGGTCGGGAAAGCTCACGCTGGCCGCGAACGCGTCGAATCCGGCGGGGTCGAGCGGCGGGTGGTCACCGAGGATGCCGCCCAGCGTGACGATGTGCAGACCGCCCTCCAGAGCAGCCACAAGCCCGCCTCGGGGGGTGTCGGGAGTCGGTGCGATGAGGACGCCCAGGTCGTCGCCCAGGGCACCGGGGCGCAGCCGGTAGCGGCGGCTGGCGTAGCCGAGCCCGATCTCGACCCGGTCCGTTTCCGGCCGCGGGTAACCGAACTGCTCCAGCCACATCGGTGTGCGGGAGCCCCGGCCGGTGGCGTCGACGACCAGATCCGCGGTTACCGGCTGCTCCGGATCGCTCCCGGTGCGGGAGGCGATCCGCACCCCGGTGATGCGGCTCCGCTCGCTATCGGCGACCAGACCGACCACGTCACAGCCCTCGATGAAACGCACCGAGGGCAGCGCCCACACCCGCCGGCGGACCTGGGCCTCCACCAAGGGACGGCTTGCGGCCAACCCGAGCACGCCGATGTCGATCTGGCGCAGGTGGTGACCTGACAGCAGCAACCGGAAGTCACTAGTGTCCGCGGCCTGAGCGCCTGCCTGTACCACCTGCTCAGTGAAGCCGGGGAACAGCTCGTCCAGTAACTCCCGGCCACGGGCGTGGAGGAGGTGCACGTGGCGGCTTTGCGGCACACCCTGCCGGTGGGCCACGTCGGAGGGCAGGTGGTCTCGCTCGACCACCGTCACCCGGTCATAGGCATCGGCCAGGACACGGGCGGCCAGCAGGCCGGCCATGCTGGCACCCAGTACTATCGCGTGCTCGCCGACTCCGGTCGTTGTCATGGTGTCCTCCTGATGGATGGCTGTGCACCGAGTGTGTCGGCAGCGCAGCGCCGCGATACGAGTAGTCGACTACTCGTATCGCTGAGTCAATACCCGGAATGACCCCAGAGCAGAGCAGCGAGTTCAGCGCGATCAGAGATGCCGAGTTTGGCGCACGCGCGGTAAAGATGACCCTCGACGGTGCGGACCGAGACGACCAGCCGCTCGGCGATCTGGCGGTTGGACAACCCGTCGGCGGCCAAGGCGACGATCTCCCGTTCTCGGGTGGTGAGCGCCACAGGTGCGGCGACCGCGGCGAGGGCGGCCAGAGCTGGAGTGCAGGCGCCTTCGCAGGCCTGCGCCAGCCGGCGCGCCCGGATTCGGGCGGCCTGCGCGGAGCCGCGCCGACCCTGGCGGGTGTACGCGACCGCCGCGGCGGCGGCGGCGTCGGCGGCCAGCAGCAAGGTGCCCAGCTGTTCGAGCTGCAGCGAGGCGGCGTGCAGCGCTACTCCGTCATCGGCAGCCAGGGCGGCGGCATGCGCGGCGGCGGCCGGTGCCCGGGGCCCGTCGACTTGAGTGGCCAGCTGCGCGAGCCGCTCGGCCACCGTGCGGTCACCGAAACAGACAGCGGTGTGCAGCGCGAGCACCTCCATGGCGGGCTGGTCCTGCGACGCGGCCATCTCAGCGGCGTGGCGGGCTTGCGTGACGGCTTCGCGGACAGCGCCCTCCGCAGCGGCTACCCACGCACCCGCGAGCAGCGCATCCGGTTCGCGGTACCGGAATGACGGATGTCGGGCCGCCGTCATCTCCGCGAAGGTTCGGCGCGCCAAGATCGCATCACCGGCCATTCCCAGCGCGCTGGTGAGCAGCACCAACCCGTGGAACGCCAAGCCACCGGGATCCGCGCCGTGGATGTCTGCGATGGCTTGGCGGTAGCAACGAGCCGCGGTCCGGACCTGTCCTCGACACACCGCCACCTCGGCACATCGCGCCGGTGACCGCATCCAGTGGGCCGGGAGCGTCCTGGCACCGCTCTCGGTACCGCCGCGAGATGCACTCGGCCCGGTCCAGCAGGCCGGCAAGCAACAGTGCCCGCAGCCACAGTGATCCGACAACGGCTACTTCGGGCAGCCCGAGCTGGAGCGAGTCGGTCAGGGCGTCGATCCGCGCGACATTCTCGTCGAGCCCGTCCAGGCGGCCGAGCCCGCCGCACGCCGTCGCCAGCCCCCAACTGGCCAGGTACGCCGAGGGTGGCGAACATCGCGGATCGGCGAGCACTCCGGCGGCCGCCTGCGCGGCCGGGATCGACCGCCCGAGAAAGGCATCGAGAGTCGACCGCATCCCGGCCAGCTCCAGGCGGGCCACGGGATCGGAGATGGTGCTCACCGCAGCGTCGAGCACGGCCTCGCCCTCGGCGGGACGCCCGAGGGTGAAGGCCAAGGCCTCCACTCGGGCGATCGTGACCCGGGCCTGTTCGGCATCAGTGTGAGCGCCGAGCGCGGCCAGCTCGGTTTCGGCCTCCGCCCCCCGGCCAGACCAGGTCAGCGCGTGGGCCAGGAGCAGCCGCGAATCGAAACCACCACCTGCGGCCACAGCCGCCCTGGCAAGCCGGTGCGCCAGCGTGAGATCCCCCAGCTCGAAGGCACCGCGGGCGGCTTCGGTGAACAACACGGGATCCGCGGGCAGATCGGAGTCCAGCGTCAGCACCGCTCGGCACAGGATGTCACCGCTTCGGCGGCCACCGGTACCCGCCAGAGCACGCGCGATCCGACCGCGCAGCCGACGAGCCCGCAGCGTGCCCATGTGCGCCCGCTGCACCTCGCCATACAGCGGGTGGGCCAGCCGGACCTGTAGCCGCCCGCCGTCCGGGTACACCTCGACGAGCCCCCGCGCCTCGGCCTGCTCTACCGCCGCCGCCCCGGTCAAGCCGGCGAGCAACGGCATTTCGAGCGGTTCGGCGAAAGCCAGCACCTCGACGACGTCGCTCTGCGCGTCGGGTAACCGGCCGATCCGGGTCCGCACCAGCTCGACCAACCCCGGCGACAGCTTCGGCTCTCCTGACCACCGCCATACCCCGGCGACCTGGCGCAACCGGCCGGATTCCAGTTCGCCGCCCACCAGCTGGCGCAGGTAGAGCACGTTGCCCAGGGTGATCGTCCACAGCCGGCGCGCAGCGGCACTGTCCACCGGACCGCCCAGACTCTCCTCCACCAAGGCCACGGTCTGTGCCTGAGACAACGGCTGCAGCTCCACCCGAGGCAGGTGCTCGTCCTTCCACAGTGCCGTCACGGCATCCGGCGCGGTCTCACCGGTACGCAGCGTGAGCACCACGCCGGCCGCGCGGCGCAGCACCAGCTGATGAATCAGCAACGCGGACAGCTCATCCAGCAGGTGCGCGTCGTCCACCGCGACGATCACACCGGCCCGCCCGGCACCGGTCAGCAATGCATCACCGGCCTGGCGCACCAGCTGGCTCGGATCAGGGCTGACCGCGCCGAGCATGGCCGCGAACGCACCCAGCGGTAGCACCCGCGCCGACGCCGTGGCCACCGCCCACCGGATCAGGGCGCCCCGCCGCTCCTCTGCGGCCAGCACCTCCCGGGCCAGCCGGGTCTTGCCCACGCCGGCTGTTCCGGCCAGCACAACTCCGGCCGGACCATCCCGGCGCCGGATCAACCCGCTGATCCGGCGCAGCTCATCGGCCCGTCCGGTCAGCGGCCACGTGGTGACCACACCCGGATGGTAGAGATCACCACCGTCACCCGGTAGCGAAACGGTGACACTGCGCGGCGGGCCCTCGTCCCGCCGCTGGTACGGCTCGGATGCGAGCGCCGCCACGCGGATTTCGGCCGGTCGACGTCCTGGCCACCCTGCTGGCACATCCCCACCTGGACCCTTTACCGGACTACCAGGAGTATTGCTCGCCGCTCCGACCGGATGCGTCTCGGAAGGTTGGCCCGGTAATCGAGTCCCACGAGGTGGTCAGACAGCTCAGGACCCGTAGCCTGGGTTTCGTTTCATAAAATTCTGCAGCAGCTCATTCTTCTTGGACATATCCAGGAACCGAGGATGGTCCTTGATGTTGTCGATCATTGGAGCCCGGAACCCAATCATGGTCTTGGCCAGTTCGCGGTCCTGTGCCGCGTCCACCGCCATGAGGTCGAGATCGTCGGCCTTAGCCTGCCCTGCCATGACCTGGTCCCAATGCTGGCGCTGCGCTTCGGCAGGTTGATGATCAACCAACGCGCGCACCAGGTTCTGGTGCTTCGCGATGCTGTCTTGCACGTCTGACTCGATGCGAATGGCCGGCTGCCCAAGGCCCCAGTTAGTCATGCGGTAGATGAAGCTTCCCAGAAGGAACAGCAACGAACCTTTGCGAAAGGGGTACTGCCTCGCCTGTGCACGCAGCCCCTCATGACCGAGGCCGTCACGAGCGGAGAGCACGTCCGCGACCATGTCGGCGACAGTGAGCAGTTGCAGCAGGTACAACCCGTCCACGGCGCCTCTCAACACGTCGCGGAGTTCGCCACCCACGGACAGGCTGGAGGCGAGGCTGAGCGCATCGCACATACATTCCGTCCGCATCACGTCGTCGCGGGCGAACTCATCGACCAGCCCCACTGCCGTCAAGTCATCCAGGGTTCTTAGCGAACCGCCGAGCAGGACGTGCTTGCGAAGCTGTTCGTCGAACACATTGAGCGCGTCCTCGGGTAGGCATTTCAGGAAGAGATGAGCAAGTTCGTGTGTGATGATGAAGGCCACCTGAAAAAACGCACGATCAGCAGCCGCCTTGACATCTTCCTGCGGAGCGAAGTCGTTGTTGGGGTGACCGTACCTCAGCCATGACGCGGCGGTCGTGGCGCTGTAGTGGTAATTCCCACGCAGGTAAAGGCGCTCAGCCATCAACTCATCAAAGTGTCCGGCCGTCGCTATCGGAGAGCCTCCCCATTCCTGCGCCAGACGCGTAAAGCGATGCACCAGCCGGATCAGATGGTCATCGACTACGATGTAGCTCCGGCCGTTGACTTCGAAGCTGTACGCGGCGCCACGGGGCGTTCGGATATACACCATCTCCGGCACCCTCTGCAATCGAGTGACCGTGTCGTTCCGCACAACGGATACCGAGTCCAGCGACAAGGCGACCTGCACCAGCCCGGCCCACTGAGTCTTGATCATGCTAGACAGTTTCTCGGCCTCGAACGGATCGGTGGTGTCGAAGCAATCACTGCCGGAGTTGGACTCAATCAGGGCACGCGCGATTCCATCGGACGGTTTCACTCCGGCTTTTCTTCTCCCGAGATCGGTTCCTTCGAGTCCTGGTTGATCAACTTGTCAAGAATCTTCTGGGCTTCCGCTGATGTGTAGCCGGTAATGTCTATCCCGTCCACGATGACCCGCATGCTTTTGCGCGACTCCGCCTTCTTTTCGATCCACGTCCGCAGCACGACCGCGGAGAGTGCGGTGAGAGGAAAAACGATCTGGATGAAGGCCACACCGTCGAACGGATGAGCAGAGATGGGCATCATCATGTCGCCGCCCAGTTCGTCGCTCAATTGCGCCAGATCGGCACGGCTGTCCTCGGAGACTTGGACGGACACGAAGCGCTCGCTCATGCGCACATACTAGACGAGTAAGTCCTATGAGGGTGTCGTGGATTGACTCGATGAGCTGGCGGATCGGTTTGAGCAGGTACTCACCAGGACGGGAGCATGGTCGCGGTAAGCCGGGCGCAGCAGGGGTCGGCCAGCGCCCAGGTGGTGGCAGTCCGGAGCTTCTCTTAGCCTCTGGACAGGTGCTGGATACCCCGGCTGATCATGGGTACGGCCCTGGGTTGATCATGTGCTCGGCCAGGACAACCTGACCACACCCAAGGGCGGTGATGATCAGTGTGTCGGGTACCGCCACAGATGGTGCGGTGGGGTGTTGTGTGCTGAGGGACCGGTTACTTGGCCGCCAGCAGGCTTGACCCGCAAGGGCTGCAGCGGTCGTTGACCGCGTTGCCCCTACCGCGAGCCGCGGACGAGCAAAACATCCTGGCCGTTGATGTCAGTGCGGCTTCTAGAACTTCCACCATGGCCGCTTCGGTACGGGCCGGGCGTCCACGCCGGGCGGCGCATCATCCAGGCGGAACGGATGATCGCCGTGGGGCAGGGAATCGTTCATCGCGGCCCGCGCGGTGGCCGTTTCAGCACCAGTGGCGTTGGCGATGGCCTCGGCGAGAACGGCGGGGAGGGTGATCCTCGGGAAGGCCGGCGGACTGATCCAGATCTCCGGCCCCTGCACGTCGGCCTCGATGTCGGACTCGTTCCGGGTGAGCTGTGCGTACAGGGTCTCCTGTGCTGGGTCCCAGCCCCAGGTACTTTGGCGATTCCACCCGGCCAGCTCAAGGTTGTAGATCGGGTACGAAACCACGTCAGCTTCCTCACGGACGTCGGGCCAGGGACACATCGAATCAAGCGTCACATTATGCACATGTGCCGGAATCCACCACAGCCGCCAGGGCAGGATTTAGTTTTCGGTCGTCCCTGTCACATCGCCGTGGACACCTTCGGGCTGCTGCTGTGCGTGTTCATGATCGCCGCCTCGGTGCAAGACCGCGACGGTGCCCGGCCGCCCCTGGAACAGCTCGCTTCCTCAGGTCGCTGGGTTCGCCTGGTTTGGGCGGACGGCGGCTATGCCGGCAAGCTCGTGGACTGTGCCCGGACCGGTCTTGAGATCGCAGCGATCCGATACCGCCATGGGGTTCCTAGTCCTGCCCCCAAGCTGCATCGTGAACGAACCCTAGCCCGGATCACCAGCCACCGAGACTCACCACATAGGTTCAGGAACAGCTTCTGACAGCGGCCCTCAGCCGAATGAGCAGATAATCACGTGGTATTGCTGGCCCCGAGATGCCGGGGGTTGAGGTTGGGGATGACAGGTCATGAGCCTCCCAACCTCAACTCGACGGCGACCCTCATCAACACCAAGGACGGCATACCAGCCAGACTTTCGAACTAGTCCCTGCTGGCCCTCTGGTTGGCCTGATTCCCGCGACGCCCGCCCTGGTTGGCCTGGTTATCATCACGTCCGCCCTGGTTGGCCTGATTCCCTCTACCGCTGCCCTGGTTGAGCTGATTGCCACCCCGCCCACCCTGGTTGGCCTGGTTCCCTCTACCGCTGCCCTGGTTGAGCTGATTGCCACCCCGCCCACCCTGGTTGGCCTGGTTCCCCCTACCGCTGCCCTGGTTGAGCTGATTGCCACCCCGCCCACCCTGATTGGCTTGGTTCCCACCACCGCCC
>JBOHHE010000184.1:0-23522 GCA_050700355.1 Pseudonocardiaceae bacterium
CTGCACCCTGGCCGAGACCACGGCGGACACCACCGAGCCGCCCGAGCCGGTGCGCGGCTGGCTGACCAACCACAGCTGGCGCCAGGACTCCGTGCTCGGGTGGATCTGCGGCGACCACCACCATTGAACAGCGACAACTCAGATCAAGATCAACTCATTCAGCCCGTTGGAGACCCGGGTGGCGTGCTCCGACGGTGGCGAAGGTCGACTCGATGAGGTTGGTCGTGCGCAGGTGGATCCAGTGCTCGGTGGGGTAGTCGTAGAACGCCGTCGACACCGCCATCGACGGCCTGCTCCTCACCGCCGTCGGACTCTTCACCAACTACACTGAGCATCGAGTCGTACCCTCCCGACCGGTGTTGGTCCGCCGGCCTTGCTTGAGGACCTGTTTAGGACGATCAGGAGAGTACGACCCCTTCTTGATCTTGCTCATCCACAGGTTTCAAGCATTGCTCCTTTGTCCACCTGACAATGATTGAACGGGTGTGCCCGCAAGAATTCCAGCACAACCGGATTGTCCGCGGCATGACCACTACCCTGGTGAAGCGGGCCAAGCCGTCCTATGCCGGTGAGGTGCGGGAGTTCGCCGGACGGATCGGTCTGCTGCGCTGACCGGCCCCCGCGTTATCAAGGTCCCCTGTCCGGAAAGCTCGGGGCACCTCAGATGAGCTTGTCCAGAAAGCCGATGTGGGCCCGCCGGCTGAAACGTGATCGAGGGGGCACCGGCGCCTTCGACAGGATCTGATCGGCCGTCGGGGGAGGCGAGCGACGGCGTGCTCGACTGGTGGCCTTCGGGATCTCGGAGGAAGGGTCCTTACAGCACCCAAAGCGCTCACCGTAATCGGAACAACGCTCATCGTGAGACCGGGACTGTGATGCGATAAGCAGGACCTTGACCTCGTAGCATCGCTTACCGTTGATATTTTTCACGCGGCGTAGCGAGTCAGAAATGATCAGTCGCCGAGGGGATAGATCGGCAGGTCGAAATCGGCGTAGCGGTCTGGCTGGGTGGTAGCCACAATCAGCCCGGCGGCCCAGTCTGGGCTCGGGTGCGCGAGGCTGATCACATGCGCTACGTCCAGCGCCAGCTGGGGGGTGCGCTCGCGCAGATCGAGCACGGCGGAGAAGGTCAGGTCAACGGGTTCGACGGCGGGTATCTGCCCGACGTGGCGGGCGATGCCGGGCCGGATGCGGTCGGCGGCGTCCAGGCAGCTGACCGGTGTGTACAGCGGCAGGTGAAAGTGCGGGGCGGTGGTGATGAGGGTAGACACCCGTCGGCTGGAGGGCAGCGCTGTCAACGCCGTGGTGTCGAGCAGGTAGCCGCGTGCCGCGGTGTCGGTCATGTATTGGGCTGCTGCGCGCCGCGGCGCGCCGCGAACTGGGCGTCAAGTTCGGCCATGATCGCGCCGTGGGTCGTCTCCAGTTCAGCCCGCTCCTGTGGTGTCGGGTCGAAGCCGAAATGCTCCCGCAAGTAGTCTTGGGTCCGCTGGCTGATGGCTGTCCATTCCGCATGGGTGCGTTGGGCGTTGGCCAGCTGGCCAACGTATCCGCCGATGGTGGCGCCGTGCTCGGCGGCCAACTCGGCCAGCCGGGCGTGCGTCCGCTCGTCAACCTTGACCATTTTCGCAGCCATGTCCCGACGGTACACCATTGGTTTACCACGTCTGATCATCGCCACGTCGACGATCAGACGTGGGAGCGATCCACTTCGTCCCGTGGGTAAGCGTTGCGCGGGACATGCAGGGGGTGACCAGGCGCTGCGTGTCACCGGTGTCCGCGACAGCCGGTGTAGCTTATGTACATACCCTCTCCCGCCGTGCGGCTTCGGGTGCGTCTGGCGCCGAGAGGCGGCGTGGGATTCACGATCCCCAGGCCGAGACGACATCGCTTGGCCCCCACACGAGGTCGACCAGGTCGGGTCCAGTCCTGGGGTGGTGCCGGACAGGCTGACTGCGGCCAGTCCGGTGTTGCCGGACGCGAAGCTGGGTACCCGGGCGGCATCCCGGGTGAGAGCGGCAAGATCGTGGCTGTCGAAGGGGGTGGCCAACCACTTGATCGACCCGGCGAAGAGGATCTGCTGCGCGACCGGGCGTCGATCGGCTCCGACCGGAAGGCCACCTCCGGTCGTCCCCGGCGGGCCTGTTCCTGCGCGGATCGCAGCGCCGCCAGGTACAGCCGAAGAGTCCGTAGGTATTGTCTCCAGGCACCGCACTTCTACCGTTGGCCCTACTTGCGGCTCGCGATTCGCCATAGCCAGCCTGGGCTTTGGCTTCTACTTCCTCTGTACTCTCACGTCAAGGCGCTCATCCCCGGAGGAGGTGGCAGCTGTGCCTGATATGCCGACCGGTGCGCTTGTCCGGCTGTACCGCATCAAGCGGCGGATGGGTACCACCTCGCTGGCCACTTATGCCGGTATCACCGTGCGCTATCTGGAGATGATCGAGGCCGACAGCAAGATGCCCTCGGTGCCGGTGCTGCGCAAGCTCGCCAAGGTCCTGGGCGTGCGTACCTCGGCTCTGCTGGGCGAGGCGCCGAGCGAAGATCACGAGGGGCCGGTGAACCCCCGGCTCGCCGAGGTGGAACGGGCCCTGGTCACCTACCGCTCGCTGGCCCTCGCCGATGCCCAGCAGCTCCCACCGCTGGATGAGCTGGGCGAACAGATCAACGCCGCCAAACAGGCATGGTTCACCTCACCGAGTAAGTACAGCGATGCCTTGCGCGTACTGCCTGATCTGATCGTCCACAGTGAACGCGCCGTGCACGAACACGATCACTCAGTGCAGGCCTGCCGCCAGATCTCCGAGCTGTACCAACTGACCCGGACGGTGCTGAAGCACCTCGGGCGGGTTGACCTGGGCGGCCTGGTGTCCGACCGGGCCATGCGCTATGCCGAAGAAACCGAAGATCCGTTTCTGATCGCGGCAGCCACCTGGAGCCTGGGGCATTCCATGCTTTCGGACGACATGCCGGCCGGGGCGCTGGAAGTCGCCGTGAAAGGCCGCGAGGCGCTGGAACCGTTACTGCCGGACGGGACACCCGAGCACTTCTCGCTCTATGGCGGTTTGGTGCTGGAGGGAGCTATCGCGGCACTGCGCAGCGGCGATCCCTGGCGGGCACGAGAGCTGATGCGGGAGCCGGCCCATCAAGCGGCCTCGCGGGTTGGCGAGGGGCACAACTACCACAACACGGTGTTCGGGCCGACGAACGTGGCCATGCACATGGTCCATGTGGAGCATGAGCAAGGTGAGATAGCCGAGGCGTTACGGCTCGCGAACAACGTGGATATCTCGAAGATTCCATCCTTGGAGCGGAAGACCACACACCTCTACGACGTCGCCCGATGCTATGAGTTCCGGAACAATGACGCAGCTGTCTTCGTGCACCTGAAGAAGGCCGAACGCCTCTGCCCACAGGACTTTCAGTATAGGCAGGACGTCCGCGGCATGGTCACCACGCTCGTGAAGCGGGCCAAGCCGTCGTATGCCAGCGAAGTCCGGGAGTTCGCCGGACGCATCGGCCTGCTGGACTGACAGGCTCCCACTTCATCAGCGTGACTCAGGCGATGCGGCTCCCGTATCCCCGGTCTTGGTCTGCGTATCGCGTCCATGCACACCGAACTGCGTGTTCCGAACCGCGCGTTCGTAAAAAATTACCTTTCGTAGTCGGACGATGGCTTATCGTTAAATTCCTCGCAAGGCCCCAGGGCCGGGATGACGAGTTATGGGAAGGGACGCGGTAGGTGCCCAGGTCGGCTGGTCTGCGTCGTCCCCCCGCGCAGGCAGCGAACGACTGGTCGGGTATCGATTCCCCGAACCGCGCCGCTTCTCGGTGAACTCGCCCCGGCCCTGGGTGCCGACCACGGACAACCACGAACTGGGGAGTACCTCGCCAATGCATCATGCAGCCGATGGTGCTCCTGCGCCGTACCCGAAATCGCACCCGTTTTCCTGGTTCCCGCTCGCCGGCCGGCGCCATGCCATTGATCGGCGGGACCGGAACGTCCCGCTCGGTGCGCCGATGCGGTGCGTGTGCGGTGCTACCCATCCCCGCGGTGCTGATGGTGATCTGGAATGGTTCTGGCAGACCTGCGAGCAGTGCTGGGATGAGACCTGCAGGATCGTCGGGGTTCGACCGCGTCGATAAGCTATCCGATCCGCCAAGTTCACACTACCCAATCCTCGTCGGTACGACCGTGCCTTAAGGTGTGTCTGTGTCTTCGATTGCGCTACTCACTTGGCAAGGCGAGCGAGCCACACGTCTGAATGACTGGTTTGGCCTCCATGCGGTTACGCTGGCGGCTGGTGGCACGTCCTCCTCCGTGATCATGAGGTTGGAGCAGGGGGCCTGCACCAGCCCCATCCGGGCAGGCTCACCACGGTCAGGCGCTGCGCGGAGAGTGGCGGACGACTTGGGAGACCCGGCCGGGACTGAGGCCTAATAGGTCGGCCACGTCTCGCACCGAGACACCTTCGGCGACCAGCCCGCGTGCCACCTCGTCGATCCTGGCCCGCACGTCGGCCAGCCGACGGGTCAGCTCCTCGCGGACCTCCGCGAGATCACGCGCCTGCGCGGCGCCGGCGATCCGCACCTCGTCACGTATATCCAGATCGTCGAGCGATGCGACGCCGAGCTCCTCGAGCCAGAGCTCGGCGGCATCGATGATCTCGCGACGTGCGGAGGCATAAGAACGCGCCCAGGTGTGGCAGCGTGGTTCTTCGGCGAGATGGACAAGCCATCGGCCCTGGCCGTCGCGTTCGTAGACGGCTGTGACGGTCACTAGGATGCTCACCTCCGTAGCCAATCGCTGCCCAGGCAGTGACGAAGCTGCTCTTCGATCTTGTTGAGTGTGCCGTTCGGGATATCGCCGGGGTGCCAGGAGACGGTTGTCGAGCAATGGCCGTCGACGATGTAGCGCCTGTGTGAACCTTTACTGAGGCGCTCGTCTCCGTCAAGCCGCTGGATATGGGCCGCCTTGCGGATTCGCTTCACCACCTCTCGCGCGTTCACGAGACTACCGTATACCGACTAGACATCAAGCGTGTAGCGGGTGAACGGTTAGAGGTGTTGTTGCCCGTCCTGGAGCTGGGCCAGGCGCTGGGCGGTGTCGTCGTCGGCGGGGGTGTAGATCACGATGTGCAGGTCCTTGAAGTCGGCGGGAGCCAGCCGGTGGTGCTCGAAGGTGAGCTCTCCGGCCGGGGTGCGGAAGGTGCGTCGGCGGGAGGTGAATCCTTCGACGGGGTGCGCACTCCAGCCGTTGGCGAACTCGCTGCTGTGCGTGTTCAGTCGCTGGATCAGGGCGGCGCAGTCCGGGTCGCCGAGGCGAGTGCCGGCTTCGGCGCGGAATTCGGCGAGGAAGTGGTTGCTGGTGATCTCCCAATCGGGCAGCAGCCGCCGGATGAAGGGGTCGGTGAACACCAGCCACAGCAGGTTGCGGTCCTGGGCCGGGACGCGGGCCACGTTGGGATAGAGCACTTGGTATGCCTGGTTCCAGCCGCAGATGCTCCAGTCGGGGGCGATGGCGTAGGCGGGCATGCCCTGCAGGTGGTCCATCAGCCGCTGGACGTGCGCGGGAACCTCCGGTGCGGACCGGGGTGCCGCGACGGCGGGGGTGTAGCCGGCGAGCGAGAGCAGATAATCGTGTTCGGTGCTTGACAGCCGCAGGGTGGCGGCGAGGGCGTCCAGGACCTGCCGGGAGGGATTGACCTCGCGTCCCTGCTCCAGCCACGTGTACCAGGTGACGCTGACGGCCGACAGCGTCGCGACCTCCTCCCGGCGCACGCCGGTGATGCGCCGCCGTCTGGCCTCGGGCAGTCCCACCGCGGCCCGATCCAGTTGCGAGCGTCGGGCGCGCAGGAAGGCCCCCAGCTCGATGCGCCGCTGCTGGCTCGGGCTCACGAAAATTCATGCTAGTGGTGGCACTACCAGCAGCAACGGCGTCTTCTGTCGGGATGGCGCCGGATCGAGGCTGATGCCATGCCTGAGTTGAGATCACGCACAGTCACCCACGGCCGTAACATGGCGGGAGCCCGAGCGTTGCTGCGGGCCTCGGGGGTCGCGAGCGAGGACATCGGCAAACCGATCATCGCCGTCGCCAACTCCTTCACCGAATTCGTCCCCGGGCACACCCACCTGCAGCCGGTGGGCCGGATCGTTTCCGAGGCGATCAAGGCGGCGGGCGCGGTGCCCCGGGAGTTCAACACGATCGCCGTGGACGACGGCATCGCGATGGGTCACGGCGGCATGCTGTACTCGCTGCCCTCTCGCGACCTGATCGCCGACTCGGTCGAATACATGGTGCAGGCGCACTGCGCGGATGCGCTGATCTGCATCTCCAACTGCGACAAGATCACCCCCGGCATGCTGATGGCTGCTCTGCGGTGCAACATCCCCACCGTCTTCGTCTCCGGCGGCCCGATGGAAGGGGGCACCGCCGTTCTTGTCGACGGCACCGTCCGCACCCGACTACATCTGATCTCGGCCATCACCGACGCCGGAGCCGAGGAGGTGTCCGATGCCGACATCGCCCGCGTGGAAGAGAACGCCTGCCCCACCTGTGGCTCCTGCTCGGGCATGTTCACCGCCAACTCGATGAACTGCCTGACCGAGGCTCTCGGGCTGGCGCTGCCGGGCAACGGCTCCCTGCTGGCCACCCACACCGCCCGCCGCGCCCTGTACGAGCGCGCCGGCGCGACCGTCGTCGAGCTGACCAGGCGTTACTACCAGAACGGCGAGCCGGTACTGCCGCGCGACATCGTCACCCGCGCCGCGTTCGAGAACGCGATGACCCTCGATCTCGCCATGGGCGGTTCCACCAACACGGTCCTGCACCTGCTCGCCGCCGCCCGGGAGGCTGAGGTCGACTACACCCTGGCCGATATCGACGCCCTCTCCTCCCGCGTGCCGGTGCTGTGCAAGGTCGCCCCCAACGGCACCTACCTTCTGGAAGACGTGCACCGCGCGGGTGGTGTCCCCGCGATCCTGGGTGAACTGCACCGCGGCGCCCTGCTGAACGAGGACGTGCACCCCGTCCACGCCCCGACGCTGGCCGAGTGGCTCACCACCTGGGACGTGCGCGGTGGATCTCCTTCTCCGGAGGCGGTGCAGTTGTGGTACGCCGCCCCTGGCGGCAAGCGCTCTGCCGAGGCTTTCTCCCAGTCCGAGCGCTGGGAGTCGCTGGATACCGACGCCGCCAAGGGTTGTATCCGCGCTCTCGCCCACGCCTACTCCAAGGACGGTGGACTGGCCGTGCTGCGCGGCAACCTCGCCGTGGACGGTGCGGTCGTCAAAACAGCCGGGGTGGACGAGTCACTTATGACTTTCGAGGGCCCGGCCGTCGTCTGCGAGTCGCAGGAGCAGGCCGTGCAGAAGATCCTCGACAAGCAGGTCAAGGCGGGTGACGTGGTCATCGTGCGCTACGAGGGCCCCCGGGGTGGGCCCGGGATGCAGGAGATGCTCTACCCGACCTCTTTCCTCAAGGGCCGGGGCTTGGGCACTGTGTGCGCCCTGGTCACCGACGGTCGTTTTTCCGGCGGCACCTCGGGTCTGTCCATCGGCCACGTCTCGCCGGAGGCCGCGGCGGGCGGCACCATCGCCTTCGTCGAGGACGGCGACCGGATCCGAATCGATATCCCCACCCGCACGATCGAACTTCTCCTCGACGAGCCGACCCTGACCGCCCGCCGCGCAGCCCTCGGTGGCGTCTACGCTCCCGCCTACCGCGACCGCAAGGTCTCCACGGCCCTGCGCGCCTACGCCGCGATGGCCACCAGCGCCGACCAAGGCGCCGTCCGCGACGTGACTCCTCGCCGGGATTACGCCTGAGAACGGTTCACGAGTCGGGGTGCGATTTCCCCCTTGGATCGGCATTCAGGCCGGTGAGCAGCGGGTTCGGATGCGCCACGTACAAGGTGGCGGCGCCGTCGGATTCCGTCCAGCGCAGCAGCAGGTTGGCCTTAGCAGGGATATCAGAACGGTCCAGCAACTCCTGGATCTCGACGGGATTGCCGTGGTCACCGCCGCAGATAGCGAACAGCTCGCGGGCGACCTCCCACAGTGCCGAGCTCAGACAGGGATGACGGTCGACAAGTGCGCCCGCGATTTCTTGCAGGTGGTTGGTGACCAGGCAGTATACGAGTCGGTTCCACCCGTAGGCTGGATCGACGCCGGGATATCCACCCATCATGCCTTTCCGGTGCAATAACGCGGCGTGGCGGTCCACCACGAGGCAGGTTCCCTCGCTATCGCGAAAGAGGACCTGCACGGGCAAGCCCGTCTCGTCCACACCGATCACGACGTTCTGCAGGTGGCATTCCAAGACGATGCCGTAGGCAAAGTACGCCATCAGTACCGGAGGTACGACGATGTCGACGTATGCCCGCCACCAGTCGAGTGCCTGTTCACTATCGCGGCCGTCAAGTGGGCTGCCGGGGAAACCCTCACTGAGCCCCGCCGCGAGCAAAGGGACGATCCCGGGTCGCAGGTGGGTACGAAGCCCGTCGCGAACTATGACCGCGAGTGCTTCATAGATGTCCTCGTCGCCGAGGTTTACAGTCCGGTAGCCACGGTCGATGAATACCGCCGCGCTGGGATACTTGGCGGCCATCGCGTCAAACGATTCGCGCAGCACCTGTCCCAGCTCAACCACCCACCGCAGGTCTCTGCGCCACAGGCGACGGATGTCATTGGTGATCCGCACGTCGAGACTGAACTTGAGGAACAGGTCGCGCTCCTCGTCGTACACGGTGCGTACCGATGAGGTCGGCCACACGTCACGATCCAAGTAGCCCAGCTGGATCACGCCTTCGGGCAGGCCCCCGACCAGGGCAAGCTGCCAAGGATGAACCGGCAAGGCATGGTAGCCAAGGGGAGCGGGCAAGGCATCGAGCGCCGCCACGTCCCCCTCCTGGGCAACCAATTCGGCGGGGATCCCCACCAGGGGCAGCGTGAACTGCGCGTACGCCTCCGGCGCGTATGGTAGCCAGCTGGCGGCGGGAAGGTGGCCGCGCGCCTTGGGGGCGGGGTGGAAGCGGTGCCCGGCAACGAGTGCCTGTTCCGAGCGCCGGAAAGGATCCGCGGGCAGCGGTGCGATGGTGCGGGCATGCACCAGGGCGGTGGCGGCCCGGTGACTGGCTGTGATGTCCGCTAGCAGCGCATCGTTCGTGTGGCCGGTGCGGGCGGCCAGCTCGGCCGCGACCATGGCTGCGAGCTCGGGCCAGGCCAGCGGGCGCCACACGGTGCCGGTCCGTAGCTCCGGACACTGCGGCCACCTGCCATGTGCGGCACGCAGTACTTGACCGGTGCATGGCAGGTACGCGGTCAGGTGGGTGGGCCCATGCTCGACGGTGGCAATCTCTCTCGTCAGGCAGTTCAGCAATGCGGTGACCGTGATGAAATCGGCCTCGATACTCATGACAGAAAGTATGGAAGATTTCGCTCGCGGAGAAGGAAAACCTGGATTGGGCGGACGCTACGGGCATGCGATGCCTGCTGGCTACCGCTTGTAGCGGTTACCATCGCACATTGTGACTGTTTCTGGGGGGCGCACTGCCATGGCTGGATCTGCGGTGGAAGTGGCATTCGCCGCGCAGCTGGCCGCCGTGCGTCCCGAACTGGGCGCAGCGTACACCGCTGCGCTTCCCGGTGCCCGTTCGGCGGTACTGAGCAGGGTCTGGCGGGCGCTGCATGTTGAGCCGCTGCCGTTCGTCGCCGAGCGCAGTGCTGGTCGGGTCACCCTGAAGGACGGTCGCAGGGTGTCGGGGCCGGTGGACACGCCGTTGTACTGTGCGAGCCCTCCCGACGATCTGGTGTTGGGACTCGACGGGCAGCCGCAGCACCATCCGGCCGACCTGCTCGCCGCATTCAGCTGGCCTGGCTCGGCGTGTCTGGTCGGTGAGCTGGCCAACAGCGTGGCCACGCTCGCGCTGGCCCGCGCCGGGGCGGCGGCGTGCCAGCGCGGTGCAGAGTCGTTGGCCGACCATGAGCAGTCAGTGGTCGACGGGCATTCCCTGCATCCGTGTTGTCGGAACCGGACCGGCTTCTCGGTGGCGGACCACCTGGCGTACGGTCCGGAGCACCGCCCAGTCGTCGCCCTCGATCTCGTGGCGGTCCCAGCCGAGCAGTGCCTGCTCACCGGGACCTGGCCGGACCGGTTGCGTGACCACGGTGACATCCTGCTGCCGCTGCATCCCTGGCAGACCGAGCGGGTGCTGCCGGCCTACGGGATCGCCCCGCGGGTGCGCGCCGCCATACCGACGCGACCGCTGATGTCCCTGCGCACCATGGCTCCCGTGGCCGGCGGTCCGCACGTGAAGACTGCGGTGAGCACGCGCATGACGGAGAGTGTGCGGGACATCTCCGGGAAGTCCCTGCGTGTTGGCCGGCACATATCCGCGCTCCTGAGCAACCTCGTGGGGCGTCTGGGGGGAAAGCTGGATATCCAGCGCAACCTGGCCGGCGCTGCCGTGCTGGTCAACGGCGTCCCCAGTGCTGATCTGGCCGCCGTGCTGCGTGCGGCCCCGGTCGTCGCTTCCGGTGAGATCGTGCTGCCAGTCGGAGCGCTCACCGCCCGGCCGCCGCTCGGCGGACCGCCTGTCCTCTGCGCTCTTGCTGACGATCCCGTCACCTGGCTCGCCGCGTTCGTCGAGCTAGCCCTGCCGCCGTTGCTCACCCTGATGTCCTGGGGCGTCGCGTTGTATCCCCATGACCAGAACCTCCTGCTCGTGCTGCGCGACGGATGCCCGCACCGACTGATATATCGTGATCTCGCCGACATCCGGGTGAGCCCCCGCCGGCTCGCTGGGCTGGGCATCGCCTGCTCCCTGTTGCCCGAGCAGATCCTGTCCGACGACCCGGTCACGCTGCGCCGGATGCTGTACGGCTCGGCGTTCTCCTACACGCTGATGGGCCTGGTCAGTACCCTCGCCCAGGGCGATAGCAGATTGGAAAGGCAGCTGTGGGCGCTGGTTGCCCGCCAAATTCGCGCCGTGTACGACACGCTGCCCACCGACACTGACACTTCCGCCGATCGACGCGCTCTCCTGTTCGACCCATGGCCGACCAAGCCGCATACTCTCCTGCGCCTCGACACCCCACCCAACGGCACCTGGGCGTCCGTACCCAACCCGCTGAATTGATCGCGCGTATTTCGCGGGCGGCCGAGGGATGATTCCGACGATCCGGCTACGCCGTCTTGCCGCGGAGATGCGACGGCTGCGGGAGTCCCACGAGATGGCCCGGGAGCAGGTCAGTGAGCGGACCGGAATGAACGAGGCGACGATCTACCGGCTGGAGACCGCCCGGGTCCGCCGTCCGCAGAAGCGGACCCTCATGGCGCTGCTCGACCTGTACAGCGTGGTCGATCCGCAGCGCGAGGAGTTGCTCGCGCTCGGCCGGGACGGCGAGCAACAGGGCTGGTTGCAGCCCTACCACGCCGAGTTGCCCGAGCAGTACACCACTTACATCGGCTTCGAGGTCGAGGCCCGGTCGGTGAGCAACTACGAGTCGCTGCTCGTGCCCGGCCTGCTCCAGACCGAGGACCACGCCCGCGCGGTGATCAGCGGCGTGCTCCCGATGGCCACCGAACACGAGGTGACCCAGATCGCGCAAGCTCGCATCGATCGGCAGCAGCTGCTCGGCAAGCCCGATCCACTCAAGCTATGGGCCATTGTGGACGAGGCCGCGCTGCATCGGCAGGTCGGTGGCCCCAAGGTGATGCGTGCGTAGCTTCTGCATCTGATCAAGATGGCCAGCGACCCGAACGTGACGCTGCAAGTCATCCCGTTCGGCGCCGGTGCCCACTCCGGGATGCATGGCTCCAACGACGGGGCCGTCTCTGTTTTGTTGGCGGACCTCTTGAGGCTGCTTAGCCAGAGATACCGCTAAGCTCCGCCGTGCCAGCCGTCTGGGTTGCCAAGCTACACATCAGTCACCGCACCGCCCAGAAGATCATTCAGAGACATGGGATCACCCCAGATGAGGTCAGAGAGTCGGTCGTTGGTGTCGTGGGGCTGTGCTACGTCTGGAACGAAGATCCCGAACGCGGCGAGCGAGCCATCGTCGAGACAACGATCCGAGGTCGACGCGTTCTCGTCGTTCTGTATCCAACGGAGAACACGATGGGCGACGAGTGGAACCTCGGCAGCGCCTACTCAGTCAGGTCGTAGGGGCATGCCGCGTTGAAGCCATGATCATGCCATGGTGATGGCATGATGACCCCATGGGCACCCGGGATGAAGACTTCTATGAGGAAGACGAGCCAGTAGCCAAGATCGTAGACCTGTTCGAGCGTGGGCCGACGTTTCAGACGAGGCCCCCGCAACGGGGATTCAACAGGTACCTCAACCCGTTCAGACGTGTAGTGGGCGCCTATCTGGATGTACCAGGGGACCGTACGCGAGGATCGGGCTCCGTCCACGCTCATCCTTGCTGATGGTCTCGTCTCTTGACATCAAGCTGATCCTCTGCGATGCAGCTCAGGCCGAACCCAACGGCAAGACCCACATGCTCGGTGCCGGCTGGTCCATCACAGCTACCCCGACCGCTCCACATGCTGTGGCAATATTGATCAAGGTGCCGTGGGAACGCGCAAACCAGAAGATCGGGGGCATGCTGCGGCTGCTCGATGCCGAGGGAGACCCCGTTGAGCTGGAGATCTCTCCAGGTATGAAAGGGCTGATCGAGAACGAGTTCGAGCTCGAAGTAGGTCGCTCGCCAGCTCTGGCCGCCGGCAGCATGATCGACGCGGCGATAGTCGTGAATATTGGCCCGATGCCCCTGCCATTGGGCTGTTACCAGTGGTGTCTCGAGATGGACAACCGGACCGAGATCGTTTCGTTCACAGTGGCGAACTGCTGAGCAGCGCCCAGGTGCTGGTCAACCCTACTGTCGAGTCGATCCAGCAGGTTGTTCGTGACCCCGGAAGACGAGCGCCGGTAGCGGGGCGCGTCTACCTGGATAGCAGCGCCGCGCGTCGCTGGTTAAGGTCGCCGACGATGTGAACGCGGCGCTGTCCGGAGTCGCCGAACACCCCCTGGTCGATGTCGTGCTGACCTACGATCAGCGCCTCGCCGCGGCGTGCCGCGACGGTGGCCTGGCCGTCGCGGCTGCAACACTGGCCAGAGTTGAGACTAGTGGGCGTACGAGCTGTCGAGGCCGATCACGGGCATGGAGGGCGATAAGGCAGATCCTTGGAGACGTAGCGCTCCCATTGCTCAGGAGTAAGGGTTTCCCTCTTGGTGGCGCAGATCCGCTGGATCGCGTCCTCGACGTTCATCCCCCACAGCCGCACGGTCGCGTCAAAGCTGCCGCTTGCCAGGGTGCTCCCATCAGGACTGAAAGCCACCACGTTGACGTTGTCGGTGTGGCCGATCAGGGGCTGACCCTTCGTGCCCTTTGTTTTGTTCTCTTCATCGATCGTCATCGCTTGACCCGGTTCCAGCGTCACGCGCATGGTCGCCTAGCCTCGGTACTGATGTCTGAGACCGTCACCCGCACCCTCACCGGCTGGGGTCGGACCGCACCGAGCAGCGCGCGGGTGCTGGTCAATCCCACCGTCGAGTCGATTCAACAGGCGGTGCGCGGCGTAGCCAGGGAGGGTCCGCGCGGCCGGGGAGTGATCGCCCGGGGGCTGGGCCGTTCCTACGGCGACCCGGCACAGAACGCGGGTGGGTTGGTCATCGACATGACTGGGCTGGACCGGATCCATGCCATCGACGCGGACAGTGGCCTGGCCGTGGTGGACGCCGGGGTCAGTCTCGACGCCCTGATGCGCGCCGCGCTGCCGTTCGGCCTCTGGGTTCCCGTACTGCCTGGCACCCGGCAGGTCACCGTGGGTGGGGCGATCGCGGCCGACATCCACGGTAAGAACCACCACACCGCGGGGACGTTCGGCAACCACGTCCGCAGCCTCGACCTGGTCACCGCCGATGGATCGATCGCCACCCTGACCCCGGACGACGAACTGTTCTGGGCCACCGTCGGCGGCATGGGACTGACCGGGATCATGGTGCGCGCCACGGTTGCGCTGCGGCATGTCGAGTCGGCGTATTTCGTCGTCGACACCGATCGCACCACCGACATCGACGAGTTGCTGGCACTGCTCGCCGACGGCTCCGACGACCGCTACGACTACTCCGCCGCTTGGTTCGACGCCATGGCCACCGGCGCGAAGCTGGGCCGCGCGGTGCTCACCCGCGGCTGCCTGGCCCGCCGTGACGAGCTACCGCCCAAGCTGCGCCGCGCACCCTTGACCTTCGACGCCCCCCAACTGCTCACCGCGCCGAACCTCTTCCCGGGCGGCTTGGCCAACCGGGTGACGTTCGGCGCGATGAGCGAAGCGTGGTACCGCAAAGCGCCCCGGCGGCGCCGCGGTGAAGTACAGAACCTCACCGCCTTCTACCACCCGCTGGACATGATCGGGGAGTGGAACCGGGCCTACGGTCCGCGCGGCTTCGTGCAGTATCAGTTCCTGGTGCCCTTCGGGGCGCAGCAGACCGTCCGCTCTGTCGTCGAACAGATCGCGCGTTCGGGTCACGTGTCGTTCCTCAACGTGCTCAAGCGCTTCGGCGAGGCGGGCCGGGCACCGCTGTCGTTTCCCCAGCCGGGCTGGACGATCACCGTGGATCTCCCGATCCGCCGCGGCCTCTCGCGGTTCTGCGACCAGCTCGACGACCAGGTGCTCGACGCTGGCGGGCGGCTCTACCTCGCCAAGGAGTCGCGGACCACCGCAGCCACCCTGGCCCGCATGTATCCGAGGCTCGACGAGTGGCGCAAGCTCCGCGCCGCCGCCGATCCCGAGGGAATCTTCGCATCCGACCTCTCCAGGAGACTCGAACTACTGTGATCGACGCTGTCGGCAATCCCCAGTCCCTGCTACTGCTCGGTGGCACGTCCGACATCGCGCTGGCCACCGCCGCGCGTTACGCCGCTCAGCGGCCGCTGCAGGTGGTGCTGGCGGCCCGACCCTCACCGCGACTGAACGCCGCGGCGGAGCGGTTGAGGACCGTGGGCGCCACCGTGACGACGTTGCCCTTCGATGCGGCCGATCCCTCCTCGCATCCGCAGACCATCGAGAAGGCGTTCGCCGACGGTGACATCGACATCACCCTGGTCGCCTTCGGGCTACTCGGTGACCAGGAGCTGGCCTGGACCGACCATGCCACCGCCGTCGAGTTGGCACAGGTCAACTATGTGGGCGCGGTATCGGTCGGAGTGCTATTGGCCAAGGCATTGCAACGCCAAGGCCATGGTGCCCTCGTCGCGCTGTCCTCAGCCGCTGCCGAGCGGGCCCGCCGGTCGAACTTCGTCTACGGCTCCACCAAGGCCGGGCTCGACGCGTTCTACACCGGCCTCACCGAGGCGCTGCGCCCTTCCGGGATCAAGGTGTCGGTGATCCGGCCCGGCTTCGTGCACACCAAGATGACCGCAGGTATGAAGGCCGCGCCACTCTCGGTCACCCCCGAACAGGTCGCCGACGTGATTGTCGACGCGGTGGCCAAGGGTCGCGAGCAGGCCTGGGTGCCATCCCAGATGCGGTTCGTGATGTCGGCGTTGCGCCACGTCCCACGCCCGATCTTCCGCCGGCTGCCGGTCTGACGTTGCGCTCGTGGTCCTGCACACGCTGACCACCACTCAGCTCGCGGCGTGGGCAGTAGGAAAGTACCGTCCTGAGACATGGGGAAAGAGAAGGTCACGCTCACCCTGGACGCTGAGCGCCTCGCGGAGTTGCGGGCGCAGGTGGGTACTCGAAGCCTGTCGGCAGGCGTCGATGCCGCGATCGCCGCCTACCTCGACCGCCTGACACACCAGCTGGCGGTGGACGAGTGGCTGGCACAGATGCAGGCTAGTTCCGCCCCGGCGCCAACCGGGACGTGGGATTGGGCCACCCGCCTGACCGACGAGTGCCGGCCCGCCGCGACCCGGGGCGCACCCCGCCGAGCCAGTTGATGCACTTCACGAGCGGAGGATGCGGGATTTGAACCCGCGAGGGCTTTAACACCCAACACGATTTCCAATCGTGCGCCATAGGCCACTAGGCGAATCCTCCGTAAGGCAGCTTACCCGAGGGATATTGACCAGCCAAAACGGCTGGTAGACCGCTGCTTGTTCCACAGTGAAGGGGAGTGGTGCCAACCGGCCCGGCGGTCAGGGGGCCGACGCCGAGCCGGTTGGGGCTAGGAAGTGCCTGACGAGGCCGACTGCCGCATCGCCGATGTGGCACGCCGCAAATCTTTCAGTAAACCCCGCATGGTTGACCGGAAGATGGTCCGCTCTGCGGCGAACCATTCCCGCCAACCCAAGACCAGTGCCCTCCGCTGGACGGTCATCCTTCGATCATGAGACGTTGAGGGCGACAATTCAAGCTATCTTCGGGAGCTCGTTACCAGGTATCCCCCGAACGGGTGGCCATGGGCGCCGATGTGCTTGCCCACGGGGAGGCCCTATACTGAGGATGGACCCCGCGCGGCGTCCATCTTGCGAACTCCCCCAGGGTCGGAAGGCAGCAAGGGTCAGCATGCTCTGACGGGTGCGCGGGGTCCTCAATGTGTCGGCCTCCTGCGGTAGGAACCGGTTGTGCCCGACCAGGGAGGAACTCTGATGCCGCCGGTGGGTCAGTTTCGCTCCGGGGGGGCGGTTCGGCCGGGCAGTGCGGTTCGGCCTGGGAGCGGCGCGCGCAGGCGGATCCCCAGCACAGTGGCAAGGGTGGGATCGGTGCAGGCCCTGACCCCACGGATGACCCAGGTCCGGCTCGTTGACGAGAACCTGCATGGCTTGAACGCGGTGCCCGGCCAGACCGTGAAGATTTACGTCACCGACCCCGGGACGGGGGAGCCGGTGTCCCGCGACTACACGGTGCGCGATTATGTGGCTGCCGGGCCGAGCCTGGACATCGACTTCGTGCTGCACGGCGCTGGACCCGCGGTCGACTGGGCCCGGACGGTACAGCCGGGGGAGAGCCTGGAGTTCCTCGGCCCCAGCGGCCGGTACCGGCCGGATCCCACTGCCGACTGGCACCTGTTCGCCGGGGACGAGACCGCCCTGCCCGCGATCCAGGCGTACACCGAGATGCTGCCCTCGAGTGCCCGCGCCTGGCTCTACCTGGAGATCCCGGACGCCGCCGAGCAGCAGCCGATACCGGGGCGGGCCCGCCCGACGGTGCGGTGGCTGCACCGCCACGACGTTCCGGCGGGCACGAGCCCGGTCCTGGAGCACGCCGTACGGGCCGCCGAGCTGCCACCTGGTAGAGGCCAGATCTGGATCGCGGGCCACACCCCGACAGCGCGACGCATCCGAGCGCACCTCCTCGAGGATCGCGGAGTGGATCGGCGCGCGGTGTATGTCAAGGGCTACTGGGATCGGGCAGGGCGGTAGCCTCGCGCTCGTGGCACTGGCTCTCTACCGCAAGTACCGCCCCGCGACGTTCGCCGAAGTGGTGGGTCAGGAGCACGTCACCGAACCGCTGCGTACGGCACTCGCGGCCGGTCGGATCAACCACGCTTATCTGTTCTCCGGTCCGCGTGGCTGTGGGAAGACCTCCAGCGCGCGCATCCTGGCTCGCTCGCTGAACTGCGTGCAGGGCCCGACGCCGGATCCGTGCGGAGTCTGCCCGTCCTGCGTCGCGCTGGCACCTGAGGGCGCTGGATCGATCGACGTGGTCGAACTCGACGCGGCCAGCCACGGTGGGGTCGACGATGCCCGTGACCTGCGGGATCGTGCCTTCTACGCCCCCGCCGAGTCCCGGTACCGGGTATTCATCATCGATGAGGCGCACATGGTCACCACGCAGGGTTTCAACGCCCTGCTCAAGATCGTGGAGGAGCCCCCGGAGCACCTGGTCTTCGTTTTCGCCACCACCGAGCCGGAGAAGGTGCTGGCGACTATCCGTTCCCGCACTCACCACTACCCCTTCCGGCTGCTGCCGCCGAGCACCATGCGCGCTCTGCTGGAGCAGATCTGCACCGACGAGGCGGTGCAGGTGGAGCCTGCGGTCGTTCCGTTGGTGATCAGGGCGGGTGGGGGCTCCGCGCGGGACTCGCTGTCCGTGCTGGATCAATTGCTCGCCGGCGCGGGTCCGGGGGGTGTCACCTATTCCCGGGCGGTGGCGCTGCTCGGGGTCACCGACGTCGCGCTGATCGACGACATGGTCTCGGCGCTGGCCGATCAGGATGGCGCGGCGGTGTTCACCACCGTCGACCGGTTGATCGAGGCGGGCCATGACCCCCGGCGCTTCGCGGCCGACCTGCTGGGGCGCCTTCGGGATCTGGTGCTGCTGCGGGTCGCGCCCGACGCCGCCCGCAGTGGGCTCGTCGACGCGCCCGAGGACCAGCTCAGTGCCATGGCCGAGCAGGCCAAAGCGCTGGGCGTCGCCAGCCTCACCCGGTTCGCGGAGATTGTGCACACCGGGCTCACCGAGATGCGGGGGGCCACCGCTCCTCGGCTGCTGCTCGAACTGCTCTGCGCCCGGATGCTTCTTCCGGCCGCCGCCGAGGGTGAGGGCGCGGTCCTGCACCGGCTGGAGCGGCTGGAACGAGGGTTCACCACCACCCCGCCGAATGTGGCCGCGGGCGCACCGCCGAGTTCGGTCAGGGCCGTTGATCCGGCTCCAGCCGCGTCCGCTCCGATCTCCCGCCCCGCCTCGGTTCCGTCTCGTCCCGCTCCCGTTCCGGCGTCGTTGCCTCCTGTTCCGGCGTTGCCGAGGTCTGTTCCGGGCAGCGAGCAACCTCCCCCGTCCGGTGAACTCGACGTCGCCGCGGTGCAGCGGGTGTGGCAGGCCTTGCTGGATGCCGTGCGGGAACAGAGCCGGGCCACTCAGGCGCTGCTCAGCAACGCCACCGTGACCGCGGTGGAGCGAGACACCCTGGTCCTCACCCTGCCCACCGCTCCGCTGGCTCGCCGGCTGGCCGATGAGCGCACTACTGAGATGATCAAGGGGGCGTTACGGACTGTTCTAGGGGTCCAGTGGCAGGTGCGCTGTGAGCACGTGGGTGGCGACCCGGCTCCCCGAGGCGCTCCGCGGCCGTCCCAGCAGCCCCAGCGTGCCCGTCCCGCGCAGCGTCCGCCGGACCGGCCTGCCCGGACGTCCGGTCCAGCGGACAGCCGGGCCGCTTGTGCTGTCCCGCAGCGATCCGCCACCCCCGATGACGGCATCCCGCTTCCCCCGGAGCCGCCAGCTCCCGCCGAGCCCCCGGAGCCGGAAGATACCGGCCCGCCCCCGCGCTTCGCCGCGCCGCGCACTCTCCCCCGGACCACCGGGGGGCGCGCGGAGGTGATGCCTCCCGAGACCGTTGACCCATACGGGGAGCGCGCCAGCGGTCGGCATCCCGACGACGTCGCCCTGGAACTGCTCGCCGACCAACTCGGCGCTCGTCGCATCGACGGACGCTGAGGGTAGGAATGTGATCCGCGGCTGGTTCCGTAACGCCAGGATGCTCCGCACCGATGGATAAAGGTAGGCTTACTTTACCCAGAAGGATCACCATGTCGGTGTCCGCCAAGAACCTGAGCGTGTATCAGGCCAGTCACGTGCGCTTGTGTGACGAGCTGCGCGAGCTGTTATCGAGCGCTATGGAGTCCGGCGACAACTCCCCGGACGGAAGCGAGTCGGCTCAGTGGCGGGCTGGTGCTGTGGTGTATTCGCTGCTGCGTGACCACGCAATTGATCAAAAGGGCCGGTGTCGACGGTGTCGCCGCTCGAACGCGATATTCGGGCTACGCCGCCGGAGATGCCAGGTCCATATCGCGGCGAACTTCTACCTCCGCCAGCCAGAACAATTCGTACGCGCCCATCTGTCCGATGAGCTGGACTGGGACGTATCCCATCCGGGAAAACCCTTACCCTTATCCTGTGGGGCCAAGCCGCAATAGCCTCCAGAGGTGGTGTGTCGGGCACCTGCTCCGGCCGTCATCCCGCTACACCCCCATCGCGGGGGTCACGACAGGCGGCGCTGCCGCTCATCCGGTACTTCGCGCTCCGGCGTTCGGCGGTCAGGCCCGTGTAGCGGTGTGCGACTCCGCCTGGCAGCAGGTACTCGGCCAGCAGATTCCCGGCCCGGTGGGATGGCAATCCCATGTCGTGTAGTAGCTCGTCGGCGCAGTGGATGTCGTAGGGGCCGAAGTCGTAGCCCTGGGAGCCTGGCAACACCTGCTCCTGCCAGGTCAGGCGAGTGTCGATGGCGTCCTGCATCTCCTGCTCGGTCGGGGTACCGCGCAGGGCCGCCTGGAAATAGCCGGCCAGCCAGTGTGCCGTGAGCTCGACGCCCATGATGTTGTTGAAAACCTGCCGGAAGCCAACGAACCCCAACCGGTCAGCGCTGGGCGGCACGACGCCTCGGTAGAGCCGCAGCCGCCCGGCGGGATCGTGCACCTGAACCTTCGGGTCCAGGAACGGGAAGACCTTCTGATGGCCTGTGGCGAAGACGATGACATCCGCCGCCACCTCCTCGCCGGTCATCAGCCGCAGTCCTTTGCCGGTGTACGCCTGGACAGCACTGATCTTGGGCTCGATCAGGCCGCGGCGAACGGCTCGGGCGTAGCCGCGCGGCATGACTCCCGCGTGGGCCAGGTGGAAGGGAAGCGCGTGAGCGGGCCGCAGCCGCTTCGGCAGCCGGTACCACCCCGTGTCGATCAGCATGTCGCGGGTGATGAGCCACCACAGAGCTCGCTTGATCCGCTCGTCAAGGCGATCGATCGGGCGGATGCAGGCGGGATCGTGATAGCGGGGCAGGAACGCCTCACCGAGTCGGGTAAGCAAGATCCACTTATAGCCGACCAGGCCGAGCAGGAGCCGTTCGGGGATCATCCAGTTCACGGTGCGCGCCACGAGGGTGGCCGAAGTCGCCTCGCGCGCGGCGCGAGTGATCAGATCCATCGCGGATTTGCCGCCGCCCACCACGACCACTCGCCGGCCGGCGAACATCCCGGCCCGCACCTCGTTAGAGTGCCGCACCATCCCGCTGAACAACTCACGCCCTGGCAGTTCGGGCAGCTGGACATGATGATGTGCCCCGCTGGCGACAACGACATAATCGAATGACTCGCTTCGCACCGGCGCCGCCGGGTCCCCCGCAGACCGTGAGTCGATCAACCAGCCGCAGGCGCCCATCCGTCCAGGTCCCTCCACCGGCCGGAGGGAGATCACCTCGGTGGTCGGTCGGAGACGGTCCAGAACACCGAAGGTCTCGGCGTAGTTCTCCAGATAGCGTTGGGAGTCCACGGCGCTGGCCAGGTGCAGGCGGTTGGGCAGGTCCGCGAACTCGAAGAGGCGGCGCGCGGATTGGTTGTGCAGCCCGTCGTAGCATCCCCCTGGCGACCAGATCCCGCCGACCCGCTGGTACTTGTCGAAGACCGTGACGTCAAAGCCGTCCTCCAGCAACACCTTGGCACTGACGATCCCCGCAGGACCCGCCCCGACAACACACGCTCGCATCAGATAGCTCAATGTGCTGCGGCGCGTCGGGCGCGGAGAGTGGTCAGGGCCATTCGCAGCAGGTAGCGCGGTGCCGGCGAGAACCAGCCCAGCTGCATCGACATGCTCAGGTCCTCCCGGTAGTCACAGACAACGCCGACCTGACGACCTGACATGCTGCAGTGCAGCGGTCGAACCCTGGTGGACGCCCGCCCTTGCCGTCGCGGCCAAGCCGGTCGGCGGGCTCCCAGTTGTCACATTGCCTTGGCTTGGCGTTTCACCTCGCCGCCCCGATCGGAGCGTAGTGCACCGATTGGGGTGCCGGACAGCGAGTCCTCCGCGGTGAACAGCCAGCGCAGAATCTCCTCATAGGAGTAGCCGGCGTCACGCAGCACGGTGATCGTGCCAGGCAGTCCCTTGACGATACCAGCGGCACGGGCGACCTCGGCGTATGGTCGAGGGTCGCTGCTGAACAGCCCGCATAGCAGAGTCCGCCCGCGGGGCGGCAACTCCTCGATGAGCTTTCCCAGCGTCGATGCGATGTCGGCATCGACGACAAGCTGCTCGGGGTCCACAGATGAATCACCCTCTCTTGCTTCCGCTTCCGCGGCGTTGCGCGGAGTCGGTGGAGGGTGCTGCGCCTGACGGCGGAGGATGTGCAGGCATTCCTGTCTCGCGGTGGTAGTCAGCCAGCCAACGAGATGCTCGGGCGACTGTATCCGGTGACAGTTCTCCACCAGCCGAAGCCAGGTCATCTGCACCGCGTCATCTGCGTCGGCGTCCTGGAGCCTGAATGAGCGCACGCTCGCGAACACCAGACCGCTGTATCGGCGCACAATTTCGTCCCAGGCCGCTGGCTCGTCGTAGCAGGTCCGCGACGCTCGTCGTGGTGCCGACTTCTAGGGTCTGCCCGGCGCTGCGGAGCGCAGCGAGAGCCGCTTGCAGGCCTGCTTCCAGGTTGAGGAGGCTAGCGATGTTGCTGCTCATCGCGGTGTAGCTGGCGACGTCGACCGCTTCGGCGAGTCCGCCGGGCAGATCGAGGGTATCGGCGAATGAATCAATGAGCGCGGCATAATCACGGCGCTCGACCTCATCGGGTCCCGTACCCGGGGTCTGGTCCTCAGTCACTCCTGCTCACCGCCCTCCGCGCGCAGCCGCCGCAACGCCGCCCGGGCGTTGCGGAGCGTGGAACGCACCGTGGCAGGGTGCATGCCTAGCTCTGCGGCGATCTCCGCTGGTGTCGCGCCGTCGTAGGTCCAGACCAGGATCTGGCGCTGCTTGTGGCCACTTAACCGAGCCAACCAGCCTAGGAACTCGTGGCTTGCCTCAAAGTTTTCCACGTCGAGACCGGGCGCTAAGAGCGGTGACCCGATCAGTTCGGGATCCGCGAACGGCGCTTCTTGTCGTCGCTGGAGCAGGTCGCAGGCCTTCCAGTGCGCAAAGCGCCGACACCACGCGTAGGGGTATTCGAGGGTCGAACGTGCAGTCGGCTAGCCAAGATCTTTTCAAAACATCGCAGCCCAGCGGCCAACTCAGGTGTTGCCGCACGCAGCGGCGGCGGGCCACTCGGGATGACCCTCACCGGTTCGGGTACCGCCGAGGCGTCGGGAGTCGGACTCGGTCGGGGCTGCGGCCATGGTCTTGGTGGGAGGACGAGTCCTCCGCAGGTGGCGTCCATGCCGCGCGGGCGGGTCAGTGTTTCGCGTACAGCTGTCTGTAGTGGGTGTGTCCGGTGGGGGTGATGGTGGCTCGGTGCCGCCCGCCGAGCAGGGGGTCGGGGTCGGTCAGAGTGATCAGTCCGGTGTGGGTGAGGTCGTTCAGAGTGTCGGGAAGGAAGCAGGGTACGGGGCGGCCGTGGTCGAGCCAGTGGGTGCCCAGTTTCGTGACGGCGCCTTCACTTACCCGGCGCAGGGCCATCCATTCCCTGAGTTCGGTCCCGGCCAGCGTCCGGGATGGGCACTGGCCCGTGTTCACCTCGTCGCCTGTCATTGCACGCATGCCCGGCAGTGCCCGCGCTCAGGGGTGGTGAGGCTGGCGGCCGACACCAGCTCGCCACACACCGTGCGATAGCGCCCGATGTGACGGCCCGCGACGGCCGCGTCGTCGGTCATCAGGTGTGCCT
>JBOHHE010000185.1:0-2633 GCA_050700355.1 Pseudonocardiaceae bacterium
ACGCCGCTCACGAGGCGCTGTCCGTTCGCGATGTGACCAATGAGCCAGCCAGGCGGAGGATAAGGATCTCCGCCAACTTGGACAGACGTCGTGATACTCACGAGTCGCGTAGCGCCATGGCTTCGACGCCGATGGTGGTGGAGTCCCCGTGTCCGGTACGCACCTCGGTCTCGTCGGGGAGCGTTAGCAGCCGGGTCCGGATCGAGCTGAGGATCTGATCCGAGTCGGAGTAGGACCGGCCGGTGGCGCCTGGGCCGCCCTGGAACAGGGTGTCCCCACTGAACAGCACGCCCAGCTCGGCGGCGTACAGGCAGCAGGAGCCAGGCGAGTGCCCGGGGGTGTGCAGCACCCGCAGCGCGATGCCCCCGACGCGGAGCAGGTCGCCGTCAGCGAGTTCGGTATCCGGCGCGGCGGTGTCCGGATGCGCCAGCCGCCACAGGACGTGCTCCTGCGGGTGCAGCAACACCGGCACGCCACCGAGCCGGTCGGCCAGCTCGGGCGCCGCATTCACATGATCGTTGTGCGCATGGGTGCAGACAATGCTCTTCACCCGCCGGTCACCGACCGCGGCGGCGATTGCTCCGGCGTCATGCGCGGCGTCGATCACGATCACTTCGCGCTCGTCGCCGATCAGCCAGACGTTGTTGTCCACCGCCCACGTCCCGCCGTCCAGGTTGAACGTCCCGGACGTCACCACCCGTTCAATCACAGGACGACCACACTGCGTAGCACCTCACCATGGTGCATCTTCTCGAAAGCCTGCTCGACGTCGTCCAGACCGATTGTTTCGGACACGAACTTGTCCAGCGGCAGCCGCCCCTGCAGGTGCAGATCGATCAGGACGGGGAAATCCCGTTCGGGCAGGCAGTCGCCGTACCAGGATGACTTGAGCGCCCCGCCGCGGCCGAAGAACTCGATGAGCGGGATGTCGGGCACCGTGAGTTCCGGGGTGGGCACTCCGACGAGCACCACCGTGCCGGCCAGATCGCGGGCGAAGAACGCCTGTTGCCAGGTCTCCGGGCGGCCCACCGCGTCGATCACAATGTCGGCTCCGAAACCCCCGGTGTGTTCCCGCACCGCCTCGACAACGTCGGACTCGCGGGCGTTGACGGTATGCGTCGCGCCGAACTCCTTCGCCCACTCCAGCTTCCGCGGGTCGAGGTCAATCCCGATGATCGTGGTGGCACCGGCCAGATGAGCCCCGGCAATGGCGGCGTTACCCACCCCACCGCACCCGATGACGGCCACCGAATGTCCGCGCCGTACCTGCCCGGTGTTGATCGCGGCCCCGATACCGGCCATCACCCCGCAGCCCAGCAGCCCGGCGACCGCCGGCGCGACCGCAGGATTCACCTTGGTGCACTGCCCGCTGTGCACCAGCGTCTTCTCGATGAACGCGCCGATGCCCAGCGCGGGGGACAGGGTGGTGCCGTCTTCCAGCGTCATCGACTGCGTCGCGTTGTGGGTGCTGAAGCAGTACCAGGGTTCGCCCCGCCGGCAGGCCCGGCAGCGCCCGCACACCGCGCGCCAGTTGAGGATCACGAAATCGCCGGGGACGACAGTGTCGACCCCATCACCGACTGCCTCCACCACGCCGGCTGCCTCGTGCCCGAGCAGGAAGGGGAACTCATCGTTGATGCCCCCCTCGCGGTAATGCAGGTCGGTGTGGCACACCCCGCAGGCCTGCACCGTGACCAGCACTTCACCGGGGCCGGGATCCGGCACCAGCACGGTCTCGACCGTTACCGGCGCGCCCTTGCCGCGTGCCACCACGCCAGACACCTCGTGACCCATTGCACCCTCCTGTGTGTTCGATCACACTGATGCGGGCCAGCTTGCCACGAAGCGTCCGAAGTATCGCGACGTGGCTATTACTGGCGCCGCGCAACCTCAGCCGGCTCCGGGGCCGCGACGTACCTCCAGCAGGGCGCGTGCTTCGTGGTGGCGGGAACTCGGTATGGCCAGGCAGGACGGTGGATGCATCACCATGATGGCCCGATCACCAGGGTCGGTCGGAATGGTGCAGGCGGAGATCCCCTTCGTCGAGCCCGAGGACATTCACCAGGTGCTGCTGTACGCCGCAACGGCGGCGGAGGTCACCACGCTACCGCTGCGTCAGTCGGCGTGAGGTTTCTCGCCGACAAGAACATCTCCGGGAGGTCTCCAGGTTGCCCGCCGAGGAGCTGGCTGATCCGGCCTGGCTCGGGCTGGCCGCGTGGCTGCGGGCGTTGGCCCTCGGTGGGAAGGGGCGATCCCGCATGCTCGAGCTGTCGGTACAGGGTGCCGATGCGCTGCAGGGGCACCTCGACGATCCCCGCGTTCAGCAGATGTACGGCGCGTTGCATCTCAGTGCCGTGCTCGCTTCGGCAGCGCTGTGTCGGGCTGACGATGCCGTCGCCCATCTCGATGAGGCCGGTGCTCTTGCCGAGCGGGTCGGTTCGGACGGTGGCCGTGGATTCGGCAGCCTGTATTTCGGGCCGGACAACGTCGGGATCTGGCGGGTGTCCATCGCCGTCGAGCTCGGTGACCCCGGGCGGGCCCAGGAGCTCGCCCGGCAGGTGACCCCGGAACGGGTGCCGTCCGCGCACCGTCAAGCGATGTACTGGGCTGATCTGGGTCGCGGAATGGCGCAG
>JBOHHE010000186.1:0-26505 GCA_050700355.1 Pseudonocardiaceae bacterium
CACCGACCCCAACGCACTGCTCCGCGTGATCCGCCAGCTGATCGCCGTCGGCGTACTCGAGGAACTCGAGCCCGGCCGACTTGCGGTCACCGAACTAGGCGCCCTGCTGGCCGATGACCATCCCGCCCGGCAGCGCGCCTGGTTCGACCTGACCAACGCGGTGTCACGGGCGGACCTGTCCTTCATATACCTGCTGGACGCCGTGCGGACCGGATCTCCCACCTACAAGCGTTTGTACGGACGGTCGTTCTACGACGATCTGTCCGCCCAACCCGCGCTCGCCACGTCGTTCGACTCCCTCATGGCCTGCGACCAGGACGTCGCCTACGACGGACCGACCGCAGCCGTGGACTGGTCCGGCGTACGGCAGGTCCTCGATGTCGGCGGCGGCACTGGAGGCTTCCTGTCCGCGATCCTGCGGACCGCGCCGCACACGCGGGGCGTGCTGCTGGAACTTCCGGTGCCCGCGGCCACCGCCCGCGAGGAGTTCAGGGCCGGCGACCTGGCCGACCGGGTCGAGGTGATCGAGGGCGATTTCTTCGAGCCGCTGCCGGTCACCGCAGACGTCATCGTCCTGTCGTTCGTGCTGCTCAACTGGTCGGATGACGACGCCCGAAAGATCCTTCGACGCTGTACCGAGGCCTTGGAGCCAGGCGGCCGCATCCTCGTCCTGGAACGCGACGACCTCCCAGAAGACGCATCGAACCCACAGTTCACCCTGCTGGACATGCGCATGCTGGTCTTTCTGGGCGGTCGGCTGCGCACTCGGGACGAGTGGTCCACCTTCGCCGCGTCGGCCGGCCTGAGCGTCGAGTCCGTCATGCGGCTGCCGTCGCCCTCGGTCCCGTTCGACTACTCCCTGCTGGTGCTGACCCCGCACCGGTGACCGGCGCGCGGTGGTGGAAAGCCGCCGCGCTACACAGGAAACGGGTACCGATGACCGAGCGCATCATCTGCACCGGAGACGTCGAACTGTGGAGCGAGGACTTCGGCGACTCCGGCGACCCCGCCCTGCTGTTGGTGATGGGCGGCAACCTGTCCGCGATGAGCTGGCCCGATCCGTTCGTCGAGCTGCTGGCAGCCGACGGCCACCATGTCATCCGGTACGACCACCGTGACACCGGGCGGTCAACCTGCCGGATTTTCGAGGAGCATCCCTACAGCTTCGATGACCTGGCCACCGACGCGGTCGCGGTCCTCGACGGCTGGGACGTCCCCGCCGCCCACGTGGTCGGCCTGTCAATGGGGGTGACGATAGCGCAGCTCCTCGCGCTGGATCACCCGCAGCGCCTGCTCTCGCTGACGCTGATGCTGGGGGGAGCCCTGGACATCGACTTCGACACCAACATCGAACGTGCCTACGCCGGACAACCTCCCGTGGATGGGCTCCCCGGTCCCACTCAGCGCTTCCTCGACGTGCTCGAGCTCATGTCCCGGCCAAGCGAGGACCGGGATGCGGCGCTGGACCAGCGCGTCGCCAAGTGGCGGATGCTCTTCGGGGACAAGCTGCCCTTCGACGACGCCGAGGTCCGGCGCTGGGAAGAACAGGTGATCAAGCATGCCGGAACGTTGCGGGAGCCCATCGAGCACCACTCGCTGACGCTGCCGCCGGTGAGCCGAGGGATCGAACTCTCCCAGGTCGTTACCCCCACCCTGGTCATTCAGGCGATGGAGGATCCGGTGGCACCGCCGCCGCACGGCCGCCACCTGGCCGAGCTGATCCCCAGCGCCCGGCTGGTGGAGATCCCTGGCATGGGGCACGCGCTGCCCAGTTCCGTACACGCGCCGTTGGTCGAGGAGATCGTGGCTCATACCCGCGAGCTCGCCCGTGACCGGCACTAGATCCTGGCTCACCCACCCGCAGTGCCGCAAAGGAGGACAGAAATGCAGACACTGGCCACGGACAGCGAACTGGGCCGTCATCTGCTGACCATTCGCGGTTTCCATTTCATCTTCGGCGCGCAGCGCGATCCGTACGCCCTGCTCCTACGCGCGGAGAGCGACGACCCGCACGACCTCGGCCGCCAGATCCGCGATCGGGGCGAGCTGTACCGGAGCGAGGCCGGCGCCTGGGTGACGGCCGGCCACGAGATGGCGACTCGACTGCTGCGGGACTCCCGCCTGGGGCTACGGCACAAGGGCGTGCAGGGCGTGCAGCAGCATGTCTTCCAGGACGTCTGGGACAACCCGAAGCTCTGCCACATCGTCCCGCTCGACGCCGCGTTTCTGAACCTGGAACAGGAGGAGTACGCGCGCCTGCGCCTGCTGAGTGCGCCGCTCCTCGGCACACCCGGGGTGGACCGGTACCGGCGGGACGTCGAGGACGTGTTCCAGCGGCTGACCGACGGCCTTGATGGTGAATTCGATCTGATGACGGAGGTGGCCCGAAAGGCCGCGATCGCAGTCGTCACCGAGCTCACCGACCTTCCGGCGCAAGAGCGGGATCGCTTCGCCCAACTCTGCATCGGGCTCGACGTCGCGCTCGACGCGGGGCTGTGCCCGCCGCAGCTCAAGACGGCCCGCCGGCTTCTGGAGTCGATCGACCAGGTGCGCGAGCTGTTCACCGGAGTGATCGCGGAGCGTCATGGGGAAGACCGCGACGACCTCATCAGCAGTTTGCTACGGGAGAGGGGCGACGACGAGCGGGCCACCGATGACGTGCTGGCCATCTGCATGTTGATCACAGTTGCCGGTATCGAGGTGACGGCCAACCTCCTCTGCAACGCCCTCGCTGAGCTGCTCGACCATCCCGAGCAGTGGGAGCTTCTCCGTCAGGACCGCGGTCTCGCGCCCAGTGCGGTGCGGGAGACCCTCCGGTACGCTCCGCCTGTCCGGCTGGAGAATCTGATCGCGCACGAGGATCTCGAACTGCTCGGACAGCAGGTTCCGGCCGACAGCCAGGTGGTCCTGTTCCTGGCGGCGGCCAACCGGGATCTCGACGTCTACCCCGACCCCGATCGGTTCGACATCACCCGAACGGCGAACGGGAACCTGTCGTTGTCGGACGACCTGCCCACCGGCCTGATCGCTCCGCTGGCCCAGTTGCAGGCAGCCGTGGCGTTACAGGTCGTCGCGGAGCGGCTGCCCAGGATCCGTCGCGCGGATGAGATGCTGCGCCGGATGAGGTCTCCCGTGGCACGCGGGGTGCTGCGGTTCCCGGCCACGACGGCGTGATCAGCGATGCGAGTCCTGATGACCTCCTTCGCCCTGGACGCGCATCTCAACGGTTCGGTTCCGCTGGCATGGGCACTGCGGACCGCGGGTCACGAGGTGCGGATGGCGAGCCACCCCGCGGCGACGGACAGCATCACCCGAGCCGGCCTGACCGCGATCCCGGTCGGCTCCGATCACCACCTCGACGCCGTGGTGCGGCAGGCCGGGCCGGGGATGTACACCACCCACCAGCGGCCCGACTTCCTGAACAATCGTCCGGAACGGCTGGATCTGGAGTTTCTGCGCGCCTCGGACACGATCATCACCTCGATGTTCTGCGCCCAGCTCAACAATGACTCGATGGTGGACGAGCTCGTGCAATTCGCTCGTGGCTGGCACCCGGACCTGGTGATCTGGGAGCCATTCACCTTCGCGGGTGCGGTGGCCGCACGGGCGAGCGGGGCGGCGCACGCGCGGCTGCTGTCGTTCCCGGACACCTTCCTCAGCGTGCGTCAGGAGTTCCTGCGCAAGATGGGAGGCACGTGGCCGGAGCTGTACGACGACACGCTCTCCGAGTGGCTGACCTGGACGTTGGAGCGGTTCGGCTGCGACTTCGACGAGGAGATCGTGACCGGGCAGTGGACCATCGATCAGTTGCCGCCCAGCGTGGGCCTGGCACTCGGGCAACGGATGATCCCGATGCGTTACGTCCCATACAACGGTCCAGGGCCCGCCGTGGTCCCCGACTGGCTGTACGGAAAACCGGAACGCCCCAGGGTCTGCCTCACGCTGGGAGAGACCATCAGGCAGACCGAGTTCCCCAATGCGGTTGCGGTCGACGACGTGTTCGAGGCCATCGGAGATCTCGATGTCGAGCTCGTCGCCACGCTCAACGCCGAAGAGCGCGCGATGGTCTCGCGGGTGCCGGACAATGTGCGGATGGTGGAGCACGTCCCACTGCACGCGCTCATGCCGAGCTGCTCGGCCATCGTCCATCACGGCGGTGCCGGGACCTGGGCGACGGCAGCGGTCTACGGGGTTCCGCAGATCGCGATGGGTTGGATGTGGGACGCGGTGTACCGGGCCAGGAGGCTGGAAGAACTCGGCGCCGGGCTGCACATCCCCTCGTTCGAGCTGACTCCCGAAGACCTCCGCGGAAAACTGGCCCAGCTACTGGAGGAACCATCTTTCACGCAGAACGCCCAGCTCCTTCACGAGCAGATGCGGCAGAGCCCGACCCCGAACGAGGTCGTGGCCGTCCTGGAGGATGCGGTCGCCCGGTAACGACGCGCGGCACCCGCAGCGGACGCGACAACCTCAGCGGGAGAGCACCCGGCTGAGAACGGTGCGCAGGATCGTGGCGGCCGCATCGGGTTCGGCGGCGGTCCGCCACGCCACGATGCCATCCGGCCGGACCAGGCTCGCTCCAGCCGTCCCGATCCCGTAGCGGCCAGGCATCACGTCGTCGGGGTCGGTCAGTCCGTCCCCGAGCCCGTGCACCCCCAGCGAAACACCCAGTTCCGTGGCGCACTTGCGGGCGGCATCGCGCCACCCGATACCGTCCCGGCCGGTGATCAAGACCCAGCCCGCACCGAACAGCTCCACCGTGGAGATCCGCCGCCCTTCGTGCGCCAGCCACACGTGGGGAGCGCGGAAACCCGGTCGCCCGCTTGGCCGCAGCGGATCCTCGACCGGAGCCGAGTCCTCGTCAGTGGCCGCGATGGCGCCGGAGCGGTACCGGAAGCCGAGAATCACCTCGGCGTACCCCCGCGGCTGGGGAACCTGGTCCGCCAGGTGCGGCGCCATCCGGCTGGCGTAGATGTGCAGGGCTTCGGCCACGACGAGGTCGGCGACGTGTCGGCGCTCAGGCTCGTAACTATCCAGCAGGCCGGAGCCGGCCTCGCCGCTCAGCACCGCCGCCAGCTTCCAGGCCAGGTCGTAGCCGTCGCCGATCGCCGTGTTGCCACCCATACCCCCGGTCGGTGGAGTTATCTTGGCGGCGTCTCCGGCCAGGAAGACCCGGCCATCCCGCCAGCGCCGCGCGATCCGGGCGGCCATCTCCCACTCCTGTACGTCGAGCAACCGGGGATCGAGATCGGGGAGGTTGACGGCCCTCCTGATGAGTTCGACGCAACGCCGCTCGGTGAAATCGGCGGACGACTCACCCCGGTTGGGGGAGTACTCGACGAAGAAGGTGTGCCGATCCGGCTGGTCGGTGGAGCCGAACGTACCGGTGAACTCGGCGTTGCGCAGGTAGTACCAGCCGGTCGAGCCGGGCGGGAGCACCGAGGACAAGTCGGCCTGGAAGATGATTCCGATAAACCGGGCCAGGCAGCCGTGGCCGTACTGCTCAATACCCAACCGCTCGCGAACCGGGCTGCGCGGGCCGTCCGCCGCCACCAGGAAACGCGCACGCACGGTGCTCTCGGTGCCGGCGTCCAGCTCGCGCAAGCGCGCGCTGACGCCCTCATCATCCTGGATGAAGGAGACCAGCTCGGTAGCGTACGAGACCTGCGCGCCGTACTCTCTCGCCCGTTCCAGCAGGATCGGCTCCATCCGGTCCTGCGCCACGAACGCCCAAGGCATCGGGGTGCAAGGGGCGGTCGCGGCGACCATTTCCTCGACATTCTCGGCGAAGGTGGCCAGGACCTTGCCGCCCACGCTCTCGGCCACCTTGATGGTGAAGTCGCCGTTGGAACCCCGGATGTCGTTCGCCTTCAGTACCTGGTCGGTGACGCCACCGAAGTGCAGAAGTTCCATGGTGCGCGGGTTCTGCCCAGCGGCCTTCGGATGGACGGACGTGGTTGGATGCTTCTCTACCAGCCACACGCCGGCTCCGCGCTGGGCCAGGAACATCGCCGTTGACAAACCGGCTAGCCCCGCACCCACGACGAGGACATCCACCTCTCTGTCAGTCATCTCTTCCTCCTACTTGCGCACACCGACGAACAGCCCTCTGCCTGCCTGAACGCCCTCGACGTAATCCACCGCGAAACCCGTCGAGGCGAATGCTTCCTCGTATTGCGCACGGGTGAACAAGGTGATCAGGTGGGTCTCGGCGAAATGCCGGACGCCGGATCTGGGACCGGCCACGACGTAGTGCACATGGATGAGCGATGCGTTGCCCTCCAGCGCCGAGTGCGACACCCTGGCGATCGTGCGACCCGCCACGGTGACCACGTCACCGGAGACGTGGCCGGCCGCAAAGGACTCCAGGAACCACCACGGGTCGACAGCCACGACCCCGCCGGGCACGAGATGCTCGGCGAACCTGCGCAGCGCCGTCTTCAGCTCCGCCGTGGTCCGCATGTACCCGATGGACCCGGTCATGCAGGAGATCGCGTCGAAGGTCCGGCCGAGGTCGAAGTTCCGCATGTCACCGCAGTGCAGCGTGATCGCGGGCAGCCTGCGGGTCGCGACCGCGAGCATCGGTTCCGCGAGCTCGACTCCCTCGACGTGGTCGAACAGCTCCGCGAAGGTCCGTAGGTGACCGCCGGTGCCGCAGGCCACGTCGAGCAGCGAGGACGCAGTCGGCGCGCGGGTCCGGACGCGCCGCGCGACATCTGCGGCCTCCGCGGCGAAGTCCTTGCCCCTGGCCTGGTGAACGAGATCGAAGATCTCCGCGACTTCTGCTCCGTACATGGACGCACCTAGCGGAAGTCGGTCACGTGATCGGCTGCCCACTGCGCGAAGGAGCGCGCTGGCCTGCCGGTGACCTGCTCGACGGTAGGCAGGACCTCGTCGGGTTTCTCGCTCGCCACGGCGAAGTACCCCAGGATCATGTCCGCGTCGTCGGGAGGAAGAAACTGGACCAGCTCGTCGCGCTTGCGCTGGTGGGTCAGTTCCTCGAACCGGATCGGACGGCCGATGGCATCGCTGAGCACGCGTACCTGCTCCACCTGGGTGATCGCCTCCGGACCGGTCAGCCGGTACCGCGCACCCACGTGACCGTCCTCGAGCAGCGCGATGACGGCCACGGTGGCGATGTCGACCTCGTGCACGAGGGACTGCGCCGCGTGCGGATAAGCGGCCCGCACGATCCCCTCGGTACGGATGGAGTGCGCCCAGAACAGGGCATTCCCGGCAAACGCGAAAGGTCGCAGGAACGTCCACTCGATGCCGGCGGATTCCACAGCCCGTTCCACCGCGCCGTGTTCCTCGGTGCTGGCCCGGTTGGTCTCCAGCCGGGTTACGAGGGAGTCCGAAGAGAGCACCACGATGCGGCGCACACCGCTGCGCACGGCCAGCGTGACGACCTCGTCGACCGTCTGACTCACCGGGAACAAGTACAGGCGCTCGACGCCTTTGAACGCCGTCTGAAGGCTCTCGGGCTCCAGGAGGTCTCCGCTGACCACCTCGACACCCTCCGGCGCACAGACCTCATTCGGAGTTCTGGTCAGCGCTCTCACCTGCTCGCCCTGGTTATGCAACCGCGCGACCACGTGACGGCCCACGGTACCTCTCGCCCCGGTCACCAGCGTTGTCATCGGTGCTCCCGCCCATGTCGCAGTGGTCGTCCGCCCATGTCGCAGTGGTCGTCGGAGCCATGCTGACCGAGCTCGGTGGAGAGACGGCGGATCGCCACTGAACGATGCGTGGGCACCGCCACCCACGCTCCGCTGATCTTCGAGCCCGGCGCAATAGCGTCGATCGCCAGGTCGAGGTCGAAGTCCTCGGCCAACGCTGGAACGGACGGAGGAACACGATGATCCTGGTGATGGGAGCCACCGGAGTGGGCCCGGGCAACGTCGGCCGACGAGTGGCGCATCAGCTTCTGGCCGAGGGAGTGCCGGTGCGGGCGCTGGCCCGGGACCGCAGGCGGGGCACCGTACTCCCGAACGAAGTCGAGGTGGTGGAGGGCGACCTCGCCCGGCCCGAGACGCTGGGACCTGCCTTCGAAGGCGCCGACCGCATGTACATGGTGGCGATCGACGGCACCGACGTGCTCGACTCCGCGACCGCGACGGAGATCCTCGAGGTGGCGAAGAAGGCCGGGGTGTGGCGGGTCGTGCTGCTTTCGGCCTACGGCACACCACTGGTCGAGGTGGAGGAGCCGGTGAAGGCGTCCGGGCTGGAGTGGACCTTCCTGCGGCCGGGCGAGTTCGCCGCGAACTCGGTCGACTACTGGGCATCATCGATCCGGGAGGAAGGCGTGGTCCGGGACGCCTACCTGGATGTCCTCGGCGTACCTGTGCACGAGGACGACATCGCCGCCGTCGGGGTCGCCGCGCTGCTCAACGACGGCCACGCCGGTGCGATCTACACCATGACCGGTCCGGAGTCGATCTCCCGTCGGGACCAGATCCGCACCATCGGGAAGGCGATCGGGCGCGACATCCGAATCGAGGACCTGACCCCTGAGCAGGCGCACGAGTCCATGGCGAAACAGGGCTGGCCGGAGGAGATCATCGAACATCTCTTCCGCTATTTCTCCTCCTGGGTCGACAATCCACCCGAGGTGCTGCCCACTGTGGAGAAGGTCACCGGCCAGCCGGCGCGCAGCTATGCCCAGTGGTGCGCCAAGCACGTATCGGACTTCACGTGAGCCCGCCCTCCAGGTGAAAGGCCGGCCGGGCACATCGCAGCCCAGGCCGGCCTTTGAGTTCGTGATTATTCCGTTTTGTCATCCCGGGTGACCCGACGCTTCCAGACCCGCAGCTCGCCTCCCTCACGTACCAACACGTCCTCACATACGCACATCAGGTGCAGCCGGGGCTGACCCCCCTGGGGAGTGGCGATGATCTGTGCATAGCTCCGGACCTGCAGCGAGCCGTCGGCCTGCGGAGTCACCGCCAGCATGCCGAGGACGTGCCGGTGCACCTCGCCCGCCTCGGCCAGCCCAGCAGCCGCCTTGTGCACACCGGCCGCGAGCGCGATCCGGCCACGTATCGGCTCGGGAGCCGACGGCAGCTTGCAGACCCCGTCGTCGGTGAAGGTCCGAGCCCATTCCTCGGCCGCCCCCGTGTCCAGCAGATGCATGTGCTGGGCATAGAACTGCTGAACCTCTGCGTAGAGCGCCTCGAAGGCCGGGGTGTCGGCCGACACCGACTCGGTTCGCACTGACATGTTGTCTCCTTAATTCTCCGACCGTCCCGTGCCGACGATGATGTGGTACGCGTTTCGAGAAGCGGTCAAGGTGCGCGGACGCCACGGAATCGAGAGGGTGTCGAGCGGTTCGCGAGGGCTGGGCTCTGTGCTCGTAGTGCCGATCAAGCTCTCGCGGAGGTGCGGTGCCATGACAACCCGGGTGTGGGACTACCTGCCGGAGTACGAGAACGAGCGTGCCGACCTACTCGATGCCGTCGAGACTGTTTTCCGCTCCGGGCAGCTGGTACTCGGTGCGAGCGTGCGCGGTTTCGAGGAGGAGTTCGCCACCTACCACGGCGCGCGGCACTGCGTCGGGGTCGACAACGGAACCAACGCCATCAAGCTGGGCCTGCAGGCAGCAGGCATCGAACCAGGAGACGAGGTCATCACCGTGTCGAACACCGCGGCGCCGACCGTGGTGGCGATCAACGCAGTGGGCGCCACGCCGGTCTTCGTGGACGTGGACAGCGAGACCTACCTCATGAACACCGATCACGTGTCGGCCTCCATCACCCCGCGCACCCGGGGCCTGCTCCCGGTGCACCTGTACGGCCAGTGCGTCGACATGGCCGCGTTGGAAGCCCTGGCCGCCGACCACGGCCTGGTGATCCTGGAGGATTGCGCCCAGGCGCACGGCACCCACCAGCACGGCCGGCTGGCCGGGTCGATGGGCACGGTGGCCGCGTTCTCGTTCTATCCGACCAAGGTCCTGGGCGCGTACGGTGACGGCGGCGCCACCGTCACCTCCGACGACGAGATCGCCCGGAACCTACGGTGCCTGCGCTACTACGGCATGCAGGACCGGTACTACGTCGTCCGGACACCCGGTCACAACAGCCGGCTCGATGAGGTGCAGGCGGAGATCCTGCGCCGCAAGCTCCGTCGGCTGGACGACTACATCGCCGCCCGGCGCGCAGTGGCGCAACGGTACGTCGAGGGCTTGAGCGATACCGATCTCGTCCTACCGACGACCGCTCCGGGCAACGACCATGTCTATTACCTCTACGTGGTGCGCCATCCCCGACGCGACGACATCATGAATGCGCTCAAGGCCTATGACATCGAGCTGAACATCAGCTATCCATGGCCGGTCCACACCATGAGCGGGTTCGCGCATCTCGGCTATGCCGAGGGCTCATTACCGATCACAGAAAGGCTCGCGAGGGAGATCTTCTCGCTGCCGATGTACGCATCGCTCGCACCGGACATTCAAGACAAGGTCATCAGCGCCCTCCGCGAGGTTCTGGCCGCTCTGCGCTGAATGCGGAGAGGGCTCACAGCCATCCTTGTTCGACCGAGCGGACGCCCGCCTGGAAGCGGCTGCGGGCGTCCAGCCGCTTCATCAGGTTCGAGGTCATACGACGAACGGTGCGCAACGACATGCCGAGCGCACGTGCGGCGGCCTGATCGGTACAACCGTCGGAAAGCAGACGTAACAGTTCCCGCTCACTGGACGACAACCCGCCATCGTCACGCTGGGGCGGATCGCCGAACGGTGTCGCCGAGACCCATACGAACTCGAACAGGGCCGCCAGCGTGGCGACGACGCCCTTGCTGCGGATCTCCAGGACCTGCTCGTCGGCCGGGTTGTCCGGCAGTACCAGCGCCACCTCGCGATCGACGATGACCATGGGCACCGCTGACAGGGGTACGGTGCGGACCTGTCCACCGTGCTCGATCAACCACTTCGCGTACCGCAGGTCAAACGGGCGGTTGAGAAGACTCGTCTGGTATATGATCTTGATGGTCGCCCCCCGATTGAGCATCGGTCTGTGGTGAAGCCGGCAGTCCACGAGGGGATCGCCACCCTGGAGCATCCCGCCGATCAACATCAGGCACTCCCCCCTGCCGCGATAGAGCATCTCCGTCAGGCGCGTGGCAACGGCGTCCAGTCCGCTCAGAGTTCCCAGGATGCCCGAACTCGACAGGCATGCCGCGTCGTACTCGGCGAAGAGCGCCTCGACCACCGCCCGGGCCTGGTCGAGCTGCCGTTGCCGCACCGCCAGCTCCTCTTGGCTGCGCACGAGCAGGGTGTTGAGGCCCATCAGTGGGCTCACCGGACGAAGACTGCCCGGTCTTTCACGAGATGACTCAAGAAGTGAGAGGTCCACCAGCTGATCGAATGCAGCCTGAACGACGTTCTCATTGAGGTCGAGGTGCTCCGCGATCTCGGCGACACGGAAGTGGGGATGCCTGAGCAGCATTCTGTAGACACGTTCCGCAACGACATCGAGACCGAGAGGATCAAGCACTGCGACTCCTTCGATGCTCTGGAATCTGAGTCTACCCGGCACGCTGTCACGCAGCGCACAACCATGATCACCAATCGTGCTGGATTGTGATGTCAGGCAGCGAGGAGGTGCGATAGTGCTCGTCAGGCCCGCTCGCTTCTTTGATCTTGTTTATGCAGTTACGGCGAAACAGTCCGACTGATTCACGACGCAGATCCATAGCCGCCCAACACCACCGTAGGTACATCATCATGAACGAACGCATACCAACGGGTAAACTATCCAGCGCCCAGGACCCCACGCCGGTCCTGCCTTCGGCCTGCGAAGATCCGGCTCAGGCGCCGCTCAGGACGTAACACCAGGGCATCCGGGGCAGCGTTGACCACGCCGCCGTGGGGGTCGTCATCTCCGGAGGCTCGGACGACGTCGTGCTGGGGGTGCCAGATGTCACGGAGCACCAGCGCGCACAGAGCCAGGACGGCGATGTCGCGGATCAGGACCGTGCCGAGGAACGGCTCGATGGGCAGGCCGTCCCGAGCCGGACCGAGGTAGTAGGCCATCCGGGGGGCCCAGACCAGCGCATCGAGCACCATCCAGGCCAGTACCGGTTTCCAGCGGGGAATCGCCAGCACCGCCAGCGGCACCAGCCACAGCGAGTACTGCGGGCTCCATACCTTGTTGGTGAGCAGGAAGGCGCACACCACCAGAAAGCAGAGCTGACCCAGCCGAGGACGCCGTGGCGCGGTGAGGGCGACCGCCCCGACCACCGCGCAGGCCAGCAGGAACAACCCTGCGCTGACCAGATTGAGCACGGTGGGGTGCTGGCCGGGCACGAGCGGCCCGTCGAACCCCGGCCAGCCGGTGAAGACGGCAACCACGTTGTAGAGCGAGTCCGGATCAGCCACGCGGCGGCTGTTGAGCTGGAAGAACTCCGCCCACCCGGCCGGGAACAACACCGCGATCGGGGCATTGACCGCCGCCCACGTCAACCCAGCGGCGATGAGCGCCTGGCATCCGGCACGCAGCCGTCCGGCACGCAGGCACAGCAGCAGGATCGGCAGCAGCAGGAACAGTGGGTAGAGCTTGGCGGCCCCGCCCAGCCCGAGCAGCACCCCGGCCGGCACCGGCCGGCGCCGGGCCCACGCCAGCAGCCCACCGGTGGCCAGCGCGGTGGCCAGGACGTCGAAGTTGGTGAAGGCGTGTACCACCACCAAGGGGGACAACGCGGCCAGCGCCGCATCCCATGGTCGCCGCGGTGACAGCAGGACCAACGTCCACACCGTGATCAGCCAGGCTGTGGCCAGCAACAGCGCGCTGATGTCGAAATGCACCACAGCGGGCACTGATCCAGGCAGCCACCCCGTCTCCGCGCCCGCTGACCAGGCATGGGCGAGCTGCGCGACAGTCCATTGGTACAGCCCGGTGAGCACCGGGTACTCCATGTACCGCACCTGCTCGTTGGCCTGCCCCTGGTGCTCGACCCACGAGGTCTTGTACGGAAAGCCCGCGAACCCCGGCTGGTTGAGCCGCTCCGCGGTGTAGAGCGGGATGGTGTCCGAGTAGCACATCGCCTGGTACTGCCGCCCGTCCCGCCAGTCCAGCAGCACCATCCCGGAGACGTCACGGTAGGTCTGCAAGCACGGGGCCTTGGCCAGCCAGCCGAGCGCCAGGGTGATCGTCGCGAGCAACAGCACCACCCGTAGCGGGGTCCAGAACCAGTGCCTGCCCAGCACCGCATGGCAGCCCAGTGGACCGCCCACGATCCCGCTGGCCCGGCGGGATACCGGATCGGTCCAGCTGGGCACCACCCGCTCCGACGGCGACAGCGAGCGCCCATCGAGTCGGCGAGCGCCCATCGGCAGCTCGTCCGTCGGAGGTGTCACGGCGGGAATGCTAGTGACTAGGGGTCATTCCGCTCGCCATCACCGGGTCGCCGGGGGCCTGGTTCGTCGGTGGGCTCATCGTTGTCACATCCGAACGGGAAACACCGATCTCGGCTGGGCCGCACGGTCGGCAACTCCAGTTCCTCGGTCGGCACCGGCTCCACGGTCCGCGTGGGACGGGGCGGCCTGGACGGTTCCGTGGTCTCCGGCCGCTCCGGGCGGGGCGGGGCGATCTGTGCGGCGGCAGGGCCCGCCGTCGCCCCCACGATCAACTTGGCCGGGGGAAAGGTCTCCACCGACGTGCCCTTGAGGTAGGAGTCCATGAACCGCTGCCAGATAGCCCCTGGTAAGCCCCGTCCGAAGACGTCGTTGCCACGCCTGTCTTTGATAGCCGAGTTGGCCGGATCGCCCACCCAGACCGCTGTGGAGATCGACGGGGTGTACCCGACGGTCCAGGCCGCTGAGTTGGTGCCGGTGTCACCGCGCTGGTGGGTACCGGTCTTCGCGGCGACCTGCCGCCCGCCTGCCAGCGGGATCTGCGACGCACGGGCGACCTCGAACATGGACGCGGTGACATTGCGGGCCAGCTGGGTGTTGCGTTCGGGATCCCGGGGGTCGAAGGCCCGTTCCGGCGTGCCCACGTGGGTGTAGTTGAGGTTGCCTCGGGCATCGACATATTCACGGACGAAGAACGGATCGCTGTGCATGCCCTCAGCGGCGAAGGTGGCGTACGCGCTGGCCATGTCGATGGTGTGCACCGGATACTGGCCCAGCGCGATACCTACCCCTGGCGGCCCGCCGCTCGGCTCGAGCAGGGTCGGCTGGCCGTCGATCTGCTCCGGGATGCCCGCCTGGATCGCGGCGTCCCGGACCGCCTGCGGGCCCACCTCGTCGGTCAGCTGCACGAACGTCGTGTTGACCGACTGCTTCATGGCCTCACGCAAGGGCAGCGCGTTGACATCGCGACTCTCGGAGTTCGCGTACTCGATGCCGTCGATCGTCAGCGGGGAGTCGCCGTCGTAGATCGAGTTGATCCCGATGCCCTTCTCGAGCGCGGCGAGCATGGCGAACGGCTTGAACGAGGAACCGGGGTTCCAGGTCGGACCTCCGGCCAGATCGAAGCCGGTTCCTTCCTGTCCGCCGTAGTAGGCGATCACCGCTCCGTTGGGTGGATCGATCGCGACCAGCGCGGAGTGCAGATTCTCCGGCTGTCCTTCGAGCTCGGTGAACACCGCGTCCCGGGCCAGCTGCTGCGCCCTGGGATCGATGGTTGTGGTGATCCGGCCACCGTCGAGGGCGAGCTGTTCACGGCTGATGCCCTGCTCCTCGAGCTCGGCGAGCACTTGAACGACGATGTGCGCCCGGTCGTCGGTGGGTGAGCCGGCTACCTGGGTGGGCGGAATGGTCGCCGGGTACTGCGCGGCGGCTCGTTCAGCCTCGGACAGCCACCCCTGCCCCACCATGCCGTCCAGCACGAAAGTCCACCGGGCCTGCGCCTGCGGCAGGTTCTTGGCCGGATCCCACCTCGACGGGGCCTGGATCGCGCCGGCCAGCACCGCGGCCTCCGACGAGCTGAGCTCCTGCACCTGCTTGCCGAAGTAAGCCTGGCTGGCGGCCTGGATGCCGTAGGCGCCGCGACCAAAGTAAATCGTGTTGAGGTAGTTCTCCAGGATCTGATCCTTGGAGTTCTGCTTGGTCATCTTGGTCGCGATGACCACTTCGTTGAACTTGCGGATCAGGCTGTAGTCGTCCTCGCCGGTGACCACCTTGACGTACTGCTGGGTGACTGTGGAACCACCGCCGGTACCCCCGGTCAACTGGTTCCAGGCCGCTCGGCCGATGCCCACGACGTCGAAGCCGGGATTGGAACGGAAGCTGCGATCCTCGGCGGCCAGCACCGCGTTCTGCACGTGCTCCGGCACGTCCGCCAGGCCCACCTCGATCCGGTTTCCCTCCTCGGGCACATAACGACCGAGTTCGGTGCTCCCATCGCTGGCCATGATCGTGGTTACCTGCTCACGCTTGGCGGCCAGCGCCGCCGGGGACGGCACATCCAGCAGGAGATAACCCGCGAAGAACGCGAGGAGCGGCGCAAGGGCCGTGAGGAGTGCACCCACCAGCAGGATATTGCGCACTTTGCGCTTGGGGCGGGACGCCGGGGCGGGCCTGGCGCTGGGACGGGGCTGAGCGCCGGGCCTGGACTCGGGGCGGTTGTATCCCCGGCGATCGTCGGGGTGGCGAGCGGGGGGCGGCATCGCGTGGGTGAGCAGTTCAGGCTCCGGCGGGGGAGGCCAGGCCTGCCCGCGCGGCGGTCCCGTTCGGGGGGGTATCCGGTCAGGGCGGGGGGGCACCCGGCCAGGCGGCAGTGGTACGCGGTCCCTACCCGGCCCCGGCGGCTGTTGACCGGGCTCTCCTCGCTGGTCGCTCACGCGTTGGCCTCCCAGACCGATGCTCAAGTCGTGCGTGAGGGGTTCGTATCCAGGCACCCGGATGGGTCACTCGGCCGCCGTCCGGCGGCGAGCCCGCCTGCTTCCCACACCCCTCGTCCCCAGGACATATGACTGGACGAGGTGGTTCCAGCTGCAGGTACGACACACCTCGACGACGTGCACGCTGAACTCCTCGAACAGCGCGGCCATTCGATTCAGTTCCTCGACGGTCCGCGCCGAGCCCGCCGCGTGCTTGAGTTCGTCGCCGTATACCCACGACACCAACGTCAGTGGCTCCTTGCGGCACACCGGGCAGGTGACCGAACTGGACTCACCATGGAACTTCGCGGCCCGCAGCAGGTACGGGTTCGCGTCGCAGACCTCCAGCACCCCCACCCGGCCAGCGTAGACCGCCGCGAGCAGCGCACGCCGCCGCAGGGCGTAGTCCACCACCTGCCGTTGGGTCCGCACGCCCGACAGCCTACGCAACCATTCTGTGATCAACGCTCCGACGTTCGGGCGGGGTCGCCTTTCCCCAGGTGTCCGCACCGCTCAGCAGCTCTGCCCGAGCCAACCCCTGATCACCTTCATGATGTATCGGCACGATATAGTTTTCATATACATCGGATGCCCCGAAGGAGGTGCCGCATGCTGGAACTTGCGGTGCTTGGGCTGCTGCACGACTCGCCGATGCATGGATACGAACTGCGTAAGCGCCTCACCGGCCTGCTCGGCGCGTTCTGCGCCTTCTCCTGCGGTTCGCTGTACCCGACGCTTCGTCGGCTGCAGCGCGATGGCCTCATCGTCGAGAACGACGAGGCCCGCGAGGAGCAACTCGCGGGCCGGGGCAAGGCGTGGGCCCGCCGAGGACGTCGGGTGTACAAACTCACCGCGGACGGCAAGGAGCGCTTCGCCACGCTTCTGGCCGATGCCGGACCGCAGACCTGGGAAGACGACCGCTTCGGAGTGCACCTGGCGTTCTTCTCGCGAACCCCGGCTGAGGTCAGGATGCGCATCCTCGAAGGGCGGCGACGCCGCGTCGAGGAACGTCGGGAGGGACTGCGTGCCGCGCTGGCTCGCACCGGCGACCAGATTGACCGCTACACCCTTGAGCTGCACCGAATGGGCCTGGACACCAGCGAGCGCGAGGTCCGCTGGCTCAACGAACTGATCGCCCACGAACGGGACAATCCAGCACCATCACACGACCAGACAGAAGGGGTGGACCATGATTGAGGGCCGCGACGAGCGGGGCCGGAAGCATGCCGGTGATCCGAGTATCCGGGTCGCCATCGTCGGGGTGGGAAACTGCGCCACCTCATTGGTGCAGGGCGTCCACTACTACCGTGGCGCCGACCCCTCCACCCGCGTACCCGGTCTGATGCACGTGCGGTTCGGTGAGTATCACGTCGGCGACATCGAGTTCGTCGCCGCGTTCGACGTCGATGCCAAGAAGGTGGGGCGGGATCTGTCCGAGGCCATCGCCGCCAGCGAGAACAACACCATCTCCATCTGTGACGTGCCGCCACTGGGCGTCACGGTGGCGCGCGGGCACACCATGGACGGCCTGGGCGAGTACTACCGGGAGATCATCACGGAGTCCGATGAGCAACCGGTGGACGTGGTCAAGGCGCTGCGCGAGTCCGGCGCCGATGTGCTGGTGTCCTATCTGCCGGTGGGCTCGGAGGACGCGGACCGCTTCTACGCGCAGTGTGCCCTTGATGCCGGGGTCGCGTTCGTCAACGCCCTGCCGGTGTTCATCGCCTCCGATCCGCAGTGGGCGAGCAAGTTCACCGAGGCAGGCGTGCCGATCATCGGCGACGACATCAAGTCCCAGGTCGGGGCGACCATCACGCACCGGGTGCTGGCCAAGCTATTCGAGGACCGCGGGGTGGAGCTGCTGCGCACTTACCAGCTCAACTTCGGCGGCAACATGGACTTCATGAACATGCTGGAACGCAAGCGGCTGCAGTCGAAGAAGATCTCCAAGACTCAGTCGGTGACCTCGCAGATACCGCATGAGATGGAGCGGGCAGCGGTCCATATCGGCCCCTCTGATCACGTCCCGTGGCTGGACGACCGCAAGTGGGCCTACGTGCGGCTGGAAGGCCGCGGGTTCGGTGACGTGCCACTGAACATGGAATACAAACTCGAAGTCTGGGACTCGCCCAACTCGGCCGGTGTGATCATCGACGCGATCCGGGCCGCGAAGATCGCCAAGGATCGGGGTATCGGTGGTCCGATCATCTCCGCGTCCGCCTACTTCATGAAATCACCCCCGGAGCAGTACTCCGATTCTGACGCCTACCTTGCGGTCGAGGCGTTTATCCGCGGCGACGTGGAGCGGTAGCCAATCAGGCATCCGGTCCACCGCTCCTGCCGTCTGCTACGTAGTCGCCCCCAACACCGACACGGTGCTGTCACCTGATCCCCGCCGCGTCGTCGCCCGTCTGCGCTATCGGGCGGCGACGGGGAGGCTCCGGGTCGATTGCGCCCATCTGCGAGCGGGTAATTCTCCCCCGAGCGATTCGATGCCGAGATACTCGCGCAACCGCTCCGTGTGGTCCACCACCGCGACCTCGCCGGCACCGATAGGCACACACCAGGTACCTAGATCATCACCCGTACCGGCCAAGATCGAAGCGCAGCGCATCAGCACCGGGTTCTCCTCGTCGCGTCCACCACACCAGGGGTACGGGCGGCAGCTCCGGGTCCGCGATCGGGTGGGTGGTCAGCGGGTGGCGGTGCGCAGGAAGGTCCGCCAGGCGGGGGTGGGGACGGTGAGGGCGGGGCCGTCGCGGTCCTTGGAGTCGCGGACCAGCACGGCGTCCGGGGTGGCCGCCACCTCCACGCAGTTACCGCTACCCGCGCTGTAGCTGCTGGTGCGCCAACCCACCTCGACGCAGTTACCGTTGCCGTAGCTGTAGCTGCTGGTGTGCCAGACGATGCCGCCCGGCTCAGGCGCGGTTGTCATGGTCCTCTCGATTCCCGTAGAACTCGGTTGCCAGGGTGGCAATCATTTCCCTCGATTGTCCCTCCCCCAGCGCGGTCCGGGCCAGCGCCCCCAGGATGTTGCGGTACGCGGTGATCTCCTCCGGTTTCTCCAGGAACAGGCTGGAGGTCTCGCTCTCCAGGTAGGCCATCGGCTTGAAGTCGGCGAACTCCATGAGCCGGAACGCCCCGGTCATGGCGGCGTGCGCGCCGAGCGAGAAGGGCACCACCCGGACGACCAGGTAGGGGCGGGTGGACATCCGCACCAGATGGTGGAGCTGGTCACGCATTACCGCGCGCCCGCCCACCGGCGTGCGCAGCACCGCCTCGTGCAGGTAGAAGGTGAACCGGGCCGGGCGGTCCCGGCTGAACAGGTTCTGCCGGGCCAGCCGGGCGGCCACCCGATCGTCCACCTCCTCGGGTGGCACGTTGACCACCCGGCTGATCACCGCGCGGGCGTACTCGCCGGTCTGCAGCAGTCCGGGCACGCCGGTCGTCTCAAAATCGTTGATTGCGATCGCCCTGTTCTCGTGGTCGATCAGCGTGACGAGCTGTTTGGGCAGGCGGGAGCCGTGCTGCTGGAACCAGCCGGGGGTGTGCTGCTCCTGGCACAGTGCCAGCAGCCGGTCACGTTCGGGACCCTTGACCCGGCACACCCCGAGGAACGCCGCGACGTCCAGCTCGGTGGCGCTGCGCTTGCCGGACAGCAGCCGCGACACCCAGCTCGGCGACCAGCCGAGCAGGTGCGCGGCCTGCTTGCCGGTCAGCCCGGCACGGTGCATCACCGTGCGCAGCCCGTCGCCCAGCTCCCGGCTGCGCACGGTGGGCTCCCGATTGCTCATGGTCACCTCCCGTGGGGAGAGTAGACACAAATGGGGTAAATCGGCAATCAACATGCCACCAGAAGGTATTCGTGATTGCCTTTGGCGCAATTCCTTGCGTGCTTTCCGGTCAACCGGTTGCCTCATGATCGGCGAGGGCGGCACGGTGATCTGCCCCGCGACGGTATCCGAGTGGATCAGACGCGCAGGCCGTGGAGCGCTGCGCCGTGGACTGATGGGGAGCCAGAGATGGTCGAGAGCAAGGCGGCCGGGGAGAGCGGGGGCCAGCACGCCCAGCGACCCGAGCCGCCCAGGACGTTGATGCAGGCACACGAGGCGCTGGTGCGGATCCGGCCGAAGGGGCAGGCGTCCCTGGAAACGTGGAAGTCCTACTTCGAGCGGTCGGTGGCGCTGTACCGGGAGATCGCCGAGATCGACCGGGGCCACCATCACGAGGCCCTGTACTGGGCCGAGCGGGAGCAGAAGAAAGCCACCGAGATCGCCACCCGAATCAGCGCCGGGGAATCCGGAAAGTTCTTCCTCTCAGGTGTGGAAGGGATGTGAGAGCGATGGGACTGGGTCGAGGCTGGGCCCGGATGGTCGAGCACCGCCGGGAACGCAAACGGCGACGGCGGCAGTACCGGCGGACGCACCGCCTGACCTGGCAGACCTGCCGCAGGTGTGGCAGCGGCTCATTCCTTCCAGCCGGGGCCGCTCCGATCTGCGGGGGCTGCCTGAGCCTGCGATAACCGAGCGGCCGTCGCAGCGGGTCCCGCGTGCGCTCGGCGACGAGCTGCGCTCACTGGCGCAAGCTGCCCGGCTGGACAAGCCGTGATCTGCTGAACCGCTCCGAACTGGACATCTCACTCCAGACTCTCGCGACCTAAGAGCTGGGCACTCGGCATTGCACAGTGGTTCGTCTCTGGGAGCGGTTCGTCTCTGGGAGCCGGCAGTCGATCCCGGCGGTGACCGCGCCGATCAGGCAGTCGGCCTGGTGCAGGGTCACACCGCGGGCGGCATGTTCTCGCCGCCACGCTCCGGCTCGCCGGGCGTCGGCTTCGCGGATCGGGAGGACGCGCAGCGCGGTGAACAGCGCGTCGGCGGCGGCGTGTTCGCTCGGTCGCAATCCGCGGACGATCTCCTCGACGTTGATGGCGGTGGTGAGCAGCACCTCACGCCGGGAGACAAGGTCGCGGATGCGTTCGGCGGCGGGTCGCCCCCGAAGCGCATCGATCAGGACGGTGGTGTCCAGGACCAGGGCACCCATCACCCGGCGAGCCGCTCGGAGTCAGCGCGCTGGGCGCGTACCCATGCCGCTGGGTCGTCGTCCCAGTCGTGACCGGAGTCGGGAATCGAATCCAGCGCGGCTTCCAGCGCCTGGCTTCGGTCGAGTTCGTCGATGGCCCGCCGCACTGCTCCGGCGATGAAGATGCTCCGCTGATCGCCGCGTTCGCCTTGAACTCGCAGACCCGCGCAGTCCGATGGCGCCCCTGGTCCTGAGTCGATGACACTCGGGTGTTGCGTTCGGTGTGGATGACAGACTGGCGACCATGACCAGCGACGAGCGTTTCAGGACACCGCTGTACTCGGTGTCCGAGGCGGCCCGGCATCTGGACGTTCCGGTTTCGACGTTCCGCACGTGGGTGCACGGCTACGAGCGCCGTCGCGAGGGCCGCCGTCCGGTGCGCGGTGAACCCATCGTCACGACGCTGCCGCGTGATGCCGGGGTCTGTGTTCCCTTCATCGGCCTCGCTGAAGCGCATGCGCTCACCGCCATCCGTGGCGTCGGGGTGCCGTTGCAACGGATCCGGCCGGCTCTCGACCGGCTCTCCGAGGAACTCGGGATTGAGCATGTGCTGGCGTCGCGCTCGCTCTACACCGACGGCGCGGAGGTGCTCTACGACTTCGCGGAACGCTCAGGGAACACCCCTGAGGCACGCAGTGCCCGTGAGCTCGTCGTCGTGCGCAACAACCAGCGGGTGTTCAACGAGGTCGTGGACAGTTATCTGCGTCGTATCGACTTCGCCGCGGATGGTTGGGCGCAGCGGATTCATCTGCCGAAGTACGGCCGCGCCGATGTCGTCGTCGATCCTCGGCGCTCGTTCGGCTTACCGATCTTCGCTCGCGGCGCGGTACGTCTGGAGACCGTGCTCGCAGCATTCAAAGCAGGCACCGACATCAAGGGCCTCGTGGCTGAGTACGGGGTACCCCGCGACGATCTGCTGAGCGTGCTGCGTGTCCACACCGAAGCCGCCTGAGCCACCGACCTTCTTCATCGATCGTGACCTTGGACGCATCGCGTTCCCCACAGGTCTGCGCGCTGCCGGGCTCAGCGTCGTCACGATTGGGTCATGTCCCCTGCCTCCGACAATCCGCCCAGCTGAGTGACACGTAGTCTGGCGTTCGCACTGCTCATCGAGGTGCATAGCCTCAGGGCATCGGTGGGGGCTTACTCCGCGGGGTTGTTCGGGGCGCCCAGCAAGGTGGGCTCTGGAATTCTCCTGTAAATCGATCCCACAGTTGGCGTGATGGCATCAATTCCTAGCGGAGGGCCAGAGAGCGGAAAGCCACCGGCTTGCAGCACGCTGACTTCAAGACGTCCGGTGCTCACTATCACCTGCATTACGAGGTCACCTCCTGACCGGAGGTATTCGTGGGAGCCGGCTCCCACCAACCCCGGCCAGCTGTCCGGCGTCGCGTAGCAGGGCGCCTTCCCCAAGCCAGGCGCCACAACATGGACCCCCAGGAACCGCTGAAGAGCAACCAGCTCGTGGTCGTACGGCTCGATCGGGGGGTAGAGCTCGGTCATGTCCCGGCTCCTTCGGCCCACTGATGATCGATACATCAGCGCAGAGGACCCTGCACTTAAGTACTTGGCCTGGCGTTCGCGCCTCGTCGAGGTGTAAGCCCCGGGGCATCAGTGGAGAGCTGGGGAGGAGAACCTTTCATGGATATAGAGGAGGCGCGCACGATCGGCGCGCGAGCACGGCGGATCCGGCGTCGCCGTGGAGTGGGCCAAGCCGTGACAGCCGGGCTCGCGGGGATCACCAAGCAATATCTGTCGATGCTGGAACGTGGCGAGCGGGGGTTCAATCGGCGCGGTCTGCTGGAGGACCTGGCCGAGGCACTGGGCTGCTCGGTGGCCGATCTGACCGGCCAGCCGTACCTGCCGCCGGACCGGCAGAGCGCGGACGTCGGGGCCGCTGTCGCGGAGATCAGTGCCCATCTGCATGACAGCACGCTCTGCGATGTGCCCGATGTACCCGCCCGGGAATTGCCGGAGCTGGTCCGTGCTGCCGCGCAGGCCAATGCGTACGCCGATGATGCCCGTTACGCGATGGCCGGCCAGGATCTGGGAGCCGTGCTCACCGAGCTGCACGTCCATGCGGTGACCGGTGGCTCCGCGCAGCGGCAGGCAGCGCTGGTCGGGCTGGCGGAAGCATGCATGGTGGCCTACTGCCTGGCCTACCGGATCGGGGAGGGCGCACTGGCCATGGCTGCGGCTGACCGTGGCTACGAGGCCGCGCGGTTGGCCGAGCGTCCGGATCTGGTGGGAATGCTGGCAATGTGCCGGGCCGTCGCGCTGATGCGGCTGCGCGCCCGCCGACGCGCCGCCGCGCTGTGCGCCGAGGTGCTCAGCGAGATCTCCGCCCTGCCCGGCCCGACACCACAGAACACCACCGTCGCCGAAGCATGCGGAATTCTGCATCTGACCTCCGCCCTGATCGCCGCCCGCGACGGCCGCACCAGCGACATCGGCACGCATCTGGTGGAGGCGCGGTCATTGGCCACCCATACCGGGGAGCGCAATCACCTGCGTTATCACTTCGGCCCGACCAACGTGGCCGGCTGGGAACTGTCGATCGCGGCGGAGAACAACGACGGCCCAGAGACTGCTGAACGTTTCACCGCTGCGGCCGTCAACCTGTCAGTGCTGGGCAGCAGATGCCGGGAGGGCTACGTGCGCTTCGCGCTGGCCCGTTGCTGGGTGCAGGCCGAAGGCGCGCGAGACAGCGAGGCGTTGCGTGCTCTGGACGCCGCTGATCGGTTGGCGCCGGTAGTGATCCGGAACGAACCGATCGCCCGGGACCTGGTGCTCACGCTGCACCGGCGAGCGCGCCACCCGGTGTGGGAGCTTGACAGCTTGGGCAACCGGTTCGGTATTAACTAAAGTCAACAATACGTAGACTCCACGCTGTTACTGATTCGCCACGCTCTGTGCTTATGAACGATGGCATAGTGGCAGAGGTGCTCCTGGGGGCACTTGTCTACTTCATAATGCTGGTCGCGGTGCTGCTGGAACGCCCCCGGCCCGGCGGGCGGGCCCGGCACCAACGGGACCGAATGGAGGGGGCCCGGTGAGCGCCCCCGCCCTGATGTTCTTCCCGGTTACCGACACCGCAGGCATCCTGCACCTGGTCAGCGAAGAGGCGATGACCGCAGGCCGACTCGCCGGGTGTTACCTCGCCGTGTGCGGCAATCCGGTGCTGGCGGCGAGTCTCACCACTCCGGAGCGCAGCTCCTGCCGATCCTGCGCTGAGGGCGTGACTTAGATGATCATGACGGGGTTACAACTCGCTGTGTTGCTGCGGCAAATCCAGTGGACGCTCGACGATGTGGCCCCATGATCTACCCACAGGGCGCGCGACACTCGAGGCACGCGAGAAACTGGCCACAATGCTCGAATCCCTCGTCTTAGACATTCGCACCTCGGCGGGCGTGGTCATCAATCCGGAGATATGACCGCCGTACCCGTCAGGTCAGGGCAACGACAAGATCGCTTAGTATTTAGCAATCGTTACTTTGGGTAGTTCGCCTGCGGGGTGGGGTTGCTTCTGATGGTTACCCGCGGCCACGGTTCACTGTGTCAGCACGCGGATCCTCTCTGCGGGCAGGTATCCGTCCGCCTGATGCAGGGTGATTGCCTGGGCATCGCCTCGGTTGTTAACCTGCCCGACGATGCCGACCACCGCGCCGTAGTCGGGGCACCACAGCCCACCGCCGCTGAAGCCGGGTTCGACGGGGTAGCGCGAGTTCGTGTCCAGCCGCACCCAGCCATATCCCAGCGACGCGCCCACCGTCCCGGCCGCCTCGTTGCCCCGCGGGTCGTGGTGGGCGAACCCGAATGCCCACCATGCCCGCTCAAGGATGTCGGCCGGTTTCGGGCACCGCAGCGGCGCCGCAGCTACCCCGTCCGGAATCGGCTCCTCGAACTCCACCGCGGCCAGATCCGCTAGCGGATGCGCGGCCAGCCGTATCTTGATCGCGCGCCGCCGGGCAGCCGACGGGTCTTCGGCCATCGGAAACGCCACCCACAGTTCGGGCCGCATTGCACCCGAGATTGTGACAACGTGAGCGGAGGTCAAAATCCGCCGCCCATCGATCACCACCGCGGTTCCGAGTGGAGCGAAGTCCTCCGCCGACTGGTGGATCGCCGCAATCCAGGTCGGGTCCGGCGCAACGGTACCGGCCATAGCCAGCCTTGGAGCAAGGTCAGGTGTCACGGCGCCCAAGTCAAGGTGATCTTGAAGTTGCCCTGGCCCCGGTCCGTATCGGACGCTCTGGCCGCGAGTCTGGTCGGAGGTGCGCACCACTAAGTTGCGCTCGACGAGATCACGTAAGATCGCCGAAGCTCGATGGACGTCCACGTCGAACAGGTTCTGCACGGTCCGATTGTTGATCGAGCCGTACTCGGTGAGGTGCTCGATGATCTTCCGATCCCGCTCGGTGCTTGGTACGCGATGATATGCGACGGCCGAGCCGAGTTTGGCCAGGACGGGTCCCCGCAGGCGGTAGTTCGGTTGACGCCGGTGCGACGAGCCGGCAGTCGGTTCGAGTAGCGGCTGCTCGCCCTCGCTGAGCCTGCGCAGCAGCAGTTCCGCATCCGATGCAGGGCGCTGGATTTCCACCGCCACGGCCGGGGCATTCACTGCTCGTCGGCGCCGTAGCATCCCGAGCACCAGCAGCAAGTCCAGATCGTCCCGATCTGCGTACGGCAGAGTATTGACAAACCGTGCGATACGGATGTTGGGCTCGTCCGCGTTGAACGTCACCGACACCTGGTCCTGGTCCTCGTGGATGCGCGGCGGTGTGCGCCCGATAAGGAGCATTTCCCGGTACATCCGATCGATCCCTGCGCCCACCTGTTCGACCAGGCCGAGGTGACGGAATGCGGTGAACAGCAGCCGGAACCGGGCTCGGTGCGGGTGGCGAAGAATGTTCTGCGGCGTCACCCCGGCGACCAGCGGACCCGGTGAGGTCACCGTCAGCCACCCGGGTGAGTGCTCCACCTGAATCGGTCGACCAGTTCGGTGGTCGCCGTGCACCGCAGCATTCAGTAGCGCCTCGCGCACGGCGGTGGGCGGAAAATCCGGCACGGCGACCTGCTACCCACCAGCGAGGTTCACCGGAGTCTGCACCAATCGGACCTGTACGGCCTCCAGCAACCGTTCGACGGCGAGCAACAGTGGACCCCCGAGATGCAGCACAGAATCGGGCTCCCCACCGGCGACTCGCCGATACTGATACACGATGCTCGCCTGCTCGCCGTCCGGGCGGCGAGCGAATATTAACCAGCCCGCATAGGTCAGCGCACCGGCCGGAGTGAGCAACCCAAGTCCCCGCAACAGGTCAGTGTCGCTGCCCCGCGACAGCGCCACAGTACCGGGGGTTGGTACTCCGCTGAGCAGCTCGCGAGCCCGGGCCAGCGCGGTTGCATCCACTTCCTCCAGGCCCCCGCGGCGGGCTGATCGGGCCGACCAGTCGTCGCCACGGCGCTCCTCCCGCAACCGTGCCACGTCGTCGGCGGTCATCGGCATACAGTTGGTGCCGCGCCGCCAGCAGTAGCGCCCCGTCGAGGTGCCGTAGACCTCCAGACCCTCGGGCACGGTCACGACTAACAGAGCGACGC
>JBOHHE010000187.1:0-24558 GCA_050700355.1 Pseudonocardiaceae bacterium
GACGATCCGGTAGAAGGCTCCGCCGCGTTTTCGATGCACTTCACGCCGCCACGGTGTTCCGTGGTCATCCTTGGCGATGAAGTACTCATCCAACGCCGACAGGGCGATATTCGCCAGTAATGGCGAAACGATACCGCCTTGGGGAGTGCCGGCAACCGCCCCTTGATAATGTCCCGCTTCGGTCATAACGCCGGCTTTCAAGAAGGACTTCACCAAGGAAACGACGCGCTTGTCCCCGATCCGACGTCTCAGACGGTCCAGGACCGCCGAATGCGACACCTCATCGAAACAAGCCGCGATATCGGCTTCGAACACCCACTCGTAACTTCGGGAACCCGTCCCGTAGTAGTGGATCTCCGCGATCGCGTCCTGTGCACGACGTTTGGGGCGGAACCCGTAGGACACGGGCTTGAAATCCACCTCAAAGATCGGTTCCAGTACCAGCACCAACGCCGCTTGCACCAATCGGTCCCGAGCTGTCGGAATCCCGAGCCGTCTGAACTTTCCCGGCTGCCCAGGCTTGGGGATCCTACGCTCCCGCACAGGCAACGGAGCGAACTCCCGTCGCCTCAGCAGTTCCCGGGTCTCGCTCAGAAACTCGGCGACCCTGACCGGCTCGGAGATGAACCAAGGAGCCACCCGGTCCACCCCCGGAGCGCGCGCACCTTTATTCCCAGTCACCCTTTCCCACGCCACAGCGAGAAAGTCCGGGTGACACACGAGGTTAAACAGGTCATCAAACCGACGACCAGCGTCGCTGGTCGCCCACTGGTGCAGCTTGGTCCGCATCCGTCGTACCCGAAACCACGCCATGTTGGCGTCTGGCCACGGTTCACCATCATTCAATGATGTCTCCGCCCATTACAGTCCCTCGCTCGCATGAATCCGCTGGACCCCTTCGCCATGTGGACGGCTTTCCCGTCCTCGGACTACTACGGGTCCTCCGCCCCACTACCGAGCCATCAGCAGACGTCGTGCCTATCCACGCCCACCACGAGTAACCGCGGTGGCCGTGGAGCCCCGGAGTGGTTCCCACGTTCACTGTGTCTCGATTATCGGGTGAGGCGCCCGGCTATATCCCTGCGGTATCGTCACGGCTACGCCGCAGACTTTCACCGTGACCTCCCGAACCAGCGACCTTAACCAGCCCGGAAGTTCCCCAGCCACGTATCCATAGCAAGGTACGCACCGCGATCCAACCCATATCCACCGAGTTCGAGCTGGCGGGAGACTTAAGGGATGTAACAACACCGGTTCCTCTCGTACACCTTCCCGTCTCGCTTGCCGGACCCGAACCATTCGGCAGTACCAGCCCGCCCCGGCGTTGTCGGGGCCGCTTTCCACCCTCCCCGGCGATTCCCGGATCAGGCTGCCCCCAGCTTCGCTATGCTGCTGCGACAACACAACGGCGCAGGTCTTTCACCTCCGCTCGAAAACACAGCGCCTCGTGGCGCACGAGATCTCCCTCCCAAAATCCGGGAACCGCGCGATCCTCGGCCTCCACGGGACACTCGCTGATGTTGACCATGTCCAGGATCTTTCCCCTGGCCACGGCAGGCCGGGACCGGCTGACCCGGCGTGTGCGGCCCCGGCGCAGGGCGATTTTCAGCTGAGTGCGCAACTCACCACGCGCCTGCAGATACAGAGATTCATAAACGGTCTCATGAGATACGCGCATAGTATCGTCCCCGGGGAAGTCCTGACGCAGCCGCTTGCTGATCTGCTGGGGCGACCACTTTTTCTCCAGCCCGGCGTTCACCTCGTCGCGCAACGCCGTGTTCGTTTCCAGCAGCCCGGCCTTCGGACGTGCACGCTGCGTGCCGGCACGGTGCCGGGAGGAGATCGCCCGGTAGGCCGATCGGCCACCATTCCGGACGATCTCACGTGATATCACGGAATGATCCCTGTTCAGCAAGCGCCCGATCCACCGGAATGACCGTTCGACCTTAAGCTCCCGGGAAATGATTTCCCCCTCCTCAACGATAAGTTCCACACCCCGCACTGGTAGTCACCTTTCTTTGCCGGCTGCACGATCAGGATCGCATCATTCTCGGTGGTGCACTCACTCTATGACATCAAGAGGCTTCTTCGTTTAGTCCTCCTCCATACGTCCGCACCACGCACGACCCAGTGTCAGTTTCTGTCCGAATTGTCCGTTCTTAAGCTGCTCGATCAAGAGCGCACAAAATATGAACAACATCAACAACCGAGTGGCTAGTGTTCGAAGACACCTACCGAGGAGGAGTAAGCCCTTTCGACCTCAGTTCGTGTTGAGGTGAAGGGTAAGGACGGGCCTTTCCAAATTGGCGGCATGCGACTGGTTTGGGTTAAGTCATCACTACAGTCCGGGTTTGTCGGAGGGTGATCGCGCCGAGACGAAAAGCGACGGGTTTCTCCATCGCTTCCCTCCGGGCCGATCGGCTGACAGTCACTCGACGTCATAACCAGGAGAGCGGGCAGGGCCACCGCCGCGCCAGCCCGCGACCACACCGACAGCTATAGTTCCCCACGACCAAGGCGACTGCCTCTATCATTTCGCGTGTGAGCACAAAACAATAAGAAGCAGTCGCCGCGATCAGCATAGAGGACCTGCGGGCCATCAGCAACCAGATCGATACCGAGTTCACCCGGGCCTTCGCGGGTGTCTTCGCCCAGCACCGCACCTGGCGCAAGGCCGCCGACTACGCCGATGCCCTCACTGCCTGCGACACACCGATCAAGACGTGCTGGGAGCTGGCCGAGAAAGCCGGTCACGACACTCCGGGATTGTTCCAGTCACTCATCGCGGAGAACAAGTGGGCCCACAAGGAGATCTGGAATCGCATCGCCACCTCGGCCCCACGGCTGCTGCTGTGTCCCGCCGACGACCCACTTGGTCCGGGAATAGCCGTCGATGAGACCGCTCAACTCAAACGAGGCCACCACACCGTCGCCACCGGAATACAATGGGCTGGCTGTGTCCGGCCATACAGCCCCGTGCGTGACCTCGGTGTTCTCCAGCTATGTCACACCCCAGGCCGCGACCTAGATCACTCACGGCCTGTTCCTCCCAAAAAAGACTGGTTCACCGGAACCGGGGAAACCAGTCAAGCCCGCCGCGCGGCCGCCGGTATTCCCGACGAGACCGTCTTCGAGACAAAACCGCAGATCGCCCACCGGGCATTCCACGAACTGCGTGACCTAGGTGTCTGTGTCACCTGGGCGACGGGGGATGACGTGTACGGCCGGTACGCGGACCTGCGAAAGGATCACGAAGAGAACGGTGAGGCTTACGCCTATTTTGTGCCGAAAGATTTTCGTATCTCCACCACCACCGGACACCTGTGCAGGGCGGATGAACTGGCCACACGCGCCCAGGGGCACTTCGAGATCCGGTCTGCGGGGCCAGGGCGCACCGGGCCGCGGTGGTCTGAGTGGGCGATGATCGACCTCGGCGCTCCCGAGCATTTCCTGCTGATCCGTCGACCCGTACCACCACGGGGAAAACACCGCAGAGACCACCACCACGGCGGCGAACACGACTAGCGCCCAGGGCACGGACGCCGACATTCCCGAGGGGACGTCGTTTGTGTACTACCATGTGCCGAAAGATTCCCCGATCAGTCCAACGTTGTCCCATCTGGTGCTGATGGTCGGGCGGCGCTGGCCGTTGGAGGAGACGATCGCCACCGGCAAGGGGTCTTGGGGCTGGGACCACAACCAGTACCGGATCTGGACGAGTCTGCGGCACCACACGGCGCTGTGCGGACTGGCCATGCTGAACCCGAATCCACCGACCGGGCTTGAATGATCGTTCTCGATTTATTTGTGGATCTTCGTTCGCTGATAGTCGTTGTCCGGGCGTGCGAGGGCCGCCGGTCTGTCCGGCTCCTCCACTATGTTCTCCGGTCGGGGCCCTGTGCCGGGCGGTGGTCAGGCCATCAGGCGGTGCGTTGCCGCAGTGAGCGGTGGATCGCCACGTGTAGGTTGTCCACGCTGGTTGCCAGGGCCAGTGCGCGGGCAGATGCAGAGTCACTCGCCGGGCCGAGCGGGCCCAGTCGGGCGGGGACGTTGATCAGGTGGGTGCGGATCGTGGCGGTGGTTGCGCGGGCGTGGAACGCCCCGGCCAAGGCGCCGGTGGCGTGGGTGAGTGGTGCGCGAGCGCCCACAGCACGGCCCAGGCCGCGTTGGCGGTGAAGATCCCGGACGGCAGGTGAGCCAGCGCGCTGCCAGCGGCATCAGCGATGACCTGCTCGACGATCGCGTGGCCGCGATGCTGGGCTTCGGCTTGTCCCATCTCGAACCGGCTGGTGACGAACACCGCGTGGTAACGCCAGACATCGAACAGTTCCTCCTACCCGACAGCGTTCTTCGGGTCCAGGCGCTTGACCCGCCGCACGATCAACCGTCCGCTCACCTGCAGGCTCTTGGGTCGGGACGTGAACGCGGTGTAGCCAATCTCGGCGACCTCGGCCCGATGTCGACAACCTGACCGGCCCCCACGCCGCCGGCGCGCTTCTAGCGTGGGCTGCTCCGCTGCGGCGTGTGCTGTTCCGTCACCAAGATTGGCGATAAACCACCTGCTTAGCGCGGCGACGACGACCTACAGTTGGAGTGCCAGGTCGGCCCGTGGGGCACCTGACTGCTGCTGGTAGCGTCCTGGCGGCAGCGTGTTACCTGTGACCAGGATTGATTCGAGGAATGACGCATACCATGCTTGACAAACGCTTCATCCGGGACAACCCCGATGCGGTGAAGGAAGCCGTCCGCGTCAAGGGCGTCAACCTGGACGTCGACGAGCTGCTCGCCCTCGATGAGACGACACGCAAGCTGCAACATGAACTCGACCAGGGCCAGGCCCGAAAGCGAACGCTGTCGAAGGGCTTCGCGAAGGCGGATGCTACTCAGCGTGAAGAGCTCCGCGCGGAAAGCAACGAACTCGATGCGCAGCTGAAGCAGCTCCGTGACGCCCTTGATGAAAGCAATACGCGGCTCAACGACCTCCTGCTGATCACACCTAACATTCCATGGGACCAAGCGCCCATCGGTCCTGATGAGTCCGCCAACGTGACCATCAAGACCTGGGGGCAAAAGCCGGAATTCGACTTCCCGCCGCTGGATCATGTGGAGCTGGCCGAGAAGCGTGGCTGGGCGGAGTTCGCTAGGGCGCGCAAGGTGGCTGGCGAGCGCGCATACGCCTTGACTGGCGATCTGGTCCTGTTGGAGCGAGCCTTGCACTCCTACGCGCTGGATCTACTTACGACCAAGGGATTCACTCCGATTTCCGTACCCGCGCTCGTCAAGGAAGCGCCACTGGTGGGAAGTGGAATGTTTCCAAAAGGCAGGGAGGAAACATACGAACTCCCAGCGGATAACGCGTTTCTCGCTGGCACCGCCGAGGTGGCCCTGGTTGGATTGCATTCGGGTGAGATCCTCGAAAAGAACCGTCTCCCATTCCTGTACGCCGGTATATCGCCGTGTTTCCGGCGCGAGATCGGTAGCGCAAGCCGAGACGTTCGTGGCCTTCTGCGGGTACACCAGTTTGAGAAGGTCGAGCAGTTCGTACTCTGTGAGGCCGAGCCGACTGAGTCGGCCCGATGGCACGCCGAGTTGCTGGCGTCTGCCGAACGGATCCTCCAGGACCTGGGCCTGCACTACGAGGTCGTCGAGTGCGCGACCGGTGACATGGGGCTCGGTAAGTTCCGCATGAACGACATCAACACGTGGTTCCCGTCGCTGGACATGCTGCGCGAGACACACAGTTGTTCAACGCTGCATGATTGGCAGGCTCGACGGGCGAATCTGCGGTACCGCGACACGGACGGCAAGGTGCGTTTCGTGCACACCCTTAACAACACGGCGGTAGCGACTCCGCGCCTGCTCGCTACCGTGATCGAAAACTACCAGACTAAGGACCATAAGGTTCGCGTTCCCGAGGTATTGCGTCCCTACCTAGGCAATCGGGAAGTTCTGTGATTCGGTGTCGCCCGACCGTGTCATGATCGGCTGTGGCCGGGCGGTTGGCCCCTGTTACGCGTGTGGCCCGCGGGTTCGGTAGTACCTACCCGCGTTCTCCTTTCGGAGACTCACTATCCGCCGTCCCTCGTCCGTCGACCGCCAACCAGTCGGTACATCCCTTCCGATCAGTTCGCCAAATCTCGAAGGATTGCGGTCGAGAACATCGCTGCTGAGGATCGCCTCATAGCGTTCCTGGGGTCGCATGTACATCCGGCAGTACAAGGTGGACAGCGTCAGGCGTAATCCCGGATTGCGCCTTGGCTTCGCGCCGTGCCAGGTGTTGCCGTGAAAGACGATTGCCGCACCGGCGGGTGCCTCGATCGGTATTGCTTCCTGCGCGCCTTCACCTCCGCGGGGCCGATGGCAGGAGCGATGGCTGCCGGGTACGATCGTCAAACAGCCGTCCGCCTCGGTATAGTCGGTCAGACAGTAGTTCACGTTCGCGAGCTGTGCGTAGGGCGGAAGCGGGTCGGGCACGTACGCGGTATCTGAGTGCACGTCGAGTGCCGTTTCACCGCGTCCCTTGACATACCCAGTCACACTGCTGATCGTGCAGCTCGCGCCGAGGAGATAGGTGATGAGCAGCAGCGCCACCGGATGGAGAACAAGCTCTTCGAACGGGCGCCCGCCGCGAGAGAGCAAGAGCATCACCTCCTGCGTACGGTTCTCGTGCGTCCCACCTTGAGCGTCCACTGTGTGCCCGTCGTCCTCGCCAGCGAGGGTTAGCAGCACATTGGTTAGCGTCTCGACGTCGGTGGACGCAAGAGCATTCTCGATGATGGTGTAGCCAGCCGTTTCCAGTTCGTAGACGTGGCTTTCGAGACCGTTCACGCGGATCGACGTGTCTATATCGGTCAAGTGATCACTAATGAATCGGAAACCGTCTTCGCCCGTCGATTGCGAAGTTGATTTCGCCAAAATTTTGGCTGGATTACCAACTGCCTCATACCGTGTCATTGCAGGTCTCCTGTGCATTGAGCTGATCCGGGATTGGATGGCTCACCTGACATCCAGTCGAGTGCAATAAGGGCCACTGATCGTCTGCCCTGGCTGGTTTCCAGGCGCCAGATGCGGCGGGTTTCAAAACAATCGAGATTCGAGCGGTGAGGCGATGGAACCAATCCTGGGCGTGCATCAGCCATGAAGTAGGTTCGTCCGCAGAGGCAATCGTGAGATATCGGCGAAACGTTCTCTCAAGCGCCTCCACTTCATCATGGCGCAACCGTGCGAGCCCCGCCCAACCACGCCGGCTGCGGAACTTCTGGCGCATCCAATGCGCGTACGTGGATGGTGCAGGTGTTCGCACCACCGCGTCCGGTGCATAGGCGAAGGTTGCTCCGTTCTCTGCGGCTTGCAGCCCTATGGATGCATCATCCACAAGGGGCACGAGTAGGCTGCCCGGCAGAAATTTCCGCTTGATCGCGTAAATCGCGCCTGGCAGCGCCCAAAGGAACTCGGGTTGCGCCTTGCGGAAGAGGTCCCACGCGTTCATCGAGACTGATGACCACCGCTCCAACAGACGGTGCATTGGCGTTTGGGCCTGCTGAAGAACATTGATTCTTCCCGCGACGATGTCTGCGCTGCTTGAGATCATAGGTCCAAGTAACTGTCTGAAAGCGTCGGGTTCGACCATGACGTCTGCGTCGACCAGGATGAGCACGTCGCCATCAGCTGCCGCGGCGCCGGTTTGCAGGGCACGAAACTTCCCTGTCTCGACGGTTGGAACCCAGCGCAGAATCGAGCGGCGCACGGGTGGATTGGTATGGACGGGTGACGAACTCGGCGCGATAACCACGACTTCGGCTCGTCCAGACAGCGCGGACACGGCCCGGAGGACGGTGGGGAGCGTGGTGGGCAGAGTGCCTTCTTCGTTCCGCGCGGGCACCAGGATGCTGACACTGTTGGGTAGATTCATGCGACCTGGCCACCCAAGAAGGTCAACGCGGCAAGGGTGAGTTGTCGCTGGGCGAGCCGTAACTCGGCGACCGGAACGTACTCGTCTGGGGCATGCGCCTGTTCCAGGCTACCCGGCCCGTATACGAGGGCTGGGGTTCCGGCCATCGCGAAGTACCTTGCGTCGGTGCCGCCAGTGAATGGGAGAGTACGAGCAATTTGTCCCGTTGCTCGCTGTGCCTGAGCAACCGATTCCGCTAGGCGGTGATCGGGATCGATGTAGTGAGACTGGCAACCTCCACCTTGGTAGCGCTCGACGAGAATCGACACAGCGGAGTCACGCTGAACGGTGTCCGCGGCGGCTTCGTAGATTGCGAAAACGTCGTTGCGTTCCACTCCAGGCAGGACGCGAATGTCACATCGAAACAGACATTCACCGGGGACAGTGCCGGGATGGCCCGCCATAACGAAGTGGCCGACGTTGAGACGCGGATGTCCTGGAAACTGCGCGTCTGCCTTTAGGGGTGCGAGAAGCTCTTCGACGCAGGAGATGTAGGTCAGAGCGGCCCGGAAGACATCGGTCCCACGCTCGGGGTGACCCGCGTGCGCGGCGCGGCCAACGATCGTGATCTCGGCCCATGCATTGCCAAGCTGTGCCAACGAGGGTGCGCATTCGGTTGGTTCGGCCACGATAGCTCCGTCGGCATCGAGTAACCCCAGCCCAAGTAGGTGCTCTGCGCCCAGGCGACTTCCGTCCTCCTCGTCGGCGACCGCTTGCACGACCAGCTCGCCCGACCACGTGGAGTCCTCTGTGAGGGCGCAGGCCGCGGCCAGTTGCGCCGCAAGACCCCCCTTCGTGTCGCAAGCTCCGAGTCCATACAAGAGTCCATCACGTTCCTCTGCGTGAAACGGGTCCACGGTCCACAAGCTGGTAGCACCGGGAGGAGCCGCCGGTTTTGTGTCGCTGTGCGCCTGAAATATCAGGCGCGGACCGATTCCTCGCTGGATACGAGCTACCAGGTTCGGACGATCGGGCTCGGCCTCGTACCACTGCACGCTGAACCCTGCGCCGGACAGTATGTCGGCGGCAATACGTGCGACCTGTGTTTCATGGCCGGGCGAATTCTCACTGGGCGCCGCAATCAGGTTGCGGCATAAGGCCACCACATCGGTCGGGCCGGTCCCAATAGGAACATGTTCGCTGGCGGTCATTTCTTCCCCACGGTTTCGGGCAACGGGATGAGGAACTCGGCGATATGGCGTGCACCAGGGAACCGTACGAGTGCACGCGCATCCATCGTGACCAGGCTTCGTCCGGCCAGCCACGTTCGCTTGGCCGTGATCAAGTCTGCGAGAACGCGTTGTGCAGGCGCGGACAGCAGCATCGGGGCCGCAGCGGGGCCGTGCACGGCAGGTAGTGCCTCGCAGCGCCGCAGCGCGTTGGGGAGCGCGAGGTCGGCGTCGGCTGGGTGGTCCCAGACCACGGAACGAGGCAGTGCTGCGTCCGACGGCATGAATACCTGGCATGCGGGGACGACCCGCACATTGGTCGGTAGGGGGATTTCGCGCAGCCGTAGGAAGAGCCAGTCGAACACTGCGACCGTGAGTTGGTGGTACCCCCGAGCCGCGATGAGATCGGCAATCTCGGCGACCGCCCGATCATGCTCCTTGACGAGACCAACGTCGCGCAGGAGGCCGCTGGCACGTTCCAGAGCGGTGGCGAGAGCAGGGTCCTGGATCAGCGCTAGGTCCCCGGTAGAGGTTCGGGTTTCCAGTTCTTCCACGACAGTGGATGCGGCCCGTCGGAGCATCGGCCCGAAGAGGAGAAGAACACCTTCCGAGTTCGAGCCTGGCGAAGTGGCGTCGAGCGTCGTCTTCAGGAGGTCTCGGACGGCTTCGATGGTGAGCGTTGCGCCGGCATCGCGCTCGATCACCTCGGCCAGGTCGACAACCCAACGCTCGAAGGCAAGCGGATCTAACTGCTCGACGGCGGATCGGTGGGCCTGTCGAGCGACTGCCACCTGCACTCCTGTCGGGCAGGGCACGTGGCACGCGCCACACTCGATGCACCCAGCCAGGTGGTGAGCCCCGGCCGCATCGGGCCGCCCGCCGGCCAGGGCGAGATCAAGCAGGTGCACACGCCCTCGCGGAGAATCGCCTTCTGCACGGGTAACTGTGAAGGTCGGGCAGGAGCTGAGACAGAGGCCGCAATCGGTGCATTTCCGTAGCTCATTTTTGACGATCTCCGTCCAGGTCACAGGGCGACTCCAAACGCTGCGACCGTGGCAATGGTGAGCGGTGAGCATTCCGCTTGCTCAAGCGGCGTACCTCGCCACCATGTCCTCCGATGCCCTACTGACGCGAAGGCCGCCAGTCGTTGGTCTGCCAAATTGTGCAGGGACGTGTTCTGATTCCACGGTAGTCCAGCTAGCCCCATCAGAGGCATGTCGCCGGCGGCGAGTGCGTGCATCGCTGGGTCGTTCCATCGGTCGTCACCCGTGACCTGGAAATGCAGGTCGGGCGCGACCGCCCGCAGTCGGGCAACATGACGATCCAACGTTCCTCCGCGAATCTCGAGCCTACCGGTGACCGTGGTCGTTCCATCCGTCCCGAGGAGTACGCCCAGATAGGAGAACGGGAGGTCAGCAGCATGAAGCCGGCGGCATAGCGCGATCGTGTCGTCGATCGGTCGCGGGTCCGTCTGGATCAGCTGCGAATCGCTTGTTCGGGGAACGAGGCGTAGGCGGGCGCGGAGAAGAGTCCCCAGACGGCCTCGACCGCCGTAGACGAGCTTCCGGAGTTCGTATCCAGCAACGTCTTTGGCGACGGTACCTCCGAGGGCGACTGTGAGTTCCTCGTCATCTCGTTGAAGATCGACGCCGAGGATCAGGTCCCTCGCGCGGGCAGGGCCAGCCTCTCGCAAGCTTGGCGCGCCCGCGTCTATTGCATCGAGAATTGGCTGGCCGGGGACGCCGCCGAGCGGCTCGTAGGGCAGTTCGTAGGGGCTGTCGACGAGAACGCAGTCGAGGTCGGCGAAGGTGGCGCGGGGGTCGTCGATGTCGATCAGTGCATCTATTCGGTTCAAGCGGGGCCGAGCCGGGGTGGGAGACACCCGGACACGCGGAGCGCTTCGGGGTGAGGACTCGTTCCCTGACACAGACATGTTAGGGAAGATCTTTTCCGGATTACTCAGATCATCGGGATCGAACGCATCCTTGATCCTTCGCATGATGGTGAGGACTGCCGGCTCGAAGAACTCCGGCATCAGCGTTCGCTTTTCCAGCCCCACCCCGTGTTCGCCGGAGAGTGCGCCGCCCATCTTGCGGCACTCCGTCAGGATCTGGCTGGAGAAGGCACGTAGCTGATCCTGATGGCCTGAATGCGCGGGGTCGTAGAAGGGAGTCGGATGCACATTGCCGTCTCCGGCGTGAAAAGTGTTCAGCACCGGAAGGCCGAAGTCCTCGGCGGCCTGCCGGATGGACGACATCAGAGGCGCGAGGTTGCTTCGCGGGGCGACAGCATCGAAGAGATAATACCGCGGACACCCACTGGCCGCGACCATCCGCCGTACCTTGTCTCGTACGAGTTCGGCGCGACGTTGCAGGAACTCCGGAACATCAAGCAGTTCGTAGATTCCCCGGTTCCTACCAACGCATTGTTCCAACTGGTCTGCTTGGGCAGCGACCTCTTCCCGACGCCCCTGAAGCCCGACGAACAGAAGCGACGGGTCGCTGAAGTCGCGACGGGAAGGGATGAAGGCTCCGGTCAGCATGTCCATAGCGGACGGTAAAAGTCCGATGTCGAAGACATCGGTCACTGCGCCGAGCGCGTCCTCTTGGTGTGCAAAGGTCCCCAGCACCACCTGTGCCCTTTCGGGTTTACGTACGAGTCGCAGCGTCACCGAAGAGACGGCCCCCAGGGTGCCTTCGGAGCCCACCACGACAGATCGTAGGTCGAGGTCGCCGTCCCATGGCTGCTGTTCATGCAGGGTGTGGATGCTTCCGTCCGGTCGGATCAGGTCGACGGCGCTGACATAGTTCGAAGTTGGTCCACCCCCAAGGGCGTGGGGGCCGCCCGCATTTTCGGCCACGTTTCCACCGATGGTGCAGACCTGATGGGACGAGGGGTCCGGGAGGTACAGCCAGCCTGCGTCCTCAGCGAGCCGGTGTACTGTCGCGAGCACGACACCGGGTTCGCATCGAATAAAGCCATCGTCGAAATCGGCTTCTAGGATTCGGTCGAGACCAGCAGTGAGGATTACGACTCCTCCACGAGCGGGCAGGGCACCGCCGCTGTACCCGGTGCCTGCGCCACGCATGACGAACGGCACCCGGTGACGGTGAGTAGCAGCGACGAGCGCTCGCAGTTCCTCGGTGTTGTGGGGTGCGACGACCAGGTCAGGCTGTCCTTGTTCGAGCGACGCATCATAGGAATGCAAGACGTTGGTGGTGCTGTCGGCGCGCACGTTGTCCTTGCCGATGATCTGGATCGCATCGCCGTACAGGTCGTGGCATCGCGAACGATAGTCCGAGGCGAGGCTGCCCTCCTTAGGCATGCGTCGCACCGCGCGTCGGCATGAGCTGGTCGAGGGGTACAGGAGACTGGGGCTGCCCAGTTGACAGGGCATCCATCGCAGCCTGACACGTGCTCATGACCTGCAACGCATCGCCGAGTGGCACTCGGTTGGACGGTACGCCACGATTGACGCAATCAGCGACGTGTTGCAGTTCCGCGACGAGAGCCCCGCGTCGTTGTCCGGCGTAGCGTGGCCAGAAGAATAGCTCGGGTGCGGTGACGGTTGTCGTGGACCATTCCTGGACAACAGGCTCGTTGCGCACGATATAGGTCCCTTCGACAGCGTGAACGGTGCAATCGAAGACGAAGCCGTAAGGGCAAGTCGGTGCGAGGTGCCACGAGTTCTGAATGACAGCTCGTAGGCCGCCGTTCCATTCGAGCACTAGGTCCAAGCAATCTGGATTTGGGCGATCAAGGAAGTGCGAGGCAAAGGCGCTCACACGGTCGGGGGCTCGGCCGGCCAGCCAGATTGCCAAATCGATGTCATGAACCGCCGCGTTGAGTATGGGGTGCGCCCTGCCGTAGACATCGTGTGCTGAGGTTTGGAAGTGCCTGCTCAGCGAAAGGTGCCGCAGCGTCTTGCAGCGCACACTCTCTGCAAGCGCGATATGCCGAGGATCGAAGCGCAGCACCTGGCCGACATAGATTCGCCTGTCGTGTTGCTCGGCGAGTGCCACGAGTTCGGCCGCTTCCTGCAGCGTAAGTGCCAGAGGCTTCTCCACGACGACGTCAACGCCGGACGTAAGCGCGGCCCGCGCGCAGTTCGCGTGTTGATCCTCGGTGACTACGACGTCCAGAAGATCGATGCCGCTCGCCAGCAAGTCCTCGACGGAACCATGGCGCTGCACATCTGTCGGGAGGCTCAGCGTGCCGTCAGCGCCAGCGTCCACGTGGAATTCCGCTTGCGCCGCCGTGCTGTCGGATGCGAACGCGCTGGGATCACGATCGCAGACTCCGACAAGGTCGGCGTCGCGTACCGATCCCCAGGCATCGATGTGTACGCGTCCAAACCATCCGAGCCCGACTACGCCGACACGGACAGGCTGCTTCCCGGATACCTCGTGGTTATTCGTCATGAGGGCTACTGTTCCCATCTACCTTCGTACGGCCCACAGAACTTGCTGCACAGGGATCAACCCTGATACGGACCTCACGGAGAAATCGATTGAGCGAGGGTGGTTCGGGGCATGACGCCCGGTCGAGCTCTTGTTGGTGTTCCGATGTCAGCGGAGAGGTTATTGCGACGGCAAGCTCGTCGATATGGGCCGCTGTGCGCGCACCAATCAAGGGAATCACACCTTTGTTGACAACCCAGCTCGTCGCGACTGCCGCCGGTGACGTCCCGGTGATCCGTGCAACATCCACTACCAACTTTCGAAGCTGCCGCCAAGTTGCGTTCTCGGCTGCAGAGAATGCCAGTTCGGACTCGCACCGAGGCTCTCGCACGAGGCACCCTCGGCCGAGCGGCGACCATGCCAATACACCGAGGTCCAACTCGGTCGCCATCGGCAGAAATTCATGTTCGGCATCGCGGCGGCCGAGCGAGTATTCAACCTGTATCCCCGCGAGCGGCTCCCACCCCCTCTCCTCTGCGCGGGTGTGCAGGCGAGAGATCCACCAGGCGGGCGCGTTACTCATACCAACGTTGAGCACTCGGCCTCGAGCGATCTCGTCGCGCACGCTGCGCAGGAATTCGTCGGCTGGAAGTCCTGGGTGCCACGCGTGGAGCCACAGAATGTCGACGTGATCGGTCCGCAGGCGCCGAAGGCTCTCGTCAAGGGACCGGCGCAGGTTGCGGCGTGATGCACCTGCGGCGTTGGCGTCTCTCTCGTTGCGGCGTACTCCGAATTTCGTCGACAGAACAAACCGGTCACGTCGGCTTCCCGCCAGCAGCTGTCCTAAGATCTCTTCGCTGCGCCCGCCCGCGTACGTCACCGCCGTGTCGATCAGGTTCCCGCCAACGTCCTCATACCGGTCGAGCACTCGCATACAGCCCGTCTCATCTATGGATTCCCCGAATGACCGAGTGCCCAGGCCGACCTCACTGACGACCAGCCCGCTGTTGCCAAAACGGATCAGTCGCATCGGCACCTCGCCCCAGCGAATATCGAGAAGGCTTTGCGACCGGGAGCAGTAAGCTCCATTTCGAGTAAAGTGCACTCTCGGTAAGATGTCACGGCCGTTTCGCTTTCGACCGAGTCACTTTCATTGAACCAAGGAATAAGGCGTCCATTCCCGGAGAACTCCGGAAACATTCGATGCCGTCAGCGGGTGATTCCACGATGGGCATACCGTCAATGTTGAGGCTGGTGTTCAGGATCGCCGAGGAACCGGTCAAGTCCGCAAATTCGGTAACGAGACGGTGGAAGACCGCGTTCTGGTCGGTTCTTACCGTCTGAAGGCGTGCGGATTTGTCGACGTGAACACCGCCGGGGAGTTCGGCCACTGCTTCGGGTCGGGTTGGGGCGATGTGCATCATGAATGGTACGGGTGACCGAAGGTCGAAGGTTTTCCCTGCTCGTTCTTCTACAGCGACTGGAGCGTACGGTCGGAACCATTCACGACGCTTGACGAGGTTGTTGAGTACTTCTCGCGACCACGGATCGGTCGGGTTCGCGAGAATACTCCGGTTGCCAAGCGCACGCGGACCGTATTCGGAGCGGCCCTGAAACCAACCCACGATACAGCCCGCAGCGACGTCGCGGACGGTTTCCAAGACATGATCAGCGGGCTTCTCCCAGTTCAGATCAGGATGTCGAGCGAGTTCGGTCTCTATCGCATCGTCGTCGAATTGTCCGCCCAAGTAGGGGCGTGGCGTCCAGCGCGGGAGCTTGCCTGTCGATTGCCGGATGAGCCACGCCGCGGCACCGAGCGCGAGTCCTTGGTCTCCGGGTGACGGCGGGACAAACACGTCGCCGGTGTCGAGACGATCTTGGAGTCGTCGGTTCATCACGGAGTTGAGGAACACTCCGCCCGCACCGCAGAAAGCCCGGATGTGATGTTCCTTTGCGAGAGCGTGAATCCGTTGTCCCACAGATTCTTCCAGCTCGACTTGACACCATGCGGCCAGATCGATGTGTGCGGGGTCGAGTCGTTCTCCGGGACGACGTGGCGGGGGGAGAGGGCAGCCCGCATCGGAGAAGAACTCGGCGAGGTCTCGCAGGCCATCCGCACTGTTACGCATCGCCGTATGCGCGCGCCCATCGCTCTCGTGCTGGAACAAGCGAAGTGTGCCGAACCTGCCGGGATCACCGAACGCGGCAAGTGCCATCGTTTTACCAGATTCTTGGTAGCTACGGAATCCTACGAACCGGGTGACCTTGCTGTACGCCTTGCCGTAGCCAACTTCGCCCGGACCATCGTGATCGCGCGCCACGAGGGTAATGTTCTCGCCGTCGAGCAGATAGTACGAGGTTCGTTCCAGGCCGTGGCGCCATAACTCGCGAAACGCCCGCGGCCCGAGGATGGAACCTTCGTTGTCTATGACCGCAATCAGGGCTCGTTCATACGGGCACTGTGCGGCGGCCGACAGGGCGTGCGCGAGATGGTGCGAGGGAACAACCTGATAGCTCGGGCCGTCGCCGAGCACGTTTCTTACCACGCGTTCCACTTCGGCGTGCTCGGGATCGCCGATCGCGTCAGGCTGGCCGAACGTCGAGATCGCGACAGTCTTGACCTCGGAGATTGAGATGCCAACAGCGTCAAGGGCATAGCGAGCGGACTCAACAAACCCACCGTCGTACTTCCGCCGTGTGACGCGCTCCTGGCCGACGGCGAACACCGGAATCCCGTCCACGATCACGGCTACGTTCCCATCGGCCGTGTACTTGCCGTCGGGGCCAGCTGAGAAGTGCACGCCAAGTATTGCTTCGGTCATGACGCCCACTCCCCGACGAGAATCAGGGAACCAGGCACCTTTTCGAGTCTAGCTTGGTTGAAAACGTTGCGTGGATCGTCGACACCGTATTTCGACTTGCGTCCGAATGAGTCGGGAACGACAGGAGGGAGTGGCTCGTATAGGCCCCGCAGTATGAAAGATGCGCCGAGAAGTGAGTTGATCCATTCCTCGGTGGTGCGCCGGAAGCGGCGCATCGTGACTTGCAGATCTGCTTCAGGGAAGTCATAAGGCCAGGTTTGCCAGCCGCGGGTGAAGTAGTTGTCGACGACGAACTCGTCTCCAACCCACTCGCCGGATAGTCGCATCGGGTGGTCGACGCTGAGTACCAAGATGCCGCCACTATTCATGTGTGACGCCAACTGGCGAAGGACCGTGGGAAGATCGGCCACAAACTGCATGGCATAAACCGAAAGCACGACATCGAAGTCATCGGGGAGCCCGCCGAGCCCACCGTCTCGCAGATTGCGGAACTCGACCGAGACGCCGGCCTCGTCAGCGAGAGCACGCGCAAGATCGAGTTGACCCTCGCTCGGATCAGCCCCCACAACGGAGGCGGCACCTGCCAAGGCACAGGCTACGGCGTTCTGACCTCCGCCACAGCCGAAGTCGAGCACCTTCCGGCCTGCGACAGCAAGGTCGAGCCCGAGTTCAGCCGGAGCAGGCACCATCGGTCCGAGATGGATCGCCGTTACAGGGATTTGGTAGCGCTCCTGATACGTGCCCGAGACCGTGTCCCAAGCACTGACAACGTCCTCGTTGACGACCTCATTCATAGCCACGCCAGCACCCGCAGGAGTTCGGGTCCGGCGCCCATGCGAATTGCTAGCGCGCGATACCCCTCCCACACAACATTCCACACACGCAGGGCGTCCAGGCAGGCTTGCTCGGCGTCCACCGGATCACAATGTGGGGTGGCCACCTGCGCTTTCAGCCGATCAACGATGTCGCACGCGACGACACCTTCGTCGCTGTAGCGGTCCCGGTAGAAAGCTCGGCCCACCTGCGCCCACTCGTGTAGGATTTCGATGTTACGTCCGGCAGCAAGCTCATCATCAGTCAGTCCGATATGCACGCCGTCTCGGAGGGCTTCCTCGGCGTATCGGCACGCTTCCTCGCGCAGCCTCGCCGGGGCTTCCTTGCTGTCGAGAGCCCAAGGCAGATGATCAAGAATGTTACGGTAGTGCGACAGGGCCTGATGGGCACCATGCAGCCATGATTTGTCCCGGGTCGGCGGTCGGCCGAACATCGATAACGCGTCGGTACGCCCGACCAGAACCTTGTGCGTGGCGAACCAACCGAGGCCGATGGTGGGCGACACATGGAAGCGCTCGCTCTCATTTTCGCCGCCGAACACCTTGGTCGTGAGCGTCAACAGCGGCCTCTCGATCCACTCGGGGTCACGCTGACTGATGGTGTAGGGGTGGCAGTCAATTGCGAGGTCAACACCCTCGCCTCGAAGTTCGCGACGCGCATCGGCGAGTACCCGTCCGAGCGCCACGCGAACAGGGGCAGCTCGCCCCGGAACCGCGATAAAGTAGACGTTGACATTTGGGCGTGCTGGATTCCAGCTACCCCGCGTGTAACTCCCTGTAAGAAACGCTGTGTCAACGTCGCCAGGATTGCGTGACGCGTAGTCGACCAGCCTCGCCAGCAAGACCCCGTCAATCAGTCGCGGCCAGTCAACTTGAGTACTCTGAGTCACCAGTCTCCCCTATCGAGTCACCGTGATCACCAACCTAGCGACGACCGGCCATTGATTCTACCACCAGGCTGACCGAAGCTGCCAGTGATCGGGACAGGCTGGGGGCGGCAATCGTCACTGCCTCACGTTGTCCATGCGGGGTCATGCATCTTTCATCCTCGGGATCCACCACCCGAAAGCGTGAAATTCGTCCAGTGTTACCGTCAATCTGGCGCGCGGCCGGCGGAACAGTTGCCCCCTCGCGACGTCCTGCGGCGCTGTTGTCGTCGACGTCTTGATCGTGGAGGTCCAGCGCAGTACGAAGGAAGTCGGCTGATTGAAGCGGCAAATGGAGCGGACATCATGGGCGGCAGTTCGGCAGTGACGGGACGACCTCCTGAGCTCACCACGAACGTCGTTTCGGCTGATTGGGGGGTTCTGGTATAGGGTCCGACGTACGTTCCGTCTTCTTGGCCCGTCGAGCCGGAACGGTTGCCATGGTGGACCGTTGTCGACCCCGCAGTGGCCTGCCAGTGGCGCAACGCACGTATTCTGCTCTTCGAATTTAACCGGGAAGCTGTGGCCAGCTGATCACTTTTCATGACTATCGGCTGTTGCTGTTTGTGGCGATGGGCGGTCGGGGCGCGTGATCGGGCACCTGAAACACCCACGTCGTCGGGGTTGGGCCTCGTCAGCGTTCCACCACCGAACACGCAGGGTGGCCACCTGTGGATCACATACGGTTACGGCTGGTTACTCCGTCCTGGCCAAGTTCGAAGAGGCACGTATCCCGCGCGTGCGGGAGTTGTTCTTGGCCGCAAGTACCCTGTGGGTGGGTTTCGTGATCGTGTTGGCGCTCCTACAGCGGCAACCGTCCGCCGAGTTGGCTCCTGACTGATCTGGCCGACCATCGCGATCGCGCTGGACCTGGCACGGGTGCGGATCCCAACCTGATTGCTGGCGATGTACCTGCTCGGCGAGGCGCTGCTTGTCGCCGTCGCCGTCTACGCAGGGCAACACGCGGCCAGCGCGCCCGGCTGGACGGCGTTGATCTTTGTACTGCTCACCACTTTCCACGCTGGCGTGCCGCTGCTCGCGCGCCCCTACGCGGTCACGGGCAAGGTCGAGCGGGCGGTCCCCGCGGGGATGCGTGATCATCGCGTATTCGGCAGCACCGGCACCGGGCTGGCCCGAGCACGAGGCGGGAGGCGGTGGAGTCCGGGCTGCTCGGCGAGGCGCTGACCGGCGAGTTGCTGGAGAACTACGTGACCCGGATTCCCAGCGCCAGGATCTTCCACAGCCTGGCGTGGCCGGGCTCGGCCACCGCCGATGTGGACCACGCAGTGCTATGCGGCCGACGGCTGATGCTCATCGACAGCCAACGCTGGGAACCCCGGCGAATACACCTTCGACTCGGACGGCAACATCCTGCGGGCCGGCAGGCCGTTCCTCGGCTCGCAGATCCGGCTGCCCAACGCGGTCGCTGTCTACCAGCGGCTATTGCCCCAATGTCACGTGCTCGGGGTCGTACTCATCCACCCCAACCGTCCGGGAGCCGTCAGCATCCCGGCAACCCCTGGCCTCGGATGCAGGCGCTCACCGCGCACGGGTTCCTCACCCACACCTGCGCGTGGCTGGCTGACCAGCCCGACGTGATCGACACCCGCGCCGTCGCCCTACTGCGGAGTATGATCAACACCCCTGCTGACGTCTTCGAATGGAAGGCCAGGCGGTGACCAGCACCAGTGACTGGCCAATCGTGGTGACCAACCGGTGCGCCGACGCCTGCGCGGAAGCATTCGGGTTGACTGGCCGCGAGCTACTCGATTGCGAATAACAGAGTTATTCGTCGCGTTGGCGGCGGGCGCGCAGCTGGGCACGGACCTGGTCGGCGTCCCAACGCAGATGGTTGCCCGGGGTGATCAGTTCGGGGGTGATCATTCCGGCGCGGTGCCACTTGAGCACCGCGCTGCGGCTGACGCCCAGCTCGGTGGCGAGCTGCCCGGTGGTCACCAACGTCACGGCAACACCCTAGCGCGCGTTCTACGCGTTGACGTCATGAGTGCGCGTTATCACCGTTGTGGTACATATTCGCCGTTATCGCAGCAGCCGCAGCTCGGCGAGCGCCCTCACCCGATGAGGAGACACCGCGTGTGAGGGGGTTGATCACTACCCCATGCGAGAAGGGAACAGACTCGATGCCCGCCACGCCACCCACCCCCGACCAGCTCCGAAGGTCCATCGCCGGCTGGGCACCCGCACCGTGCCCCTCAGCCGGCTACCGCACGGCAGCGAGCTCATGAACGGCGACATCGGCCGGGAGCACTGGACGGTGCCCGCGCAGGGCATGACCAGCGCCGACCCGGACGGCATGGTGCAGCTGGTGGCCTGCCACGACGGCAGCGTGGCCCTGCAACTGAACTGCTCGGGGCGCAAGGTCGGCGTCCGGTTCGACGTCTCCCGCGCCGCCCAGCTCTCGACCGGGGTCTGGGAAGCCGCTCAGCTCGCCCAGCAGCTCAAGAACAGTGCCGGCGACGACCGGTCTCGACCTCCACCACGGCCTCCCGCGCGATCCACCGGATGCGCGGAACCCGCCAGTAACCTGGCGATCGCACCCTCATCGAGGTCCACCGCTCCCGGGCAACCGCACTGGAGCATCGGTGAGGGGCTGGCCTCGGGAAATGAAGGTGCAGGGATGGACGCCGACGAAGCGCGCACCATCGGCCGCCGGATCCGCCAGGTCCGCAACGCCCGGGGCAAGTCACTGCGAGTGACCGCCGGGCTGGCCGGAGCCGGGTTGAGCAGGACAAAGCTACAGCGGATCGAGCTCGGGCTACGTGCCGTGACTCTCCCGGAGATCAGGGCACTGGCGGAGGCGCTGCACATCGCCCCGAGCGAACTCACCAAGCTCCCGGTTCCCGCACCGGCCAACGGGAATACCGACTCCGCGATCAACTCAGTATTCCTGGCCCTGATGGCAACCAACCGCAACCGGCCCGGCGGTCAGATCCTGCCAGTGGAGGTGCTGCGGGACCGAGTGGCGGCGATGGTGGACGCCCACTGCCGCTGCGACCGCGGCAACGAGGTCGGTGCCGCGCTGCCGGCATTGATCCGGGACCTGCACACCTCGATCGCAGCCGGCCGAGACGTCGCCGAGCTGCTCGAGCTGGCAGTGCAGTTGCACTCCCAGGCCACCGTGGCCTGGCTGCGGGTCGCCGGCGCGACGATTGAACTGCGCGAGATGGCCGCGGGGCTGGCCACCCGGGCCGCCCAGGATCGCGACACGCCGGAAGCGAGAGCCCTCGCCGCCTACGGCGGCCTCTATGTGCTGGTCACCGCAGGAGCAACCGACCTGGCATGGGCCGAACTGGACTCGGTGAGTGTGCCGACACGTACTCCGGAGGGGATGCAGCTGGCGGGCATGCTGGGGCTGTGCCGCTCATTTCTGGCTGCGGTGGACTCTCGACCCGGCGACGTGCACTCGCCCCTGGAATACGCCGCCGAGCTGGCTGAACGCACCGGGGAGCTCAACGCCTACGGGCTGGGGTTCGGCTCGCAGGAAGTTGGGCGGTGGCGTGCACTCGCAGCGCTAGAGTCCGGAGATCACGAGCTGGCGGCCCGCCTCGCAGAGGGTTTGAGCCCAGAGACACACCCACTCCGGTCAGGCCAAGCTGACTACTGGGTCACCTACGGTCGAGCGCTGTCCCGGCTACGCGGACGCCATGAGGATTCGGTCAAGGCGTTCCGCCGCGCGGAGCTGATTTCACCACATCACGTACTACGCAACCCGATCACCCGAGACGTGCTTGCCGAGCTACTCACCCGCATGCGCCTCGATTCCCCGGCAGGCAGGGAACTGCGGAAGATGGCCTACCGCGCCGGCCTGCCAGTTTAGAAGCGGAACGGACCGGACTACTTCAACGGGATTACCAGCTTCCCGGATGTCGACTCAATCTCTCTTTCGGGGCCACGCTGGGTAGGTCCACCATATTTGCCTAGCCCCGCCTGCGACTTCCGGCATCCTGCCACCAGCCTGTCCGGGAAAGTCGAATTCGAATCCATCACCGACAAATACGTCGTTATCGTCCAGTATCACACACTCACGGTACCCACCATCAAGGATTCCTATTACGGAAGATTCAAGGCTGGTAGGCATACCGTCCCCGAAGTCTGTCGAATAGGCGTCTTCGGGAGACGAAAGCATGGCCGGATGTCTTCCGAACCCAACCTCCACCCAGCCGTCGTCGTGAAAATAAATGAAGATGGTAGAAGGAGGCACCGACCGATTGGATACAACCCATCTACCCTTGGAGATACGCTCAACGACACCATCCCGTGCTTCAACTTCGGCCCGCACACGGTACAGACAAGTTGGAAAACCGTTGCCGTCAAGCTCGGGATCTTTATCGGGCATCATTAATCATCCTCACCACACGGATTTGTGACACGCTTGCTATGTAGTTAACATGCTTCCCCCTCGTGGAGTCTGAGTAGGCACTATTTGGATAGAGTACATGATGGTCTCAGCCCGTTAGTTCGGTTGGCCGGGCAGCGACATCCCGGTGTGCAGGTGTTCCTTGGATAGCCGCGTGGGTGCCTTCCCTGACATACCTGATGCGTGCGTCGCAGGAGCCCGGTCGCGTGGAGCTGATTTCGCCGCATGCCGTGCTGCACGGCCCCATCACCCGAGAGGTGCTCGCCGAGCTGCTCACCCGCATGCGCCTCGATTCCCCGGCGGGCCGGGAACTGCGGAAGATGGCCTACCGCGCCGGCCTGCCGACCTAGCCCATTCAGGGGGGCGTCCTGTCTTTAGGACGCTCTCCGTGGCCGTCAAACCACGCTCTGCATCCATGAGCGGTGACATCGTCGCGGTGGTGATCCTGGCTGTCGTCTACTTCGGGGCGCTGGTCGTGGTGGCGCTGGAGCCTTCCGATCCCGGCAGACAGGCCCGGCACCGGCGGGACTTAAGCGCGGGGGCACGGTGAACGCCCCCGCCGTTGTGCTCTTCACAGTGACCGACGCCAGCGGCGTGGCACACCGCATCACCGAGTACGCGATGGCCGCCGGGCGACCCAGCGGGTGCTATGTCCCGGAGTGCGGCAGCCCGGTGTTGGCGGCAAGCCTGACCACGCCTGAGCGCACCTATTGCCGGCCCTGCCGTCGCGGGAAGGCCGACCGGTGAAGCTGACCGGTCCAGATCACTTCGCGTGGATGGCCTTACGGCGGGTGCGCCACGGTGGCCTGGCGCGCCGTGATGGCCACTACTACAACCAGGGCATTCCGGTGGGCGGCTGGCTCATCCCCCACCTCGTCGATGGACTCGTCGAGGACGGACTGCTGGAGCTGGGTGACCCGGACGAATTCGGAATGCGGCGGGTGGCGCTCACCGAAGCCGGGCTGGAGCAGTACCGGGTGCTCTGCAAACGCCAACGCCACAAGAACGAACCTGGGAACGCCGCCCCCTGAACACGCCCCCAGACCCCGGCCGGCCGTCGGTCGAGCGGAAGCGCTCCCAGATTGCCGCTTCCACCCCCCAAGCTCCCGGCGGCCGGTCGGGCCCCGCACCATCCGCCCCAATCGCTGATCCCGCGCTGGGAAGGCGCTGTCGAGGTTGACATACCTGGGTCGACCCGTGACATCAGCACCGAGCCGCTGTTCGCCCGCCGGGACCCGTTCGCGCCGTGGGTGCCCGAGCCCAGCGCGCCCGCTACCGCCGTGCGTCACCCCCGTCCGGGTGGACACCGACGGTGACCGGTGGAGCTTCGCCAGCCACATCCTGCGGGGCGGCTACGTTCACCGCATCTTCGGCCGCGACGACCAATTCGGCGAGGACACCGACCCCACCAGCCTGCGACCCATCCACGAACGCCTCGAACGACCCAGCTCGACCTACGCCCTGCACCACACCAGCGTGCACACCGTCCAAGCCGAGGCCGACATCATCATCCGCATCCAAACCTCATCGCGGAGCTCGACCCGGCGAGTGAGATCCGCGACTCTCGACCGAAGGTAGAGGCCCCGTGAACGACGACGCATTGCAAGGAATGCTGTTCGGCGCCACCACAGCCGACGATGCGACCACCGAGGACGGGCCACTCGACGAGCTGCGCTTGTGCACACTCAACGTCAACAGTCCCAACCGCAGCCGCGCGCAGCGCATCGTCAACTGGCTACTTGCCACCAAAAGCAACACCCTCGTGCTCACCGAGATGCAGCCCTCCGAAGGAGGCCGCCACATCCTGGCCTGCCTGCAAGCGGAGAGCTTCACCACCACTTGTGCCCCCGGCTGGAAAGACAGCCGCTACCTCGCGGCCGTGGCCACTCGAGGTGTGGAGACCGCCCCGGTTCAGCCGAGCGGGTTCGATCCCCGCATCGCCGCAGTCGACCTCAGCACCGACGACACCACTGTGCGCATCGTGGGTGTCTACGGACTCACCAACGGCCTGACCGCGGACAGCAGTGCCCGGCGACGCGAGTTCCAGAGCCGTCTCCTGGACTACCTCGCCGAGATCAA
>JBOHHE010000188.1:0-6917 GCA_050700355.1 Pseudonocardiaceae bacterium
GTCGAACATCCCGCTGCTCGTGGCGGTGGCGCTGCTCGGCTTCGTGGGGTCGGCCACCGCGGCCCGGCTCACCGAGCGACGGGAGCGGCACCGGTGACCCTGCCTTCTGCTCTTTCTGCCGTCTTCCTGCTCTCCGGGGCGACCTCGTGCCTGCTCGGGGCACTGGGCCTGCTGCGTTTCCCCGACCTGCCCGCCCGGCTGCAGGCGGCGACCAAGCCCCAGACCCTCGGGCTGTTGCTGATCCTGCTGGGCACCGCGTTACAGCTCGACCCGGCCGGCGCGGCGTCCCTGGTGCTGGTGGCGATCTTCCAGGTGATCACCGCTCCGGTGATCTCCCAGCTGCTCGGCCGCGCCGCGTACCGTTCAGGTCCCGCGCACCGGGAGGTCCTCGTGCTGGACGAACTGGACGAGCAGCTGTCCCAGGACGACGCCAGCACGCGGTGACCCTCCGCGATCCACAGCCACCGTTGTATACTCACAACGTGGTCAGTAGTGGGCGGCACCCGAAGAAGCCCATCGCTGACGCACTGGCTGCGGTCGAGTGCCCCGGCCTGCGGGTCGACCAGATCCACAAGGGCCACCGCTGGGGTGTGCTGGTGTGTGAGGTCTGCGGCGATGATCTGTCGTTGTGGTCCACACCGCGCATTCCCGAGGACGTCGCCAGGAGAGTGCACCGCTTCGCCAAGCGTCACCGACACGAGGAGGACCGATGAACATTCACGAGTTCACGCTGATCCTCGACCACGCGCCCAGCGGCGAGGAGATGGACGTGCTGTTCGAGGCTGGCTGCGACGACTCCACCCCGGAAACCGTGGCCGGCAGCGGGGGGTTGCATTTCGACCGGGACGCCGCCTCCCTGCTGGAGGCATTGACTTCTGCGATTCGTGATGTGGAGTCCACCGGACTGACCGTATGCGCGGTGGCCAGCGATGACCTAGTCTCTCTGAAGGACATTGCCAGGCGCACTGACCGTACCTATGAAGCGGCCCGGTTGTGGGCCTCGGGCAAGCGTGGCCCGGGTGGTTTCCCCCCGCCGGTAACGGCCGCTGACGGGTGGTCGTTGTACTCGTGGGTGCAGGTATCGCAGTGGCTACGCACCAATCTGCTCACCGATGCGCTGGCGCGGCCAGAGGAGCGCATCCTTGCAGTCGTGGATCATCTCGTTCGGGCTCGGTGTCTGCTCGGCAACCGCGGGGGGTTGATGGCTTTGGCTGATCTGCTGACACCACGCGGGGAGGCCAATTGCCGGCCGTGATGCGAGCTGCTTGCAGGTAGGACGGAATCGGGATCTCTGGATCTAACCGTGAGGGGCGGGGATCAGGCGGGTAGACATCTGATGCGTGTTAGATTAGCATCACGCATATGCGTACGACGCTCGACCTTGATAGTTCCGTTCTAGAACAGCTCAAGGAGCAGCAGCGGCTCCACAAGAACAAGACACTCGGACAGTTGGCATCCGAACTGCTTGCCAAGGCGCTCGCGCAGGTAACGGAGGAGCCGGCAACCGAGCCGTTGGCGTGGACCGTGCAACCGATGCAGGCCCGCGTCGACCTGGAGGACAGCGACGCCGTGCAGCGGATTCTCGACGAGGACCGATGAGTGTCACCATCGATGCCAACGTCCTGCTGTACGCCTCCGACACGCAGAGTTCCCGCCACCGAACGGCCCGCGACTTGGTGGAACGGCTAGCCGCGGGTCCTGGGCTCGTGTACGTGTTCTGGCCCGTGGCTATGGCGTACCTGCGGATCGCCACCCACCCGAGAATCTTCGACAACCCTCTAGATCCAGACATCGCGCGAGCCAATCTCGGGGATCTGCTCGACCGCCCTCATGTACGGTGCCCTGGAGAAGGCTCCGGGTTCTGGAAAGTTTACGAGGACACGGTCAACCACGACGTCATCCGTGGCAATCTGGTTCCTGATGCGTACATCGCGGCGCTGATGCGCCAGCACGGCGTCGGCACCATCTGGACCGCCGACCGGGACTTCCGGCGTTTCGCCGAGGTCACCTCCCGTGACCCGTACACCGAACCCGACGAGTGACCGACGATCGAGGCATCATCGACCAGAAGCGTGACGTACGCGGCTGCCGTTTCTAGCGCCACGCCGGACGATGCGGACAGGTCGTAAACCGCGGCGTGGTACAGATAGTGGTACAGTTCGTTTCATGGATCCGCGACTAGCCCGTCTGCTCGACCTTCTCGACAGGGCTGATGGGGAAACTGTCGGCACCTCGGTCCGGCTACCGGTGACCTTGCGCGATGCTGCCGTGGTGGCAGCGGAACTGGGTCTCGCGGGATCCACCACTGAGCTGACCGTGCGCGGCCTGCGGGATCTCCTGGAGGCCGCAGCGCGGCGAGCGGTGCTCGACGCGCACTACGAGTCCCATCCCAATGCGCGGCCCGACCTGGCTGAGATCGCCTTGGCCGCAGCGCAGCTGGACGGCAACCCGCTGGCCGCCCGTCCTGAGCTAGTCCGGCGAGCTACGGCTGAGATCGTCTCGATCATCGACGATCCGACACCCGACGAGGTTCTCAGCTACGCCGCCGGGCTGGCCGCGGCGACGTGACCCGCGCCCGCAGCGTCATCCTCGACAACGAAGCCGTCCAGGCGTTGGTCGACCCTGACCACCGCAAGCACCGCCAGGTAGTGGCCGCCGTGGAAGCGGTGACCGCCCGGACGCTGCGGCGGGCCGGCTCGACGCGCCTGGTCGTGCCGACTGCCGTGCGGGTCGACGCAGGCTGGGATCGGCGCGCACCTGCTGCTGCGGTGATCAACCGGCTACCCGCTGACGATGCTTCGCTCGACCGGCCTGCCGCGGACCGCGCGGCTGCCGCCCGGCGCGCTCTGGACGTCTCCGTCGCCGACGCGCATCTCGCCGCCGTCATCGCCAGCGCTGCGGGCCCGGTGGCCGTGCTCACCCGCGACGTCACCGACGTCCGCCGGATAGCCGGGTACCTCGACGCCGACGTGACCGTCGTGGCGCTGTGATGGCCACGATCACTTCGCCGAGATCACCTGCCGTGACCCGTCCACCGAACCCGACGAGTGACCGACGATCGAGGCATCATCGACAAGAAGTTCGATGTACGTGGCTGCCGTCACCGTCCGGAAGCGGTCAGTGAGATGCTACGAGGCGTGTTGCCACGGCCACGGCGGGTGTTCCTGAGCCATACCTCGGAGCTGCGGCGGTGTCCTGCTCGCCGGTCGTTCGTCGACGCCGCCGAGTAGGCGATCACTCGGGTTGGGGATGCCATCGGGGACATGGCATATTTCACCGCGCGGGACCAGTGCCCGGAGCAGGTGTGCCGGGAGGCGGGGTTGGCCGCCGACATCTATGTGGCCATTGTCGGATTCCGGTACGGATCCCTGGTGCGGGATCGGCCGGAGTTGTCCTACACGGAGTTGGAGTTCGAGGTCGCGGGGAGCGTGGGCTGCCCCGGCTGGTGTCCCTGCTGAGGCCGACGCCATCCGGCGGCGTTCACAGCGAAGCCGTCTGGCGGTGCAGTTACGCGGCTACTTGCCGAGCCATTCGGGCGAGTTCCCGGTAGTCGGAGCCAGGCCGGGTCTCCAGGGTGTCGGCGAGGGGAAGGAGTTGTCGGCGGATGCGGACGCTGGTGAGTTTGGCGGTGTCGGTGATGGCGGTGTGGGCCAGCTGGAGCCCGCGTTGTTCGCCGGCGGTGACGTGGATGGTGGCCAGCACGATCCGGGACCGGGTGCGGCTGGTCAGCCTGCCGTTCTGCCACCGACGCGTCGAGGCCATGGCGAGTGCTTCAGCCACGTCCAGGCGTCCGCGTTGGAGCTCGAGGAGCGCGGCGGGGCGGTCCATGTCCCCGAACGGGTCAGTAGGGGCGGGAGTCCACAGATCACGGCCCTTGGCCAGTTGGGTGACGGCGGCGTCGAGGTGGCCCAGGCGGGCCAGTGCGGTGGCCGAGTTTACCAGCGTGCTGGCTTCTACGGCTGCGGCTCCTACTTCCCCGACCACGACCGCGCGCTGGTCGTCGTCAGGGATGGCCCAGGCCCGGACCTGGGCGCATTGCAGCATCTTCAGTCCGTCGTCGGGGTGGCCGTGCTCGACGGTGAGCATCCCGGCATAGCCCAGCGCCAGGGCTTGCAGGTAGGCGTCCTGGGCCTCAGCGCCCAGCTCCAGCGAGCGAGCGAAGTGGTACAGGGCACGGCGGTAACGCCCGGCATCGTAGGCGGCCCACCCAGCTGCGATGTGCAACTCGGCTACTGCCACCAGCAGGGCCCGGCGCACCGGGTCCGCACCGGGCACCCTCAGCAGGGGAGTGACCGTCTGCGTGGCTGCGCTCAGGACGTCGGTGGCGCAGTAGGTCTGCCCGACCCCCAGACGCCGGATCAGATCCCGCACCTGGGTGACGTGGGCAGCGCTGAGCCGGTCCGGCAGCTCCACCGGGGGTGGCTCGCCCAGGTCATCGAGCAGTTCCCCGAGCTCGGCGATGGGGGCACCGGCCAGGAGGGTCCCGCCCCAGGCGATCAGGTGACGGCGCAACATGGCAGTATTCACCCCTTCCGGCGGGGTGTGGGTGACCGTGACCTCTCCACAGTAGGCGCCCTCGGGGCCGTACCAGCGTCCGTCTGGTCCCCACCAGGACAGGCCCATGCGCTCTAGGGGGATACTCAAGCCTCGGGCGTTGCGTACCAGCACCTCGTAGGCCATCACCCGAGCCCGGCGGCCGGTGATGATGTCCGCGACCTGGGGCTGGCTGGTGCCGGTCAGCGCCGCGATCCGCCGCTGGGATACTCCGCTCTCGTTCACCGCCCGGTACAGCGCCCCGATATCCTGGTTGAGGAGCACTGGTCGCAGATCTGGCCTGGCCCACATGGCTGGGTCGATCTCTTCGGACATGATTGCCCCCTGTCGCTCGTTGGAGCGGGCAGGCTACCGCTTGTCACGAATAGTGATCAAGCACCCCCGCCGGGTGGCTATTCGTCGCTCGTTCGCCGTGCCGGGCGAACTCAAGCGCGATGGCCCGGCCGATCCGGGAAACTGGCTCGATGATCACTGCAACTTTGTCCATGAGAAGTGCTCCGGTCACCGTCAGTCCTTGTCTATGGTGCCGGTCCTTCGTTCGGTGATCATGGGGAGTCGGCCGGGAGTCAGCGTGGTGAGGGCATGGGGGCGTACGGGTTTATCGGGATGAGGTCGTAGTCGCCATCGGGGCAGGATCGTCGCGAGGGCAGCGATGACTTCGGTGACGGCGAAGGTGTTGCCGATGCATTGACGGGTTCCCGCACCGAAGGGGATGTAGGCGCATTGCGGGAGGGGTTGTGCTCGTTCGGGAAGCCACCGGTCGGGGTCGAAGCGCTCGGGGCCGGGGAACAGCAGTGGGTCGTGGTGGTTGGCGTAAGGGCTGTAGAACACATAGCTGCCCCGGGTGATGTGGTGGCCGCCGAGGTCGGTGTCGATGGTGGCGCGGCGGGGCACCAGCCAGCCCGGCGGGTACAGGCGCAGGGTCTCGGTGACCACTCTGTGCAGAAAATCAAGTCGGGGAAGGTCCGCGTGGGTGACCGGGCGCCCACCGAGAACCTGCTGCAGCTCAATGTGGATCTTGTTTTCAATACTGGGATGAGCTCCTATGATGTGCAATGCCCAGGACAGCGTCACAGCAGTGGTGTCACTGCCGGCGACGAGGAGGGTCATTATTTCGTCGTGGATCTGCTGATCGGGCATCGCCTGCCCGGTCTCCTCGTCGCGGGTCGTCAGCAGTATCGACAGCACGTCCTTCTGATCGGCTCCGCCGGCCTTGCGGTCAGTGATGAGCTGATCGACGATGCGGTGGAGCCGATCGACAGCACTGTTGAAGCGTCGATTCTGTGGTGTGGGCAGGGCGTGCAGCCACCGAAATGGGAGAGCGGCCCGTCGACCGAGCCCGTCAAAAGCTACCGGCAGTGAGCGGGCGATCTCGCCGATCGTGCCATCGGAAAGGTGTCCTGAATACAGACACCGTACCAGTGTCGCCGTGGACAGCTCATGCATTTCGTGGTCCACCCTGATGACCTGGTTGTCCTGCCAAGAGTCTACTTTGGTTGTGGCTGCCTCCTGCATGATCATGGTATAGGCGGGAAAATGGTGAGGATGGAAGGCGGGCTGTATGAGACGACGTTGCTTTCGATGTAGATCGTTATCGGAACTGATGAGGCCGTCTCCGGTCAGCATGCGGCCGATGTCGATTACCCCTCCCTTGGAGAAGTCGGCTCTGTGCGTGGTCAACATCTGTCGGATCAGATCCGGGCTGTTGACCAGATAGGCCCGGCTGGGGCCGATCCAGAACACGACGATGTCGCCCTTGCTGCGTTGAGTGTGGAGGAACTCAAGTGGGCGATAACGCAACGCAAATGCATGGCCCAATAAAGGTAGCCGCCCAGGAGCGAACCCTATTGACGGAGGTACTGCGACCGGTGATGACATCGGTTACCTCATATTCGTTTCGAGACAAGGGAACCGCTCAGTCTTGCATGACCACCCGACGCTGGGGGTGGTTCGAGTTCCGAGAACCCGACGTTGTCCCCAACCATCCCCGTTGTCCACAGCCGGCGACACATCCGGTGGGGTGGGTGGGGGAGTCCGTCCTAACGTCACCGCGTGATCTTGTTCCCCAACATCGCGTCGGCAGATTCCAACGGCCAGCACCGCGCCCGGGCACGGCTTGTCGCACTGCACGGCACCCCCCGCCCGACGTCGGATGTCACCGCTCTTGACATCGCTGCTCCTGACACTGCCGATCCGGATAATGCTGACCCGGATCCCACCGACCCGGATGATGAGGACGCCTCACCGGCTGCGGCGCGGGAGGGTCGGCTGGTCCGGCGGTGGGTACCGGCTTCGTTGCGGGACGCCCGGTGGGAGCCGGGTCGGCCGGGAGCGTTGATGCTGTCGCTGGTCGCGGCGCTGGC
>JBOHHE010000189.1:0-1650 GCA_050700355.1 Pseudonocardiaceae bacterium
GGATTGATCACGAGGATTCGACGGGGCGAGCTCCATTACCTAGGACACTTCAGATGTGGAAGGATCTTGAGGAGGCAGGGGCGGACAAACTCTTGATGACTAACTTGGCTGATTGGCCTGCTGCCGGTTTCAACGACACCGAGTTAGGTGTATCAATGAAACCGGAGGTGCGCCATGGAGCGACGCAAGTTTACGCGAGAGTTTAAGCTGGAGGCGGTGAAACTGGTTCGAGAGCGGGGCGTGACGGTGGCACAAGCCGCGCAAGATTTGAGTGTGCATGGCACCGTGTTACGCCGATGGGTACAGGAGGTTGCCGCCGATGCGCAGCAGGCCTTCCCCGGTCAGGGGCAGATGAAACCGGATCAGGTGGAAATCGAACGCCTCCGACGCGAGGTGACCAAGCTCAAGGCCGAGCGGGACATTCTAAAAAAAGCCGCGGCCTACTTCGCGAAGGAGTCGCTGTGAAGTGCGGGTTCATCGTGAAGCACCGGGGGAGCTGGCCGACGGCGTGGTTATGCGAGGCGCTCGGTGTCTCGCGGGGGGGGTTCTATGCGTGGCTGACGCGGCCACGCAGCCAGCGCGCTCGTCGCGACGAGGTGTTGGGCGTCAAGACCCGGACGAGTTTCCTGCAGAGTGACCGGACCTACGGCGCGAGACGAGTGTGGCACGACCTCCTGGCCGATGGTGAGGTATGCGGCCTGCATCGGATCGAGCGACTGATGCGGCAACAGGCCTTGCGGGCGCGGCCCAGACGGCGGCGGGTGCCCGCCGATGCCGGCCCGCAGTCGCCGGGCGCGGTCTCGCCGAATGTGCTCAATCGCCAGTTTGACGCTCCGGCCCCGAACCGCAAATGGGTGGCCGACTTCACGTATCTCTGGACGGCCGAAGGGTGGCTCTACGTCGCCGCCGTCGTCGATCTCTTCTCCCGACGGGTGGTGGGATGGTCGATGAGCCCCACGATGACCGTGCAGCTCGTCACCGATGCGCTCGTGATGGCAATCTGGCGGCGGGGCAAGCCCGAGGCCGTGTTGCATCACTCGGATCGAGGTAGCCAGTACACCAGCGAGCCGTTCCAACGGCTCCTGGCGGACCAGGGCCTTGCTTGTAGCATGAGCCGCTCCGGCAACTGCTGGGACAACGCCGCGATGGAAAGCTTCTTCTCCTCGCTGAAGACCGAGCGCACCGCGCGTACGCTGTACCACACCCGAGACCAGGCAAAAGCCGACGTGTTCGATTATATCGAGCGTTTTTACAATCCCCGGCGGCGGCACTCCACGTTGGGGTACCTCAGTCCGATGGAGTTCGAACGGCAGGCTACAGAAGCGTAGGATGGTGTCAATTAAACCGGCAGCAGGCCACACAGCAATGTCATGGTCTAGAGTAATCCTACGTTCGCTCTGAAAGAAGCTGGTGCCCCACTTGCTGAGCGAGCCGAGTGTGGTAGTGAGAAACGAAATGAGGGTACTCAGAGGTTCGATCATGCTAGGCAGTCTATTAAAAGGACATTACTACTGCCAGCAACTATTGACAATTGACCATTCGGCCCGCTGATTGTGAATCAGCGGGTGGCTATTATTGCCTCGAGTTCGAAAGACGGTAGCGTCGATCTAGAATTTCTGTCGACTCAGCTCTAACACCCTTCCAGAGTCA
>JBOHHE010000190.1:0-2308 GCA_050700355.1 Pseudonocardiaceae bacterium
TGACGGCCGCAATCACAAACTTCATCACCCACTACAACAAAGACTGTCAGCCATTCAACTGGACCAAGCCCGCCGAAGTCATCATCAGCAAGGCAACCAGCAAACGCCGGACCACCTTCATAAAAAAGGAACTTCAATTACGCGATACTAGTTGACCACGCTTTCATTGTGGCGGGCGGCAAAATCACGAAAGCAGCCCGCAACTGGCTCGGCAATGCCCTCGACGCCTCCCGCCGCAGCCAGATCATGTTTATAGACCGCGACGACATCCTCAACCTCTACACCGTCACTAACCTACCTCTACCAAACGCGGCCAGGCCCCCCGCCGACCCTTGGGCAACTCCCAGCGATGAACCACCTTCTGAGCACCTGCCTAACTGAAACCATCTGGCGTCCCATAAAAACACTCCCATCGACTATGACAGTGCGTCCACGTCGCACATGTCGATACCACCTGCCCGGCGACTGGGGGTGGTGCGCTCTCGGTCAAAACGCTGTCTAATGGGGCTTGACGCTGGAACCACCTACCCTTGATCACAGCTCACGCTGAGCAGGATGACCAGAGACGGCCCTGATCATGGTCTGCGGTTCGCACAATGACAGAGTTGTCACCACAAAACCGCAGGTCAAATACGATGGTGGAGGTAACGGGAATCGAACCCACATAGCTGGCTTGTAAGACTGCGTTTACCTCAGGATCAGTGGTGTCGATCTGCGGCCGACCGGGTCATGATGCGCCGCTGATGATCGTGGTCAATCAGAGCTGACTACCGCGAATCGGTGACGCGTCCTTCTCGCTTGGCCTCGCGAGCTGAAGTGCCTCTGCGACGGCGGCGAACTCGTAAGGAATGGTCCTCCCTGCCGTGGACATGCCTGATCATGCGCGGCTGCGGCGGTTACCCGGTCAGACGGCGCGAATGGTCACTCCGGTTGCGGTGTGGGCCAGCGCGGCAAGGTCATCGGGATCGGAGGTGAACACGACCCCAGCCGGTTCCGCTACTCCGATCACGATGGCGTCGACCGCAGAGCCCCGCCGGGCCGCGCACCGAAGCCGCGCGCAGCGCCGAGCCAGTGCTTGCGGGATCTCGGTGAGGACGTCACACGCTTTGAGTAACCGGTTGGCCTGGGTGTCTCGTCCGACATGTCCGGTCAGGCACTCCACCAGCACCGGCGCAGGCACTACCGCCGGCCACAGCCCGGCCGTCCGCAGCTCCCTGATGACGGCGACAGTGCGCGGTGATCGCTGCGCCAGCCAGCTCATGCCGCCGGAGTCGAGGACGATCCTCATCCGGCTTGACGATCCGTCACCCGGAGGAGATCACCGACGAATCGTTGCGCGTACTCGACGTCCGCGGTACTCGGCTCGCCCACTTCTTCGACCAACTCGGCGAGGTAGGTGTCGGTGGCCGCTTCCAGTTCTCGCCGGCGCACCTCTTCGCGCACTGCCCGTTGCAGGAGCTCCGAGGGTGCAAGTCCATGTTCTTTGAGCTGACGGTGCAGCTCATCGGGCAGGTACACCTGCAGTCGAGACATGCGCATAAGTGTACACACATTAGATGGCGGGGTGGTCGCCGAGCAGGGCTTCTTGGGTTGGCGAGCCGCGAATGACAGTGGCGAGGGGCACGCTAGTCGCACGAAGACCGACGGCAGCCCTTACTCATGAGCTGGTGCTCACCCAGAAGTCGGTGCGGTCGTAGCTGACGTCTTCGCGGGTGATTTTGCCGAACTCGTCGAGCGTGGTGAATCCCGACTTGCGGCCGAAAGGACGATTGGCCAGCACCAGGGTGGCGCGCTCGTCTGCGCGGGGCGGTTTGGCCAGGGCGTCTCGGACGTCGATTAGCGCCCGGCTGCCCCCTGCGCACCGCCCACCCTCAACGCGTCACTGCCTTCAGGATCGGACTCCTGCCTGCTGATCACCTGATGGCGAATACCACCCGCCACCATGCTCAATCCGCCCAGGACAGCGACACCCGCCGAAACTGCGCAGGGGTGCTCGCAGTGCTCGGCTCGGTTGCGGTCTCGACCAGTGACCACGCGGTCTGTAGAGTCGAGGGGAATGGGTGACGATGACCCAAAGCGCGAGGACCCGAAGCACGAGTCCCGTGACGACAAAGAACAACGGCGTATTCAGGGTAACGGTGAACGCCGTCCAAAGACCCGCCGCCGGACCCGCGAGAGCCTCAGGGCGGTAAGCATCAGCGATGACGATCAACCGATGGGCCGCCCTGGTCGACACACTCATCGGCGACGGCAAGATTACTGAGATGTGGCAGCGACCGTTTCTGGCGGTGCAGCGGGAGCAGTTCAT
>JBOHHE010000191.1:0-43878 GCA_050700355.1 Pseudonocardiaceae bacterium
CGGTGCCGACCGCGTAGGAACCCGGATAGGGCAGCGCGTAGACGACGACTTCGCGGAAGAAACCGTCCGGCACTTGGATCAGGATTCCCGCGCCGTCTCCGGTGTCCGATTCTCCGCCTCGGGCACCCCGGTGTTCGAGGTTGCGAAGCGCAGTGAGAGCCTTCTGAACGATGCCGTGATCGCGTCGTCCTGCTAGGTCGGCCACGAAGGCGACCCCGCAGGCGTCGTGCTCGAAAGCGGGGTCGTACAGACCCTTGGACGCATGGCGGTTGGCAGCCACGGACACCTCCCGTCGTCTCGATTGCACTCGGTACACGCATCGGGACGACATGCACCCATCTGCGGTTACCTGCACGTTACCCCAGAGAGTTACCGCGACGTAATGTCGCGTGCAGCACGGGCGGCTCCGCGCGGCCGGCGGGACCATCGCGTAGCGAACCCCTCGTGGGGATCTTGAGAACATCGACGTTGGTGTTCTCAACATGCATAGTGCCTGCAACGAGGGGCCTTCGCGCGGGCACTGTCAACCATCCATGGTAGGGCGAAACTCCGTCACGTCGCTAACGTTTGTGACCGTGCAGCGGCCGCACTTCCCGGTTCTGCCTTGCCTGCGCCCCGCCGATGTCCGACACGTTCCGTGGTGGGAACACCCTCAGCTTGCCCAGCGAGGGAGGCGCCGGGCAGATCTTCTTGCTCAGCCCGCTGAATGTGGTGAGGGCATGCGGCGGCGGGATCGCCAGTGGCGGTGGGAGTAATCGGCCTGGGGCGGCTCGGCGGACGGCGGGGTTGGGCGGGTGAGGATCGTCCCGGTTGTCGGCACCATCACCTGCAGCCGGTGGGCACTGACCTGCCAGAACCGCCGTTCCGGATCTTCTCTGCGCCAGCGGTCGGCCAGTGCGGCGGCCTCGGCGCCCCGCGGCAGCCAGCGGCTACTGCGGCTGCGAACCGCCTCGGCCAGCGCCTGCCATGCCTCATCAGCCGAGCCGTGCACGGTGACGGTGGTGGGGCTGCCGGTCTCTCCGACGAGCACTGTGTAGGCGCTGACGGCCTCGTATGGCATTGGCCGACTCCTTAACGTTCCCCCCGACAACGCTCTCCCGACGCCGTTACCCTAACGCCGCTCCTCCGGTCCGGCCGGCAGAGCTGGATCGCGGGCTCGGCGAGCCTAGCGGTGCAGCCCAGGCAGGGGCGAATCGGGAGCTTCTTCGCGGCGGGTGAAATGCCTCTGCCCGTACATGTCAGCGGGTGACCGGGTGCTGCAGCGGCCGGTGCGTGGCGAGGCTCTTGGTCAGCGCATCCTCGGACGGATCGCCATCGACGGGGACGGGGTAGTCACCGGTGAAGCACGCAGTGCAGAAGCCTTCTGGTTGAGGACTTATCGCGCCGATCATGTGGTCAAGGTCAAGGTAGGCGAGAGAATCGGCGCCGAGATGCTCGCGGATCCAGTCGATGTCATGGTTTGCGGCGATGAGCTTACTGCGTTCACCGGTGTCGAGGCCGTAGAAGCAAGGCCACTTGTAGGGTGGCGAGCAGATTCGCAAGTGGATCTCTTTTGCCCCGGCTTCGCGCAGCATGACCATCGTCTGTCGGAGAGTGGTGGCACGGATAATCGAATCCTCTACCACTACGAGCCGCTTGCCGTCGACATTGTCTCGAATAGGGTTGAGTTTGATTTTGACGGCAGCCTCGCGCAGCTCCTGCGTGGGTGCGATGAAGGTCCGCCCAATATATCCGTTCTTGATGAGCCCGTCCCCGTAGGGAATGCCGGATTGCTGGGCGAAGCCTTGCGCGCCGGGGATTCCCGAGGCTGGGATGGGTATGACCAGGTCCGCCTCGGCCGGGGACTGGATCGCGAGTTGTTTCCCCATGCGGACGCGGGCTCCGTTGATACCCTGGCGGCGCAAGACACCATCAGGGCGAGCGATGTAGACGAATTCAAGTAGACACAACGTGGGGTTGATGACCTCGGCGGCGAAAGGATGCAGGGACCGGACACCAGTGGCATCGATGACGACCATTTCGCCAGGCTCGATCTCTCGAACGGTCTGTGCGCTGACTACATCGAGCGCGGGTGTCTCGGAGGCAAGCACCCATCCTCCGTCCGAGAGCCGGCCGAGGAACAGGGGTCGAAATCCGTTCGGGTCCCGGACGCCGATCAGTCGGTCCTTATCCATGATTACCAGCGAAAAAGCTCCCCGCAGCCGGGGGAGGACATGGAGAAGTGCCCCTTCAAGGTGATCGTGGCCGAGGTGGATGTGGAGGTTCATTTCCGCGGCAACCAGCTGCGCTATCACATCGCTGTCACTGTCCGCGTGACCAGCGTCCAGGTCCGCCTCGGCTACAAGCTGCAGAGTATTCACGAGGTTGCCGTTATGGGCGAGAGCAAAGACATGGTCCTCGACGGCGCAGAAGATGGGCTGAGCGTTGTGCCATTTGCTCGAGCCGGTGGTCGAGTAACGGGTATGCCCGATGCCGAGGTACCCGGTCAGGGCAGCCAAGCTATAATCATTGAACACCGATGGGACCAGCCCCATTCCCTTGTCGACCCACATCCGATCCCCGTCGCTGACCGCCATGCCGGCGGACTCCTGACCACGATGCTGCAGGGCGTAGAGACCGAGGTAGATCAGGTGGGAGACTGGATTTTCCGGCGCCCGAATCCCGAAAACTCCGCAGGCTTCCTTGATTGTATCGCTACTGTTAGGCATGTGTGTGATTATACGGGAGGTTGTAGCAGCTCATGCGGCCACACCGCAACATCAGCACAAGTCTGCCACTGGTGTCATATCGTTTGGCTTGGAAGTCGACATGGGAGATCGAACGCGAATTGGGGCTGCCGCCCTTGGTCGGCGGTGCGAGGGCCTGTTGGAGCGCAAACAGGCCGGTTATCTCAATCCGAGGAAAATTTCGCGGAGCCGAATCTTTAATTGTCCCAAGCGGTCTTGACCGTCAAGGCGTTTATCGGGCTTATCCGGGTCATCGTGCAGTGGGACATTTCATGGGTGGCGTCGCGATGTTTCCTTGATTGAAGGGGTTCAGCGCTCCCATGTCTATCAGGGCGCAGGGGTCGGTTGTGGGAACCTTCAGCGGGGCGGGATCGGCGGCGGGGGAGTCGTCGGTGACGGGATCGGCCGGTGCGGGTTTCGCAGGGGCGGGAATGGGGGGCTTGGTGGTTGTGGGAGCCGGGGTGGGGGAAAGCGGACCCGCGGCCGGGAGCGGTTGCGTTTCGTCGGAAGGTGCGGTGAACGTGTTCACTCCGATCGCCCCAGCGGTCACCAGGGCGGCTATGGCTGCGGCGGCGACGGCGGTTCGTCGGCGCCGCCATGGCTGCGGTGCCGCTGTCAGTGACCGAGGTGTCGGTGACTGGGGTGTCAGTGACCGGGGTGTCAGTGACCGGGGTGTCAGTGACCGGGATGCCGGCCTGGGGGAGGGGCGCAACTGGTCGGTGGGGTCGGTCAGGTTGCCGGCGAGGCGGGCGAGGAGGTGCCTGACCGTGGAGGCGTCGGGCCGAACCGAGGGGTCCCGTTGCAGGAGCCGCAGCAAGAGCGGTTCCAGTGCGCCGGCAGCGGTGGGAGGGCGGATGATGCCGTTGCGGACGGCGCTCAGCAGCCGCAGGGTGTTGTCGTCGAAACCGAAGGGGGGCTGGCCTTCGACGGCGGTATAGAGCGTGGAGCCCAACGAGAACACATCCGATGCGGGGCTGGACTCGCCGTTGGAAGCGACTTCGGGGGCGAGATAGGCGGGGGTGCCGCTGATTCCGGTGGAGGTGAGCTGGACGTCTCCGGCGAGATGGGAGATGCCGTAATCAGTGAGTTTGACCAGGCCCTCGGCGGTGATGAGGACATTTCCCGGTTTGACGTCGCGGTGCTCGATCCCGAGGGCGTGTCCGGCGGCCAGGGCGTCGGCGATATAGGTGCCGATGCGGGTGACGTGGAGCGGGTCGAGCTTGCCGTGATTGCGCAGGAGTTCGCTCAGGCTGCGGGCGGGCAGGTATTCCATGACCAGCCAGATGTCGCCGTCGTCGACCAGGGCGTCATAGACCGATACGACGTGGGGGTGGCCGCGGAGCTGAGCGGCGAGACGGGCTTCGCGCAGGGTGCGGTCCCGGGTGAGCTGGGCCTGTTGGGTGTCCTGGGTGTGGAAGGCGACATGTTTGAGTGCGACGGTCTGGCGCAGCAGCTGGTCGGTGGCCTTCCAGACCACCCCCATCCCACCCGCGCCGATCTGCTCGTGCAGCTGGTACCGGTCGAAGACGGCGGTCTCCGCGTTCATCAGGTCCCCTCGCGACTCGTTCGGGCAGGTCAGCGTGACCGTGTCCGACGAAACTGCCCCCAGCCGGTACCTGGTCGATCAAGCGCAAAGCCCGGCGCAGCGAGGGTAGTTGACAACGGCAGTTCGAACAAGGGCCGGCGTGGGTGGGGGCGGGTGATTCCTAGTCCGGGATTTTTTCCTCGGCGGCAGCGACGAGCTCGGCGGCCAGCGCGCAACGTTGCTCTTCGGGCAGCAGAGGACCTTTGACCTCTACTTCGATTATCTCGAACTTCTCGACGTTGGTGTAGGTGGTTCGATGCACGAGAACGACGCCGCAGGTCTGTGGTTCGTTGTCCTCGATGAACGCATTCATCCCCGGAGTGATTTTTTGGTTATCTTCGTAGAAACCGATGGTGCCCGAATCCTCCACCCGGAGCTGGAGCTCGACTGAATTACCTTCAGGTTTCTCTTTCCATCTGCAGGACCAATTGGCGTAACCGGGGCGTGGGTCGTTCAGATCGAGTCCGGGGACCCTGCTGAGGGTAGTGCCATCCAGGACGGTACAAGCATCGGCGCCCGCGTGCGAGTACTCTGCGGTGCGGTTCTCGGTATAGGTGATACCGTTATCCCGTTCGAGTGCCTTAACGGCGGCAGTTGTGCCGACATCGGCGATCCTGCACAGGTCACCGGGATAGTCGTCGTAGGTGTGAGCTTCGATGAAGATCGAAGGCAGGTTCTCGGTCAGTACCAGCTGGTTTTGGCACACACCTGATGTATTGAGGCCCAAGCGGGCTATGGTCACATCGCCGATCCGTTCGGGTGTCACGTCGAGGTCGGACACCGCCGTAGGTTCGTCAAAATATACTCGTAGCTGGACGTCGCCACTGTTGATGTCGATGTCGACCTGGCAGGTATTCAGATAGGGGCCTGGTACTTGTTTTGGTGTGCCGAATCGTTTTAGTGCAGCAAGGTCGATGAGGGGGCAGGGATTGGCATCGCGCAGCGCCTGGATGGTGGGAGCGGTGGGGATGGGTGGTGCTGCCGTAGCGGTGGGGGCGGGTGGTGGAATTTCGGTGGGAAGCGTTTCGCCTTGGCCGGGGTTGCCGCTCACCGCGATCAGCCCGATCGTCCCTGTGGTGGCGGCGACAGCGATCAGGGCACCGGCGGCGAGGGCAGTGTGTCGGGAGGGTAGCCACCATCGGGTTTTCGGCTGTGCTGGTGGCCTGGCTCGGGGGCGCAGGTGTTCAGGAGTATCGGTCACCCGGGTGGTGAGCCGGCTGAGGATGTCACGGGTGGTGACGGCATCGGGTCGAACATTGGGGTCGACCTGAAGCAGGCGGAGGAGGACAGGTTCGAGTGGTCCGGCATGGACGGGAGGTCGGATGATTCCGTTCCGGATGACGTTGAGCAGGCGGAAGGTGTTGTCGTCGAGACCGAACGGGGGTTGGCCTTCGACGGCGGTATACAGGGTGGAGCCGAGGGAAAAGATGTCGGAGGCGGGGGAGGATTCACCGCGACCGACGACTTCGGGGGCGAGGTAGGCAGGGGTCCCGGTGATTCCGGTATGGGTGAGGTGGGGATCCCCGGTGAGGTGGGAGATACCGAAGTCGGCGAGTTTGACAGTGCCGTCGACGCCGATGAGAACGTTGCCGGGCTTGACGTCGCGGTGCTCGATCCCGCGGGCATGCGCGGCGACGAGCGCGTCGGCGATCTGCGCGCCGATGCGGGCGGCGGCGGTGGGATCGAGACGGCCTTGGGTGCGCAGGAGCTCCCCCAGGCTGCGGGAGGGGAGGTACTCCATGACCAGCCAGATGTCGCCCTCATCCACCCGGACGTCGTAGACGGTGATGACCCGGGGATGGGCGTTGAGCTGGGCGGCCAGCCGGGCCTCGCGCAGTACGCGATCCCGGGTGCGCTGGGCCTGCTCCTCGTCCAGTCCGGCGAAAGAGACCCGTTTGAGCGCGACCAGCTGGTGCAGGACTTGGTCGGTGGCCCGCCACACCACGCCCGATCCGCCGGCACCGACCTGCTCGTGCAGGTGGTACCGGCCGAGCACGAGGGCCCCCGGCTCCACGGATCATCGACCCCCGGGGAATCCACGGTGGTGAATATCCTCGGACATGCGTATCACCGCGACGATGAATTCGAGGGTCATCCGGAAGAAGGCGAGGTAGAGGATCGCAACGACCGGTCCGAGCAGGAGCGTGAGAACGCCCGCGATATTGCTGTCCGTGAATCCGGCGATGACCCAGAAGACGTAACCTAGAGTGATGCCGATGAGACCGAGTACATAGATTACTTTGACGATCGATGGGGTAACGAAGTGATTGAACCCAAAGTCGAAGAGTGCTCCGAAGAAACCCATTTTCGGTGGTTGACCTCCGGGAGGCGGTCCGCCGGCCCCTGGTGGTGGCCCGCCCATCCCTGGTGGGGGTTGCTGGCCTTGTGGGTACTGCTGCGGACCGGACCAGCCAGGTGGAGGATTGTAGGTCATCCCTGAACTCCTTGAGTCGATCATTAAGTAATCCGGGAGAGTAAACCGCTCGGAGCTGAGGAGCGCAAGGGGGGAAGGCGTGCCTCTCTGTAACCTATCAGGTCGGCATCTAGTCGAGCAGGCGCAAGTCCGGTGGAACGAGAGTGGTCGAGAGTAGCAGTTCCAGCAGCAGGTTGTGGTTGAGTGTGTTCCCGATCGGTTCCCCCACTTCGAGCCGGGTCAAACCGGGTATGTGTTGTTGGGCCAGCTGGCTGCGGATGGTGCTGACAACGTGCTCGGCGCGTTTGGCGGTCCAGCCCTCTTGAGGCTGTACCTCAGTGAGCTGCTCGGCGACCTGGTTCCACGACAACGGCTGGGGATGAGCTTCGTGACGGAGGTAACGCTGCCCCAATACCACCAGGACCAGCCGTTCCCGGTCGGTGAGCTTCCAGGTCCTCGGGTTCTCGGTGACCTGTTCGTGACAGGCTTTCGACGGTGTCGACGGGACTCCGGCGATCCGAACTTCCAGCAGATGTTCCCGGCCGGGTTCAGTGCGGATGAACAGGGGCGTGTAGGCGATCGGCAGCGGCTCCTCCTGGCCCTTGAGCAGCAGCTGTGAACCAGGAAATCGGATCGGCACATTGCCGAGGTTGTAGATCATCCACCGATTTCCATCGTTGCTCAACATTCCCTGCTTACGGCTGACCCGCCGATCGTGCTCGCCCACGCACACGTGCACCTCGGGCTCGTTGCGACCGAAGACCACCGTGAGGCGGGCGGTGGGGGATACGCTGATGCCGCCGCGCTCGCCGAGCGCGAACAAGGTCCCGCGCGGTGCGGGAGGCAAACCGCGGGCAAGACTACCCGTACCGGGCGGAAGTAGGTGGACGCCACCGGCGGACATCCGCTGCGATTGGTTCATCTCCAAGTCCCTTCGAATTCGATTCTGGCGGACGTTCGGGCTGCTCCCCATGAGGGGTCGGGCTGCATCACGTAGCCCAGGGTCACCAACGCTGCGATCAGCCCGCCGAGCAGCACGAGCACGCCCAGCACGACGGCGATCAGCACCCGCCTCCGCCGACGCGGAACGCCGGATGGCGGGCACGCGATCTGGGCCAGCAGATCACGCACTGCGGCAGCGGACGGTCGCCGGCTGGGCTCCGGGTCCAGCATCTGCACCAAGAGGCCACTGAGCGGACCGGCTCGCTGCGGCGCGGTGATGACACCGATCGAGGCGGCTCGCAGCAGCTGGGTCCGGTTGTGGGTCGCCGGGTACGGCTCACGACCCTCCATGGCGGTGTAGAGCATGGCTGCCAGCGCGAAGACATCCGTGGCCGGTGAAGCCGGTTCGCCTTGGGCCAGTTCAGGGGCGACGTGCAGGGGCACGCCCGCGCCCAACCCGACCGAGGTGAGCGCGGTGGCCGCGAACCCACCGACCACCGTTGCCCCGTCGTCGGCTACGCCCACCACCGCCGCGTGCAGGTCCCGGTGCAGCACGCCGGCACCGTGTGCCGCGGCCAGCGCATCGGCGATATCGCGGCCCCATCGCGCTGCCTGCTCCGGCTCCGCCATTCCGTGCTGGACGAGCACTTCGGCCAGCGTGGTCTCCGGCATCGATTCCGAAATCACCCACAGGTCATCGGCGTCGAGCACGGCGTCCCTCGGCGGTATCACATGCCGGTGCTGGAAACCTTCCGCGCCCCGCACCTCACGGGAAAGGCTGTATCGAGCAAGCAGAATCTCCTGTTCGCTCAAGCCCGCCATCGACACCTGGGTGGCGCAAACCAGCTGACCAGTCCACTCGTCCCGAGCCTGCCACAACACACGCGGCGGCACCGCCGGGAGCTCACCGAGTAATCGGTAGCGATCCGCGATCAGCGTTCCGGCAGGCATAACCTTGTTCTTACCGAACCCGTTCCGGGACCCCTCCCGGTGTGCCGATGCGGCGGGAAGTCAGTCGTCGGGCAGTTGTTCTTCGACGGCGGTGGCGAGCGCGACGGCCTGGGTGCACTTTTCTTCGGTGGACAGCGGGGATCGGACATGTACTTCAAACGTCTCGAGCGCGGTGCCGACGGATCGGTGTATGACTTTGGCTTTGCAGGTTCGCCGGTCGCCACGGTCCGTGAACGCCGTTTTTTCGTCGATGCGGATGCGCACGAAATCATGTATGTAGTATTGAAGATTTTCCGGATCTTCCAGCCGGAGTTCGAGCGTGACTTGGGTGTCGGTATCACTGGCTGTGCCCCAGACGCAACTTCAGTCGGCGAAACCAGGCAACTGGTTGTCCAGGTTGAGTGCGGGGACCATTTCGAGGGCGGTCCTGTTCAGGATGGCGCAAGCGTCGCTGGAGGCGTGGGAGTAGACGGAGGTACGGTCGGAGGAGTATGCAATGCCCCCGTTCCGCTTCAGCGCCTCGATGGCGGTGGTAGTGGCAGCTTCGACCATTGCGCACAGGTCGACCAGATTGTCACCGTAGGTGAGAACGTAGATGGCTATCACGGGCTGGCCCAGCGCGGGCACGAGGTAGCTTCGGCACGCGCGTTTCGCACCCCAGTACTGCACAGAGCTTGACCGGACGATGGGCGGGTCGCTATTCAGATCGGGTATTCCATCGAGCTTGCTTACCGGCGTGGGGTTCTGCAGGACTATCTGTAGCTCGACGCTATCATCACTGGTGGCCGGGTTGATGTCGACCTGGCAGCTCTGGAGCAAAGGGGGCACTACCGGCCGTGGCTCACCGAATCGACGCAGCGAGTCGAGGTTGATCAGGCTGCACGGGTCAGCATTGCGGGGGTCGGCGCGGGGATCGCCGGGCACAGGAGATGTGGGTAGGCCGAGAGGCGGGGTCCGCGAGGTGCGTAGCTCGATTATCCCGGTGATTGCCGTGACGGCGGTGATCAGAACGGCTGCGATGACCATGACACGACGAGTGGGTTTGCGCCACCACCGCGACCAGTGTCTTGCTGTGCGTGCTGAGGCGTGGTCGGTGGCGCCGTCGAGCTGAGAGACGAGTCGGGTGAGCAGGTCCCGGGTCGTCTCGGCGTCGGCGGGGAGGAGTCGGCCCTGGGTGCGTGCCAGCTCGCTGAGGCTGCGGGCCGGAAGATATTCCATGACGAGCCAGATGTTGCTGTCGTCGGCCAGGACGTCGTAGACAGTGACGACGTGCGGGTGCCCGCGCAGCTGGGCGGCCAGGCGAGCCTCGCGCAGCCCGCGCTCGCGAGTGAGTTGGATCTGCTTGTCGTCCAGGCCCGCGAAGGGAACCCGTTTGAGTGCTACGGGCTGGTGCAATAGCTGGTCGGTGGCTTTCCACACCACGCCCGTACCCCCGGCGCCGATCTGTTCCAGCAGCAGATATCGGCTGAACACCACCGACCCCGGATCCATTGCACCCTCCTCGCGTGCGTGCGTCGTATCAGCACGCAACGAGCCCGTCGCTCCAGGCGATGTTGAGCACCGCATCCGGTGGACGCTGAATATGCACCTAGATGCCGCAGAGGCAGACAGGCTCAGGCCTTCGGGCCGCCTGCGACGTAGATGACCTGGCCGGACACGAAACCGGCTTCCTCGCTGGCGAGGAAAGACACCGTTGCGGCGATGTCCTCGGGTTGCCCGACCCGGCCGACCGGGATCTGTTCCACGGCGGCCTGCTGGAAGTCCTCGAAACTCATGCCGACCCGTTCCGCGGTGGCCCGGGTCATGTCGGTGACGATGAAGCCGGGGGCGACCGCATTGACCGTCACACCGAATTTGCCCAGTTCGATGGCGAGGGTTTTGGTAAAGCCCTGCAACCCCGCCTTGGCCGTCGCGTAGTTGGCTTGGCCGCGAGTGCCAAGTGCCCCGGTGCTGGACAAATTGACGATCCGGCCCCAGCCAGCCGCCGTCATATGGCTCTGTACCTCGCGGCTCATCAGAAACGACCCACGCAGGTGCACCGCCAGCACGGAGTCCCAGTCCTGCTCGGTCATCCGGAACAGCAGGTTGTCACGTGTGATGCCGGCGTTGTTCACCAGCACGGTCGGGGCACCGAGTTCGGTCACGACCCGGGCTACCGCTGCCTTGACCTGCTCGGCATCGCTGACGTCAACTCCAACAGCCAGCGATCGGCTGCCTGCGGCCTCGATCTGCGCGACGGTCTGCTTGCAGGCGAGTTCGTCCAGGTCGAGCACGGCCACGGCGAAGCCATCGTGGCCGAGCCGACTGGCCGTAGCTGCGCCGATGCCACGAGCGGCACCGGTGACAATGGCGGTGCGCGGACCGGCAGCGGTCACGGGATCCTCCAGGAGGGCAGGCCCGGCCCGTCGGCTACCGGCCGGTATGCTTTCCAGCCTGCCCCATCAGCGCTCAGCTTGCGAGTGCCTGAGGTCGCAGATCACCGCGCGGCGTGCCGCCCCGTGGAGCGAATGGGGGACGGTTCAGGGGACCACTCGACGGCCTTGAGCGGCGATGGCTCGGGAGACCACTCAACGGCCTGTAGTGGTGACGGCTCGGGAGACCACTCCACCGGGAGAACCGGGGAAGGATCGGGGGACCACTCGACGGCCTGTAGTGGGGAGGGCTCGGTGGGCCAGCCTACGGGGCGCAGCGGAGGAAACTCCGGTTGTGGATCATCATGTATTCGTTTCGCCTGTTCGGCGATCTGGCGGGTCAGGCATGGCCACGAGGCTGAGGCGCCCCCGTCGCGGCAGGCATGGCAGCGCCCGCCCTGGTCGGGGATGTGCTCGGCGAGAACCCTCTGCCACACGTCCGGCATCCCAGACATGACCTGTGCCATGGCCACGAGTATGACCTCCTCGCCCGTCTCCAACGATCGCGCTCATGATGGCCCTCTACCTCAGGTGACGCAACGCTGGGGTCCAGTCACTGGACTCGGCGCGTCCGGGTGCAGAATATATTTTGTGATCAACGACCTGTTCGCTGGCCGGGGAGGCGATGGGTGAGCCTGCGCAGGGAGATCAGCCGGACCCTGCGGCGGTTTCGCCGACGCGGAAGCTGGCGTGGTCGCCGGTTTGTTACCCGATCTTCTCGAAGGGCGTGGCCTGCCGTGGTGGTCATCGCCATCATCACCGGAGACACCGGCCCGGCCGTGCTGCTCACCAGGCGCGTCGACCCGCTACACGCGCATCCAGGTCAGTACGCGTTACCGGGCGGCCGTATCGATCCTGGGAAATCGGCCGCGGACACGGCACGGCGCGAGCTCACCAAGGAACTGGGGATCCCGCTGCTGAGGAACTCGGTGCTCGGTTTCCTCGACGACTACGTCACCCGCGCGGGGTTCGTTATTACACCGGTAGTGGTCTGGGTCGGAGATTACGACCAACCGCTGCGCCTCCGCGAGGCCTCCGGGAAAGCTCACCCCACCGAGATCTTCGCCATCCCGTTCGCCGACCTCGATGTCGAGCCGGTGTTCGTGGCTGTCCTGGAATCCGACCGTCCGGTGATCCGCCTGCCCCTGCGCGGGGGATGGCTGCATGCCCCGACAGCCGCGGTGCTGCACCAGTTTCGCGAGGTGGTCCTGCACCGCCGCCCCACCCGCGTCGCCCACTTAGACCAGCCCGCCCTCGAGACCAGCCCGCCCTCGCCCGGCGCTAGATGCGTACTTCCGGCCGCATGTAATCCGGCTGCCGGCGGTGATAATCCCACCAGATGAGCAGTTTCGCGTCAGTTGCGACAGCTGGTGTCGAGCGCGCCATCCCGACATTTACAGTGGACGTTGTGCCGGAGCTGCTCACCACCACCCAGGCCGCCAAGGAGTTCGGAATATCGGGCCGGACCTTGACCCGCTACGTCGAGCGCGGCCTGCTGCGGCCGACCGTGGTGCTCCCCTCCGGGCACCTGCGCTGGGACCTTGAAGAGGTCCGTCGCCAGCTCGACGAGCTCAGGCAGCGGCCCCCCGAGCAGTAGCAATCCTGGGCTGTCAGCCGCTGTAGACCACACCGGCTGACGAAGGTGTGGTCTACAGCGGGGAAACGGTGGCAATCAGGTTTCGTCGCCGTTGGTGAAGACTCGGCTGCCGGCGAAGTCCTCGGGCATCAGCGTGGTGAGTTCTTCCTTGCCGACGGCTTCGGTGGCCGCCATCATCCGGTTCGCGTGGCGCAGGCGAGCCCGCTCGATCGCATTACGGACGCTGCGAGCATTGGCGAACCGTGGCTGGGTACGGCGGCGCTCCAGGTATTCCTTGAAGGTCTCTTGGGCCTCTGAGGTAAAGGTGTAGCCCTCTCTTTTGATCATGAGTTCCCCGATGGCCTCCAGTTCTTCCTGGGTGTAGTCCGGAAAGTCGATGTGGTGCGCGATCCGGGAGCCCATCCCAGGATTGGATTGGAAGAACCAGTCCATCCGATCCTTGTAGCCGGCGAGAATCACCACCAGATCTTCGCGGTGGTTCTCCATCACCTGCAGCAGGATCTCGATGGCCTCTTGCCCGTAATCCCGTTCGTTGTCCGACCGGTACAGATAGTAGGCCTCGTCGATGAACAGCACACCGCCCATCGCGCGCTTGAGTACCTCCTGGGTCTTGGGTGCGGTGTGCCCGACGTACTGGCCGACCAGGTCGTCCCGGGTCACCGCGACGAGGTGTCCCCGGCGCAGGTAGCCCAGCCGGTGCAGCACCTCGGCCATCCGCAGGGCCACGGTGGTCTTGCCGGTGCCCGGGCTGCCGGTATAGCTCATGTGCAGATTCGGTCGGGAAGTGGAGAGGCCGAATCTGCTCCGAGCGCGATCGACCAGCAGCAGCGCTGCGATCTCACGGATCCTGGTTTTGATCGGCGCGAGACCCACCAGGTCGGTGTCCAGGGCCTTGAAGACCTCGTCGATACCTGTGGCCGCGCGTTCCTTCGCAAGATCGACGCGGGCGTCCGGCGGGAGTATCTTCGGCTCGGTGGCGGCGTCTTCGGGGTCGGGTGGCGTGCCCCGCCCGGCTGGATCGCGGCCGGGCGGGGACATGCCGAATCCGACGCGAGCGGGTGCCGCGGAGTCGGATGGTGGGTGATTCCCGATCATTGGTGCCCGTTGTAACGACGGCCGTGCGGTGCGTCCGCGGCGTAGGGATGCAGCGTGTAGCGGATGGTGCGGTCGTGCGCCTCCTGACGCTCCAGCCGGAAGCCTGGTTCATCAGAAGGCCGCTGCACGATGTAGGACAGCGCGATGGTCTGCTTACCATAGTTCGCGTTGTAGGCGTTGATCTTGATGTAATACTCGGGCTTGGCCTTCCGGCAGGCGTTCACCTCGGCGAGCACTCCGGCCGCGTCGGCCAGGTCGAACATCGGCAGCCCCCACATCTCCCAGTAGGTGTTGCGGGGATGGGGGTCGTCGGTGAACTCCACCGAACACGGCCAGCCGTTGTCCAGCGCGTACTGGATCTGTGCGGTGATCTCTGCGTCGGTCAGGTCAGGCAGGAAGGAGAAGGTTCCCTGGGTGATGCGCATAGTCGGCTCCAGTCGGCACGAAGTCAGATGGACGTCGGAGTCGCGACCACGTCAGGCACGTCGGTCGACTCATAGTTGAAGCTGATGTCACCCCAGGTGGCCAGCGCGACGTCTAGCTCTCGGCTCTGCTTGGAGGCTGCCTTCAGGATGTCCTGGGCCTCCTTGCGGTAGTCCCGGCCCTCGTTGCGAGCCTTGATTATCGATTCCAGCGCGACCCGGTTGGCGGTGGCGCCTGCCGCGATGCCCATCGGGTGGCCGATCGTGCCACCACCGAACTGTAGTACCACGTCCTCGCCGAGGTAGTGCAGTAGATCGCCCATCTGCCCGGCGTGGATCCCGCCCGAGGCCACCGGCATGACACCGGGCATCGAGCCCCAGTCCTGGTCGAAGTAGAGACCTCTGACGGGGTCTGCGGTGAGCTTGCCCAGCCGCAGCGTGTCGTAGTAGCCCGCGATCGCGTTCGGATCGCCTTCCAGCTTGCCGACCACCGTGCCGGCGTGAATGTGGTCCACCCCGGCCAGCCGCATCCACTTGGCGATCACCCGGAAGTTCACCCCGTGGTTCTTCTGCCGGGCATAGGTGGCGTACCCGGCCCGGTGCAGGTGCAGGATGCACCCATTGGCCCGGGCCCACTTCGCCATCGACTGGATCGCGGTGAAGCCGATGGTGAGGTCGATCATGATGATGACGCTGCCGACCTCCTTGGCGAACGCGGCACGCTCGTACATGTCCTCCATCGTCGCCGCGGTGACGTTGAGGTAGTGCCCCTTGACTTCCCCGGTGGCCGCCGAGGCGCGGTTCACGCCCTCCATGGAGTACAGGTACCGGTCCCGCCAGCGCATGAAGGGCTGGGAGTTGATGTTCTCGTCGTCCTTGGTGAAGTCCAGCCCACCGCGCAGCGCCTCGTAGACGACCCGGCCGTAGTTGCGGGCGGAGAGACCCAGCTTGGGCTTGGTCGTGGCGCCGAGCAGCGGCCGACCGAACTTGTCCAGGTACTCGCGCTCCATGATGATCCCATGCGCGGGACCCTGGAAGGTCTTGACGTAGTGCAGCGGGATCCGCATGTCCTCCAGACGCAGCGCCTTGAGCGCCTTGAACCCGAAGACGTTACCGATGATCGACGAGGTGAGGTTGGCGATCGACCCTTCCTCGAAGAGGTCGATGTCGTAGGCGATGTAGGCGATGTACTGGTTGTCGCTGTTCGGCACAGCGTCCACCCGGTAGCACTTGGCCTGGTAGGTCTTGTAGTCGGTGAGGCGGTCGGTCCACACCACCGTCCAGGTCGCGGTCGAGGACTCGCCAGCCACCGCAGCGCCGGCCTCCTCCGGTGGCACCCCGGGCTGCGGGGTGATCCGGAAAGCGGCCAGGACGTCAGTGTCCTTCGGTTCGTAGTCCGGCTCCCAGTAGCCCATCTCGGCATACGGGATCACCCCTGCCGACCAGCGATCCGGCTTCTTCTCCGATGCGGGAATGTCGAGTTCAGTCACGCCCATCTCCTTTCGTCAGTACTGAGCGTGGCGCGAAACTATGGTCCTGTCCATCAAGTCTTCCCATGGAACTGTGAACCTTTCGCTCAGGCAACCGTTGAATCAGGGGAACCTCTCGCTCAGGGGTGATGATGACTGAGTCCCGCTTGCGCACGCTGGTTGCACTCGCCGCCACCGGCTCGGTTCGCGGCGCGGCCAGCAAGCTGACGGTCACTGAGTCCGCCGTGTCGGCTTCGATCGCGGCGCTGGCCCGCGAGCTCGGAGTTCCCCTGGTGGAGCCGGCCGGGAGAGGCCTGCGGCTGACCCCGTCGGGTGCCGTATACGCCCGTTACGCCCGTCGGGTGCTGGGTCTGCTCGACGAGGGTGCGGCGGCCGCCGCTCAGGAGCTCGACCCGGAACGGGGCAGACTGCGGCTCGCCGCGGTCACCACTGCGGGTGAGCACCTGCTGCCCGCGCTGCTGGCCGGATTCCGCCGTCAGTATCCGGGGGTCGCGCTGGTACTGGAGGTGGCGCCTAGCGACCAGGTCTGGGATCAGATCACCGCTCATGAGGCTGATCTCGTCATCGCCGGGCGGCCCCCGTCAGGCGTCGAGCTGCGGGTAGTGGCCATCAAACCCAACGAACTCGTGGTGGTGGCCGCGCCCGCGGTCGCCGCGGCGTTCGACTGGGCGCTCACCCCATGGTTGCTGCGTGAACAGGGTTCGGGTACTCGGGCCACGGTCGAGACGTACCTGAAGTCCCAGGACGTCACGCCGCCGCAGCTGGTACTGGGCTCCAATGGGGCGGTGGTGGCCGGGGCGGTGGCCGAACTGGGTGCCGCCCTGGTGTCCCGGGACGCGGTCACCGACCTGCTCGCTGATGGACGGTTGGTCGAGGTGGCTACCCCCGGCACTCCCATGCGACGACCGTGGCATGCGGTCGCCGGAATCTACTCCGGTGCTGCCACCTGGCTGTTCGTCCAGCACCTGCGGGCGGCCGGCTGGCGCGCGGAGGACTGACCCCCCACTGCTTCCACCTACCGGGGGAGGGGCTGGGCGCCGGTCCGGGCTAGCGTCGCCGTCGGCGGCGCGGACCGACCCGCCGCAACGGACGGAGGGGCTAATGAGCGAGGGCCTGCACGAGATCGCCCAGACCATGGTGAGCCGGCCACGTGGCATCCTCGCCGCTGACGAGAGCATCGGCACCATGTCCAAGCGGCTGGAGAACGCCGGGGTCCCCGCCACCGCCGAGAACCGGCAGGCGTATCGCGCGATGCTCATGACCACCCCGGATCTGCAGAGCGGGATCAGCGGAGTGATCCTCTCCGACGAGACTTTCCACCAGCGGCTCGATGACGGACGGCCGTTCCCCGATGCACTTCTCGAGCTGGGTGTCCTGCCCGGGATCAAGGTCGACACCGGGGCGAAACCACTCGCCGGATCGTCCGGCGAGACAGTGACCGAGGGACTCGACGGCCTGCGGGAGCGACTGGCCGCCTACGGGCCGGGCGGAGCGCGCTTCGCCAAGTGGCGCGCTGTGATCAACATTGCCGATGACCTGCCGACGCGGCGGGCGCTGCGCGCCAACGCGCACGCCTTGGCCCGCTACGCCGCGCTCTGTCAGGAGGCGGGCATCGTGCCCATCGTCGAGCCCGAAGTACTGATGGACGGCGAGCATTCCCTGGCCCGCTGCGCCGAGGTCACCACCGCGATCCTGGAGCAGGTGTTCGTCGAGCTGGACGAGGCAGGAGTGGATCTTGCCGGCACTGTGCTCAAGCCGAACATGGTCGTGCCCGGCAAGGCATCGGGCGAGCAGGCCGGTCCCGATGAGGTCGCGGAACAGACCGTTGCGGTGCTGCAGGCAGTGCTGCCCGATTCGCTGGCCGGAGTCGCGTTCCTGTCCGGCGGTCAGTCACCGGCGGTGGCCACGGCGAACCTCGCGGCGATGCAGCGATTCGAGACGCCCTGGCCGTTGACGTTCTCCTTCGGGCGCGCGCTGGTGGATCCCGCGCTGGCGGCGTGGAGCGTGGATCCCGCTACTCGGATCGCCGAGGGCCAGCAGGCGCTGGCCGACCGGGTCGCAGGCAACTCCGCAGCCGTTGCGGGCCGGGAGGCAGCCACCCTGTGAGTGGCCACTCAGCGGTAGAGGCCTTCGCGTAGAGCGGTGGCTACTGCCGAGGCCCGATCGGTCACGTCCAACTTGCGGTAGATGCCGCGGATATGGCTTTTGACCGTTTCCTCGCCGACCACGAGTTCAGTGGCGATGGCCCGGTTGGATGAACCGTTCACCATCAATCCAAGGACCTCGCTTTCCCGCTGAGTGAGGCCGAGGTGCGCACCGGGCCAGAATTGCCCTGCCTGCAGCCGGGCGGCGGAAACCTCCGCGCGGGCGCCGAGCGCGGCGTCGAGCACCACCCCACCGGCGCGTACCCGGTGCAAGTGGGCGATCAGCTCCGGTCCGTCGATCCGTTTGAGCAGGTAGCCGGCCGCGCCTGCTTGCATCGCCTGAAACAGGTACTGCTCGTCGTCGTGCACGGTAAGCAGTACGACTTTGCGCTCGGGGCATTCCGCGATGAGGTCACGGCAGAGATCCAGGCCGCTCTCCCGGCCCAGTCGCACGTCGGCGAGGACCACATCGGGGTCCAGCCCGGCCACCACCCGCCGTGCCGTCTCCGCATCGCCTGCTTCGCCCACTACCCGTACCTGCCGGGAGTAGCCGGCCAACATCGCCTTAAGTCCTGCACGCACCATTTCATGGTCATCCACTAGGACGATGCGCAGAGGAGTCACTTGCTGAGTGTAATCGTCCAGATCCAAATGGCGAGAGTCGGCGAAGATAGGGATCCCCTCTCCGCTCCCTCCAGGAGGGGACGTAGTACAGCATGCCCGCGCATATTGTCGAGTATCTGCGGAGCAGGCGAAGCGGGGACCCGGCTACAGCGGATCGTGGTCTGCTCAGGAGGAAGGGGTGTGTCATGCCCGCCAAGTTGCTGCGGATGGAGCGCGCCGGTTCCAGTGCTTCGCGACCGGTGATGCTGGCGATCGCCGGCGACAGTGCGGCGGGAAAGACCACCCTGACCAAAGGGCTGGTCGACGCGTTAGGAGCCGACCGCATCACGTCACTGTGTGTGGACGATTACCACCGTTACGACCGACAGGAGCGAAAGGGACTGCCGTTCACGGCGTTGCATCCTGATTGCAATTACGTGCAGATCATGGAGCAGCATCTGCAGCTACTCGCCATCGGTCAGCCGGTGCTCAAGCCGGTCTACGACCATGACACCGGTCTGCTCGCCCGGCCCGAACTGGTTGAGCCCACCGAGTTCGTCATCGTGGAGGGACTGCTTCCGCTGTACACCAAGCTGTCCCGGGCATGCTTCGACATCACCGTGTATCTCGACCCCCCTGAGGAGATCCGCCGCGAGTGGAAGGTGAAACGGGACGTCGCCAAGCGTGGCTATGCTCCGGAGCAGGTGCTGGCCGAACTCGACAAGCGGGAGCCCGAGTCCGAGGCGTTCATTCGTCCGCAACGGTTGTCGGCCGACATCGTGGTCCGCTTCGGTCCCATCGAGGGGCGTCAAGACCCCCCCGACACCCCCTTGTCGGCCGAGCTGACGCTGCGCTCGACGATCCGTCACCCAGACCTCTCCGGGGTGTTCCGGGAATCCGACCGTCGTGCCATGCACCTCAAGCTGGTTCGCGACGAGGACAACCGACCGGTGGACGCGTTACACGTGCACGGCTATGTGCCGCGTGAGGAGAGCCGGGTGTTGGAGAAGGCGATCTGGGCGGAGCTCGGCGCGGAGACGGAGTTGCCCTCCGCGCTGGGGCAGATCGGCGAGGGCAGGCGCAGCGAGCCACTGGCGATCACTCAGCTGATGCTGCTCTACCACATGCTCGATGCCGTTCGCTGATCTTTTTCTCCGGCCAGGTAGCCCCCTCGTTTCCCGAGGGGGCTACCTGTGTTCATCGACCTGTGGAGCTGCGGTTCGCCGGATCGGGCGCTGACAAAGTCGGGAACTTCGGTATCAGCGGCGGTCTCTCCGCTCCTCGTCTCCAGTGACAGCCCGGGCGCGTAGCTGCCTGGGTCCGCTGAGTCAGGCGATGGGAGACCCAAGATCATGAAACCCAGGACGCAGGTGAATACCGAAGACTGGCAGTCCCGGGCAGCCTGCCGGACGCTGCACCCGGACCGTCTTTTCGTTCAGGGTGCAGCACAACACGAAGCCAAGGTCGTGTGCCACCCTTGCCCGGTGCGGGTTCAGTGTCTCGCCGAGGCTCTTGACCACCGGATCGAATTCGGCGTGTGGGGTGGCATGACCGAGCGGGAACGCCGTGCGCTGCTCCGCCGCCGGGCGGAGGTCAGCAGCTGGGCAGACCTGCTTGCGGGTGCCGCGAAGCAGTACGACTCGGCCGGTCATGAGATCGTCCGGGCGGGCTGAGCCACGCTCGACGTGCGGTTCAATCGCGGCTGACCACGGGTTGTGGCGCGGCGGCCAACCGCTCGCCGATCTCGCGAAGCCCCGGTAGATCGTGCACGTCGACGGCCAACGCAGACACCCGCGCGACGGCAACCGAGGGATGTGCGCTGCGAAACCGGGCCAACAGTCTGCGCTCCCGTCCGGCGAGGGCGACCCGGTCGGCGTGCAGCCGCAGTACCGCGGCGGCCAGCGGCGCCTTGCCCTCCTGCTCCAGTGCCTCGGCCGCTGTTTCGGCTCGGGCGGCGGGCAGGTCCGCGAGCACCGGGTGGGCACGGTTGAGTATCAGCCCAGCCAGCGGCATCGACTCGGTGGCCAGCCGGTCCACGAAGTAGGCCGCCTCCCGCACCGCGTCGGCCTCCGGTGCGGCGATCACCAGAAAAGCGGTGCCCGGCGCACGGAGTAGCTCATAGGTAGCGGTGGCACGTTCCCGGAATCCGCCGAACATGGTGTCGAAGGCCTGTACGAAAGCCGATGCGTCGGCAAGCAGCTGCCCACCCAGGATGGTCGAAACAGCTTTGGCGAAAAGGTTGAATCCAGCCCCGACCAGTCGGCGCATGCCCCGCCCCCCGGCTCGCGCCGGAGCGGAGAGAAGCCGGATCATCCGCCCGTCCAGGAACGAGGAGAGCCGCTGTGGCGCATCCAGGAAATCGAGCGCCGAGCGCGACGGTGGGGTATCCACGATGACGAGGTCCCATTCACCGGCCGCCACGAGCTGTCCCAATTTCTCCATGGCCATGTATTCCTGCGTGCCGGAGAACGACGAGGAGATGGTCTGATAGAAGGGATTGGCGATGATTTGGGCGGCGCGTTCGGGACTTGAGTGTGCCTGCACGATCTCGTCGAAGGTGCGTCGCATATCCAGCATCATCGCGAACAACTCCCCGCCGGCGGCCTCGATATCCGCGCTGGGTACCACTCGACGAGGATTGTTGGACAATTCGCGCAGGCCCAGTGACTGCGCCAGTCGGCGCGCCGGGTCGATCGTCAGTACCACCACACAGCGTCCCCGCTCGGCGGCTCGCAGCGCGAGCGCGGCGGCGAGGGTCGTTTTGCCTACTCCACCCGCGCCGCAGCACACCACAACCCGGGTAGCGCGGTCGTCGAGCAGGTCGTCGATATGGAGTGGCGGCGGCGGTGTGGTGATCACCGCACCCCCTGCCGGCGAAGTACCTCGGCGAGCTGGTAGACCCCTCCGAGGTCCACGCCGTCCACCCCGACCTCGGTGAGCTCGGGTAGTTCCACCATCGGCATGCCTGCCTCGGCGAGCTTGGCGCGGCCGTGTTGCTCGGCGCGTACCCGTACCGCATGCTCCACGGTTTCGGCCACCAAGCCGTCGATCACGGTGGGGGCCAGATCAAGGCCTGCGGTGAGCAGGCCGGTGCGGATCTGATCAGCGCCCACTCGCCCGTCGGCGGCCGAGGTGACCGAGAGAGCAGGCAGCCGCAGCGGGCGGGCCCGGTTGATCAGAACCGCACCCGGGCGAAGATCTGCCATGTCGAGTTCTGCCACCGCCTCGAGGGTTTCTGCCACTGGCAGGTCCTCCAGCAGGGTGACGATGTGCACCGCCGTGTCCGCGGAATGCAGTAACCGCACCACACCTTCGCTCTGCTTGTGGATCGGGCCGACCTTGGCGAGGTCGGCCATGGCTTTGGTCACGTCGAGGAACTTCACCACCCGTCCGGTCGGCGGGGCGTCCAGCACCACTGCGTGGTAGGTGTGCTTGCCTTTGTCCGCGCGCGTGGCCGCCTCCTTGACTTTGCCCGTGAGCAGCACGTCCCGCAGTCCGGGGGCGAGTGTCGTCGCGAACTCGATCGCTCCCATCCGGCGCAGCGTCCGGCCCGCGAAGCCCAGGCTGTAGAACATCGCGAGATACTCCAACAGGGCTTCTTCGGCGTCCACCGCCAGCGCCCGGACCTCGCCCCCGGCCGGGGCGACCGCGATTCGGCGCTCCTCGTAGGGCAGCGGAGCTGTATCGAACAGCTGTGCGATTCCTTGTCGGCCTTCCACCTCTACCAGCAGAGTGCGTCTGCCCTCGGTGGCCAGTGCCACGGCCAGCGCGGCAGCCACGGTCGTCTTGCCGGTCCCGCCCTTACCGGTCACCACGTGCAGACGGGCCCGCGTCAGCTCGGCGGGCCATCCAGGCGAAGTCACGCCTATGAGCCTAAAGCGCCTGGAAGTGGGCGGCAGCGTTCCCACCCATAACGCCGCTCACAGCACACGCTAGCGTGCGTGCTCATGACGAACTGGGAGTACGCGACCGTGCCGCTGCTGACACACGCCACCAAGCAGATCCTCGACCAGTGGGGAGCTGACGGGTGGGAGCTGGTCACCGTGCTGCCCGGGCCGACCGGTGAGCAGCTGGTGGCCTATCTCAAGCGCCCGAAGTCATGAGCTGGTCGGGGCGGCTGGCCGAGCTCGGGCTGGCCCTGCCTCCGGTGGCCACCCCGGCCGGGTCATACCTCCCCGCTGTGCGCACTGGATCGCTGGTGTTCACCGCGGGTCAGCTCCCGCTGGTTGATGGCGCGCTGCCGGCCACCGGCAAGCTCGGCGCCGAGATCGACCCCGAACACGGTAAGCAACTGGCTCGGATCTGTGCGCTCAACGCACTGGCCGCAGTGGACGCGCTGGTCGGGCTCGACGCCGTGGTCCAGGTGGTGAAGGTGGTCGGCTTCGTCGCTTCGGCACCCCGGTTCACCGCCCAGCCCGCAGTGCTCAACGGCGCCTCTGAGCTGCTCGGCGAGGTGTTCGGCTCAGCTGGCGCGCACGCCCGCTCGGCCGTCGGGGTGGCCGAACTACCCTTGGGTGCCCCGGTCGAGGTCGAGCTGATCGTCGAGGTGGCCTGAAGCCGCGGCTACCCCGGCTGACACCCTGGCTAGGCTTGGGGTGGTGGTCGACTCGGCTCCGAGCCATCCTGCTTACGGGCTGCTGCGTCCGGTCACCGCGTACGCGTCCGTACTGCTCGCCGACAACCCTTCGCCGATGACACTGGACGGCACCAACACGTGGGTGCTGCGCGCACCGGGGTCGCCCCGTTGTGTGGTGGTCGACCCCGGACCGGACGACGAGGCACACCTGCGGCGGGTCGCTGGCCACGGCCCGGTCGCCCATGTGCTGCTCACCCATGGGCACCCGGACCACGCCGCAGGTGCCCGCCTCTTCGCCGAACTTGTCGGCGCCCCGGTCCACGCCGCCGATCCGCGGCATCGGCTGGGCTCCGAGGGGCTGGCGGGCGGCGATGTGGTGACCGCCGCCGGTCTGGAGATCCGGGTGCTGGCCACCCCGGGACATACCTCGGACTCGCTGTGCTTCTTGATCGACGGCGACGGCGACGGCAACGGGGCCGGCGCCTCGGCGGTGCTCACTGGCGATACCGTGCTCGGCCGGGGCAGCACGGTCATCGCCCACCCGGACGGCAAGTTGGGTGACTACTTGGCCTCGCTGCGCCGGTTCGCCGAGCTACCGCCGGGGGTCAGCGTGTTACCGGGGCATGGACCCGACCTTCCCGATGCAGGGCAAGCGGCCAGAGTCTACCTGGCCCATCGTGAGCAGCGGCTCGATCAGGTGCGGGCGGCGCGGGCGGCCCTGTGGGCGCAACGGGGCGGTGAGCCGGATGCCCGACAGATCGTCGAGATCGTCTACTCCGACGTGGACCGAGTGCTCTGGCCGGCTGCGGACGCCTCGGTAGCTGCCCAGCTGGAATATCTGCGCGGACAGGTGTAGGTCCGCATCGACGAGCATCAGCGACGGTTCGGCCCCAGGGCCACGTCATATTCACCGCACGTTCGACGGAGCACCATGCAGTAGTCACTTCTGAGAGCCGAATGGCATTCGGTGAGGGGCTGCGCGTCCCGGTCTGCGGATGGCCATGGCCAGCTTACCCACCACTTCGCTGCCTCCCGGGGAGGGCAACAAGCTTGCTGTCCTGCTCGACGCGCTGGACGGCGTGGCGATCTCCGACGGCGCGCGTGTCTCCCTGATCTGGCTGGTCGGGTTCGAGACGAACACTGTGGAGAACGTCGCCGCACTGATCACCCGCGCCCGACGCTAACCATGCAGGGCTGCGCGGTTATGTTTCAAGGACGGGATCGAGAGATCATGGAGTAAGCCTCTGAGGAGGGTGGTGACCATTGTGACCCAGGTGGTTGCCATTCTCCGATTATGCAGGGCTGTGAGCGTGCCTCTGTCGCGTGACATGGCCGTCACCGAGTCCCGTGCCAGAAAGCATGGCTTTCGGGGCGATGCCTGCCAAGGGTTGGCTCTGCTCGGGGGTGAGCAGTGAGCGCCACAGGCAGGTATGACCATGCTGGAGGCTGATCCTGGCCCTGGGTCTTCACGCACACCAGCGCGCGGCAGTGACGGTGACTGACGCTGTGTCACCCCGCTGAACAGCCCTGAACACTGAGCTACCCTCAGGTCCGCACCCCCGGATCGTTACAGCTGGAAGACGGCCAAACGATGGGGAGCGATCAATGATCCAAGAACCGCCCGAACTGACCGCCATGCGCCTGGCTCTCGGCCAGCAGCTGGCCTCCCTGCGCGAAGCCAGAGGCAAAGTTCAACAGCAGATCGCCCGTAGAACTGGCTATAGCCGCTCCTCGGTCGCCAAAGCTGAAGCAGGCAGCCAGCTCATGAGCCCGGAGTTCTGGCAAACAGCCGATGACCTGTTGGAGGCCAAGGGTGAGCTGCTCGCCAGCTACGAGCGGGTTCGCCGGGCCAAGCAGGAGCACGAAGCCCAGGCCCGGGAAGCCGAGCTGGCCAGGGCACACGCTGAAGCCCAGGCCAGAGCGGAGGAGCTGCGGGCGACGGCCATCCCGTCTGAGGCCCGTGGTATCGGCAGCCTGCCCACCGGCCAGGAGCTGCTGCCTGCCCTGGTGGCCGCTGTGGGAGCGGAGTTGGCTGGGAGCCTCGCCGGGCCGCTGCTCTTCCTGGCGCTGCTCAGCACGCCATCAGCCCAGGTCATGCCCGTAGCATGGAGAGGTCATCTCAAAGAGCCGTTGAGCACCTTTCTCCGTGAATGGGCCAATACTGTGGAACGCCGGGAACACCTGAGATTACTCGGACAACTGGCCGCTGCCATTGCCGCCTCACCGCTACTGAGCAGCCTGAATACTGACCAGCAAGAGCGCCTGGCCAAGGTTATTGCCATACCCAGCCGGGTAGATAACCAGTCCATCGGCCACATTGAAACTATTCTCGCTGACTGCAAGCGGCAAGAGGACAAGTTCGGGCCGTACTCAGTGCTCAACACTGTCATTGATCAGCGGGAGTTCGTGGACTCTTTGCTGGACGAGTGTTCGGATGAACTACGGCCCCGGCTGCTGTCGCTCTACAGCAGTATGTCCAGCTCTATTGGTATCTACTTCATGAACCTTGAAGACCCAGCGAGCGCGATGTGCTACTGCGATGAAGCCAGAGCAGCAGCCCAGGAAGCCCGTAACACTGAGCTCATTATCTACGCGCTGTGTATGATGAGCCACTTTGCCTTTCAGCAGGGCAAAGTACATACTGCGCTTGACTTCGCTGCGGCTGCCCAGAACTTTGGTACGCAAACGGATGATCACCTGTTGCGGGCTTGTACCGCCGTCGAGTTTGGCATGGCCTACGCGGCTGCCGGTCAGCACAAGGAATCCATGCGCGAGTTCGACCGGGCGTTCATAGGCTTAACCGTACCAGCCAGCCAACAGTCTCCTGAGTCGCCAGTCTACTGGCTCCATGAAGGGCTGGTTGCCAGCCACCAAAGCGACTGCCTGATACAGCTCGGCAAGCCAGCGGAGGCTGCCGCCGCTGCCGAACGGGCACTCCAGCTATTCGACAGTTCGTTTGTCAGCGATCTGGCTAACTGCAACCTGCGCCTGGGCACTGCCAGGCTGCTCTGCGGCGAAGTCGAGGAAGCGGCACGGCTGACCGGCGCAGGCGCACTGCTGGCCACCAAGCACCGTTCGGCCCGGCTGACCAGCGAAGTCAGGGCTGCCAGGGGACGGTTGCAGCCGTGGCAGGACACGGCGGCGGTCAGGGAGTTGGATGAGGGGCTTAGGGGGATGGGGTTTAGGGGGTGAGGGTGAAGACATCGGGTTTAGTACTACTACTACTACTACTACAACAACAGCCGCACTCTCCCAGTGAGCGACCGCCGAGGACCCGCACAACAACCCTCTCGGGCTCGCCGCGCTCCAGGGCAATGTTCCCACCACGGCGATCATGGGGTGGGTTGATGATGTGCCAGGGGCGGCGTGAGCGGATCGTGGATGGCGGTGGGTGCGCTGAGTTACTGAGCGATACTCTAAGTGAGAGTAGAAATGTACTGGGGGTTTTCCCTCGGTTTGATGACTTGGAGTAACCAAACTTCATCGCCCAGCGACTGTGATGTGGGAGTTCGGCTGTAGTGGTAGGCATGACTTCAAAGTGACCCGACACCGTTGAGCGTCATGATGGTGTGGATGATGAGGATTACCATACCCGCGAGGTGTACGCGCACTTCGGGCTCGCGGTTCACCGCGCGCAGGTGTTAGATTCGACTCACACCAAAACCGCAAAAGGTGAGCTTGTCATCATCGTGCTTGCCCATCACGAACCTCCCTATGTGTGGAATGTCAGTGTTGATACGCTCAGCCGGACCGGTACCGGCTCAGTTCAGGCCTGCTTGGGCGAGGGATTCCCGGGCGTAGTCGTCGAAATCGCGAGCGGGGGCGAGGGTGCGGTACGGGCCGATCCGGGCCTGGAGATCCCGCACGGCGGCGATCGAGCGCGAGGACCGTGATGTGAGGTCCACGGCTCGGTGCGCCGCGCGCAGGTGCGGTGTCCAGATCCTGTTTGGTCAGCGCGGCGCGGGCCAGCGCGGCCTGGCTCAACGCTTCATGCCGAGCTCTGTTCTGGCTGGCTGCCGGGGAGATCGAGCGGCGGGCGAACCTCATTGCCTCCACCGGTCGGGCGAGATCGACGAAGGTGTTCGCCTACAGCCCTGACAGGTGAGTGTCGTCAAGGAACCGCGCCCATTCGGGCTCGTTATCGGCGACAACACGTTCGAAGGCAGGTTCGGAGCGCGGATCGCAAGACCCTTGCCACCCCGGGCCACCTAGAGTCACCACCCGAACCACTGTTCGCTACCGCTGACGAGCTTTCTCGGAGGCACGGCGATGCACGGGCGCTGTCGGGTGGACGTCAGTATGCAGACGTCAGCGGGCGCGGCGGGCCAGGCGTTCGGGCTCCAGGATGAGGACGCTCTTGCCTTCCAAGCGCAGCCAACCTCGATGGGCGAAGTCGGCAAGCGCCTTATTCACCGTCTCCCGGGAGGCTCCGACCAGTTGAGCGATCTCCTCCTGGGTCAGGTCGTGGGTGACCCGCAGCATGCCCGCCTCCTGGGAGCCGAAGCGCTGCGCCAGGTGCAGGAGTGCCTTGGCCACCCGGCCCGGTACGTCGGTGAAGATCAGGTCGGCGAGCATGTTGTTGGTACGGCGCAGTCGTCGTGCTATCACCCGCAACAGCTGTTCGGCGATCTCTGGCCGCTTGGTGATCCACTCCCGTAACGCGGTCCGATCCATCGTCACGGCTCTGACCTCGGTCACCGTGGTCGCCGTCGATGTCCGCGGACCTGGATCGAAGATCGACAGCTCGCCGAACATGTCCGAGGGGCCGAATACCGCGAGCAGATTCTCCCGGCCGTCCGCCGACTTGCGCCCGATCTTGACTTTGCCTGAGAGCACGATATAGAGACGATCACCCGGCTCGCCTTCGGCGAAGATGATATGTGCTCTGGGGAAGTCGACCGGTTCCAAGGTGCTCGTCAACGCTCGCACCGCCGACGGGTCGACCCCCTGGAAGATGCCGGCCCTGGTCAGGGTGTCGTCCACCGCGTCCCTCCCGATCGTCCCGGCGAAACCGGCCCTGGTTGCTAGGGACCCACATAGTGCCGCCGATCACATCGAGGAGTCTAGGGCCGTGGGCGGTCCTGGTGTGCCTGCACTCGGATACTTCGAGCCCGCCTGCGGAGCCGGAACAGCTCCAGCGCCCGGCCGATTCCACTGCCGAACAGGGCCCGTACTTCGTCCTCCCTGGCCTGCTCCAGGAACTCCTCGATCTCGTGTTCCTGCACGGCGACGTGGCGCAGGCGGTGCTCAACGCGCTCCATCGCCAGCGCGAAGAGCATGATCAGCAGGGGCACGGCGGCAACGAACCAGACGGTCATGATGCGGCGATCCTTGCGCATCACCTGACCGGACTGCGCTGTGGGTCCGGTGTGAGCGCTGCGGCCCGGCGTACGGGGCTGTCCGGCCCGTGCAGACGGACCCTGCGTTGCGTCCGTAGGCTGTCAGCGTGCCAGCCCGACCACGCCGGTCTTTTGCCGATGAAAGCCACCTTGCACTGGTTCGGCGAGTGCGCCGGATGAACCGGGTGCTGGCGACCGCTTATCCCGACGCACACTGTGAACTGGACTTCGAGACGCCATTGCAACTGGCCGTCGCCACGATCCTGTCCGCGCAGTGCACCGATAAGCGGGTCAACGAAACCACGCCCGCCTTGTTCGCCCGCTATTCCACCGCCGCCGACTACGCGGCCGCCGATCGGGACGAGTTGGAGGAACTGATCCGGCCCACCGGCTTCTACCGGAACAAGGCGAGGTCACTGATCGGCCTGGGCGCCGCGCTGGTCGACCGCTTCGCGGGAGAGGTGCCCGGCCGCCTGGCCGATTTGGTCACCTTGCCGGGGATCGGGCGCAAGACCGCCAACGTCATCCTCGGCAATGCTTTCAGCGTGCCCGGCATCACGGTGGACACGCACTTCGGTCGCCTCGTCCGGCGTTGGGGGTGGACCGGACACGAGGATCCGGTGAAGGTCGAGCATGTGGTCGGTGAGCTGGTACCGAAGCGGGACTGGACGATGCTGTCCCATCGGGTGATCTTCCATGGTCGGCGGGTCTGCCATGCACGCCGTCCCGCCTGCGGGGTGTGCCCACTGGCGCAGGACTGTCCCTCCTACGGTGCCGGACCGACGGAACCGGAAATCGCTGCTGCGCTGGTGCGCGGGCCGGAGGCGCCCCAGCTGCTGGCGATGGCCGGGCTGTCGGCCGATCTGCTTGCCGATCCAGGTTTGGTGGTCGACCGGGCGGCGGGCGGGGCGACACGGTGAAACCGGCGTTGCGCTGGGCGCTGCTCGTGGTGCTGCTTTCGCTCGCCGCCGTCGCGGCGCTGTGGCCACACCGTGACGTCCCAGCAGCGGGCGCTGGGCAGCCCCTCGATTATTCGGTCGATCTTGACCAGCTGCGTGCCGAGGCCGCACTGCAACCCTGCCCGGCGTCGGGGCGGGCGTCAGGGCAGGGGCCGCTGTCCGGGATAACGCTGGCCTGTCTCGGAACGCCGGGAACGGTCGATCTAGGGGCGGCGCTGGCGGGGCGTCCGGCGCTGCTCAACATGTGGGGGCCGCTGTGCAGGCCCTGTGCCGAGGAGCTGCCTGCGTTGGCCGCATACGCCGCCGAGCCCGGTGCGGTGCCGGTGCTCGGCGTTGAGGTGCAGCGGTTGCCTGAAGGGGCGCTCGACATGCTTGCGACGCTGGACGTCCACTACCCCTCGGTCAGCGATCCCGAGGGCAAGTTGCAGGCCGCCCTGGCGGCGCCCCAGGTGCTGCCGCTGAGCTTCTTGGTATCCGCCGACGGGCGGGTAAGCCAGGTCAACCCGCCCGAGGTGCTGCGCACCGCAGAGCAGGTACGCCAGGTGGTCCAGCGCTATCTCGGCCCCGGAGCGGCTGGATGAGCGCGCGCGGCGGGCCGCTCGTGGACCCTTCCTCGGTGCCGGACTGGCTCGCCCCGCTGGTGCGCTGGACCGAAGGGCTTACCGCCGGCGACCTCGGGTGGATCCCCGCTCCACCGGTGGTGGGCGGCGTCGCCGGTCGGCCTGCGGCGGTGCTGGTGCTCTTAGCGCAGGACGCGGTCAGCGCAGAACCGGACGTGTTGCTGCAGTTACGCTCCCAGCGGCTGGCTACCCACGCCGGTCAGGTGTCCTTCCCCGGTGGGGCGATGGACGACACCGACGAGGGCCCGGTGGCGGCGGCGCTGCGGGAGGCGGCCGAGGAGGTCGGGGTTCGAGCCTGCGACGTGCGGCCGGTTGCGGTGCTGCCCGAGCTGTACCTCCCGCCTACGAATTTCGTCGTCACGCCGGTGCTGGGGTATTGGGAACGGCCCGGAGCGGTGACCCCGGTGGATCCCGCGGAGACCGCCGCGGTCGCCCGGGTGCCGTTGAGCGTCCTTGCGGACCCGGTGAACCGGTTGATCGTGCGGGGGTCCAGCGGCTACGCGTACCCCGGTTTCGTCGTACCCGGGATGCTGGTCTGGGGCTTCACCGGTGGGGTGCTGGATGCGCTGCTGGCAACAGGTGGCTGGGAACGGCCGTGGGATCATGCACTGGAGTACGACCTGGATACGGCGTGGGGGTTGGCTGAGCGGACCGAGGTGATCCGGTGAACTGGGTGGACTTGCTGGTGTTGACGCTGGCTCTGTTCGCCGGAATCTCCGGCGCCCGCCAGGGGATGCTCACGGCAGCGGCGTCCTTCGTCGGCGTGCTGGCCGGAGCGGTGATCGGGGTGCGGATCGCACCGTCGCTGGTTGAGCAGGTCGAGAGTTCGGCGGTGCGGGTCGCGTTCGGGGTGACGATCGTGATCCTGCTCGTTGCGCTGGGTGAGACAGTGGGCGTGTGGTTGGGTCGGGTGATCCCCGCTCGGTTCGAGGGCGAGGGGTTGCGTCAGGTGGACAGCGTCCTCGGTGCCGTGGTCCAGGGAATCGCGGCGCTCGTGGTCGCCTGGTTGGTCGCGTTGCCCTTGGGGTCGTCGGCTTATCCCGGGCTGACGGCTGGGGTGCGGGACTCCAGGGTGCTGGGCGTGGTGAATACGTTCATGCCCGAGACCCTTCGCCAGCTTCCGAACGAGCTCGCCCGGCTGTTGAACGTCTCCGGATTCCCCAACCTGCTCGCGCCCTTCTTCAGCACGCCGGTCGCCCCGGTCGGTCCGGTCGATCCGGCGCTGCGGGACAGCGCGACGGTGCGCAATGCGCAGCCCAGCGTGCTCAAGGTCCGAGGGCGGGCACCGTCCTGCTCGCGGGCGTTGGAGGGCACCTCGTTCGTGGTGGCACCGGAGCGGGTGCTCACCAATGCGCACGTGGTGGCGGGCACCACCCAGGTGTCCGTGGAGGCCGAGAACGGTCTGCTGGAAGCTCGGGTGGTCAGCTACGACCCGGCGACCGACGCTGCGGTACTGGCGGTCCCCGGCCTGGATGCACCGATTCTCTCGTTGGCCTCGCAGCCGGCCGCTTCCGGCCAGAACGCCCTGGTACTCGGCTATCCGCTGGATGGTGAGTACACCCCGGAGGCGGCACGGGTACGAGCGAAGATCAATCTGCGCGGACCGAACATCTACAGCACGAGAACTGTGGTCCGCGACGTCTACACCGTGCGGGCCAAGGTGCTCAGCGGCAACTCCGGTGGACCGCTGCTCGACGAATCCGGTCAGATTCTCGGGATGGTCTTCGGAGCCGCGGTGGACAATGAGGAGACCGGATTCGCACTCACCAACGCCGAGATTTCCGATGACATCGCCGCAGCTCCCGGCCTCAGCCAGCAGGTCGACACCGGCGCCTGCGCGATATAACCCGTGAGTGGCATTCCGGGCCGGAGTACCCAATGCCACTCACGGGGGGTTCCGCAGGAACCCCCTAAGCAAAGCGATGGTCTCTCCTGGCGCCTCTTGCTGTATGCAGTGCCCGACGCCAGGTAACACCTCGTAATGGTAGTTCTCGCCTGCCCACTGGGTTGAGCGGCGGGCGGTGCGCTCCAATACCAGCGGATCACAGGCGCCGTGTACCTGTAACACCGGCACCGGAGTTATCCGCTCCATCGCACGGGAGAAGCGGTTCCCGTCGAACCGGAATCGAGAGCGCCCGACCCAGCGGTAGTACTCCAGCGCGCAGTGCGCCGTGCCGGGGATCAGCATGGCCTCCCGATAACGCCGCATCGCCGGGGCGAACTCGCTCGACGCGATCCACGGTGCCCCGGCTCCGGACCGCAGGATGCGCTCCACCTGTGCAGCGGCGTGCCGAGTGAGGTTCCGCTCGGGCAGCCACGGAGCTTGGAAGCCCGCCATGGACCGTGCGGCGCAGCGTTGCGCCGGGTCGCGCAGCAGCGCTTGAAACAGGGCCAGCGGATGCGGTGCGGCCAACGACGTCACCGAGCGCACCACCCTGGGGTGCAGCGCGGCTGTGCACCAGCCGAGGATCCCCCCCCAGTCGTGTCCGACCAGATCGGCCTGGCGTTCCCCGAGCGCCCGGACCAGACCGGCCACGTCACCGGAGAGCGTCCACAGGTCGTAGCCGCGAGGTGGTTTGTCCGAGTCGCCATAGCCGCGTAGGTCGACCGCCACTGCCCGGTAGCCGGCTGCGGCCAACGCGGGAAGTTGCGCGCGCCAGGACCACCAGAATTCCGGAAAACCATGCAGCAACAGCACCAGCGGACCCGTACCGATTTCCACCACGTGCAGCCGGATGCCGTTGGCCGACACCTGGCGGTGTGTCCAGGGCCCGGCGATCCGAACCGAGCCGGGGTCCGGCGGACGGATCACCCGCCGTGGTACTCGTCGAGCTGGAGCTGGGCGCGTGACCTGCCGTCGCGCAGCTGTCCATCGGATCGCTGCCCGTCGTGTTGCTGATCGTCGCTCAGATTGGCCGTTTTCAGGTGGGCCAGCGTCGCTCCGGTTTCGCGGACGGAGCTGATGGTGCGTTCCGGTTTGCGGACGCTACGAACCCGGCGCCAGCCGAGCAGCGCGCATCCCGCTGCAGCGACCACCATGATGCCGAAGATGATGCTGAATGCGGCTGATCGGGGCAGCCAGATGTCGAGTACCTCACCCAGCGCAATGAAGAGGAAGACGAGGCTGAAGATCAAAATCGCAAGAGCCACGAGAAAGAACAGGCTGCCCTTGACGGCCTTGCGGGCTTCTGCGGCCACCTCCGCCTTGGCCAGCTCGACCTCGGAGCGCAGCAAGGTCGACAAGTGTGTGGTGGCCTCCCGGACCAGGTCTCCCAGGGAGGCCTCGCCGGGCTGAGGTGGTGGTTGCGGCGAGAGGGGCAGCGAGGGCACCTTGGATGACGGTTCCGGTTTGGCGTGCCTGCCGTTGCGATGAGGCTGCGAGCTGGTCACCGCGTCATGGTGCCATGACTGCGCCAGACGGGCGCGATCGCATCGCCATGGTGCACTCCGCTGCGGTGTCGCAGGGCGACGATGCCGCCCAGCCAGGCATTGAAACCAGGCGCGCGGCCAGGCCCCGGAATCTACAACGGGGCACCAGATGCCTACACAGAGTTGTATCCGACGTGGTACATGTTTCGCATGAGACGGATGGTCGGGCGCAGCCTGGTCGCATTGATGTTGTGCCTGACGCTGGCCGGGACGCTCTGGGGCGTATCCCTGATGGCTGGATCCGGTGATCCGGTACTGAGCGCGCCAGGGTCGGCGGCCCATCTCGATGCTCCGTTGCCTCCTTCGGCCCAGCTTCGGCTCGACCCGACTCCCGCGCAGGCCCGGGTGATGCCTGCGGAGCAGGGGCAACCGCCTCCACCGCAGCCGGACCCACTGGTTACCTGGGCCGCGGAGACCTCGGCCATGCTGGGTATCCCGGAACCGGCGTTGATCGGTTACGGCGTGGCCGATCTGGTCATGCAGGATCGGGCGCCGAACTGCGGATTGTCCTGGATCACGCTGGCGGCCGTCGGACGGGTCGGCCCGGAGGGGGCACACTCCCAGACCGACGTCCCAGCGGCTGTGGCCATTGCGGAGACGATGTGCGCCAAGGGCCGAAACACCACAACCGACGCGGGCTGGGAGTCTGCGGTGCGCTCGGTCGAGAATGACACCGCGCACGTGCATCGGGTGCTCGCGGCCGCTACTGCGTACGCGACGGCTGTCGCATCCGGCGTCCCGATCAGCCCAGCCGCCCGGACCGCGATCGACTTCGCCATCAACCAGATCGGCTTGCCATATGTCTGGGGTGGCAACGGCCCCGAGTTAGGTGATGCCGGGTTCGACTGCTCGGGCCTGACCAAGGCCGCTTACGCCACCGCCGGGGTCGAGCTGCCCCGCACCGCGCACACCCAGTACTTCGCCACCCGTCACATTCCCAACGGTGACCCCCTGCAACCCGGTGACCTGCTCTTCTACGGCAATCCCAGTACCAAGATCCATCACGTCGGAATCTACATCGGGAATGGCCAGATGATCAACGCTCCCACCTTCGGTATGCCGGTCCAGGTCGCTTCCTACCGTTTCAGTGACTTCGCCGGTGCGGGCCGTCCGCTCGGGTAGCTTCACGGCCCCTCTCCCTTGGGGTTTCGTGTCGCTGCCGCCCGAAGGTGCTCACCGGGCGTCCCGAAAGTGCAGCATCGAACGCCCTCGTTCCTCGCCCGAGGGCAACTGCGACACCCGCGTCGATTCAGCAAGGGTGGTGGCCAGTGGTGCGTCGAGTGGGAGGTGCTGAGCGGAGGTGGTAATCCGATGATCGTTTGTCGTACCTGCGGAGGCCACAACGCGGACGCGGACACCTTCTGCGGCTCCTGCGGCACGTTCCTCGAGTGGACCGGCGAGAAGATCCAGCCCGCCGTCGAACCCACTACCTCTCGCCCGGCTGAGCCTTCCACGCCTCGCCCGGCTGAACCCACCACCCCTCGCCCGGTCGAACCCATCACCCACCGTCCGGCTGAACCCACCACCCCCCGCCCGGTCGAGCCCATCACCCACCGTCCGGCCGTGCCCGTCATCGAACCCATCGTCCAGCCTCCCCTCCAGCCTCCCCTCCAGCCTCAGCCCAAGCCTCAGCCCAAGCCCCAGCCGGTCGCGATGACGCCACAGCCGTCGGCGCCGAGACGCCCGACAGCGACGGTGACGCCCTCGCCACCCACCCGAGTCCTGCAACCCGATGACCTGATCTGTGGCGACTGTGGCGAGGGCAATCCCCCAACGCGGCGGTTCTGTAGCCGGTGTGGCGGCTCCTTGCACACCGCCACGGTGGTGCCTACTCCCTGGTGGCGCCAATTCCTGAAGCGCTTCGACCGCACGTCCCGGCCGGTGGGCAGTCGGCCGAGCCGATTCAAGGCGCGCACCCTGCGCGGGGTTTCCACCACGATCCGCCGCGTGCTGCTGGTCGGTGTGCTGCTGCTGGGCTTGCTCGCCATCGCCGTCCCCTCGGTACGCAGCCTCGTGATCGGGGGGGCGGTGGGGATCAAGAATCGCGTGGAAGCTTTGTTCGTGCAGCAGTACGACCCGGTTCGACCGACGTCGTCCAGCGCCACTGATGAGGTTCCCGATCACGAGGCTGGGCTGGCCGTCGATGGGTTCACAAACACCTTCTGGTCCGCGGCGGATGCGGCCGCCGAGCCAACGCTCGTGCTGGGATTCGACCGCCCGACCCAATTGGTGCGTGCCATCGTCTGGGTCGGTGGAGGCGAGGATCCCTTGGCCCTCGGTCGCCCCAAGCAGCTCCACCTGGTCTATTCCGCAGATGGAGCCACCATTGGCACCTCCGACGTGATGCTCCTGGACACGCCCGGCAAGCAGCAGGAGGTCAAGTTCGAAGGGGGCGACGGTGCTACCAGTGTCGAGATCCACGTGGTGGACGTGCACCGCTCCACGAAGAGCTCGGGTGTGGCGCTGAGCGAGATCGAGCTCTTCGAGCGCCGGTGACTGAATGATTCACGAGGTGGACGAGGCGTTGCGCCGGTTGCTCCGCGAGCAGGCGCTGGAGGGCTCGGATGTCGACGTGGTGTTCGACGCGCCGAACAAGGACTGGGCGGCCCGGCGCAATGCCCCGACCGTGAACCTCTACCTGTACGACATCCGGGAGGATTTGCGCCGTCGGGAGCGTGGGCTGATCAATGAGTACGACGAGGATGGCGCCGTTACCGCTCGGCATCTGCCGCCGAGGTACATCAAACTCTCCTACCTGCTCACCGCATGGACCCAGCGACCGGAGGACGAGCACCGGCTGCTTTCCGCGCTGCTGACCTGTCTGCTGGGGCACGAATCGATTCCGTCCGAACTGCTCGCGGGTCCGCTCGGCCAGCTGGCCCTGCCGGTACCGCTGACGGTGGCGTCGCCGCCCCCCGAGGACCGCTCGTTCGCCGACGTCTGGACTGCGCTGGGCGGTGAGCTCAAGCCGTCGCTGGATGTTGTGGTCAGCGCCGCGGTAGACGCCGGAAGACGACGTCCTGCCGGGCCGCTGGTGCGGGAGGGCTTGCAGGTGGACTTCGGCGGTCTGGGCGGGAGCCAGGCCGACGGGCGGGTCCGCAAGCACAGCCCGGAGCCAGCCCCCGCCGCGCCGTCCACGCCCGCGATGACCCGGACCCGTCGCCGGTCCCGATGAGCGTCGATTCCGGCCTGATCGAGGATCCCGGCCTGGCCTATCTGCTCGGGCGGCTCACGATCATCGAGGAGCGGGTGCGCCGTGCCGTGCTCGGGCGCCGTGAGCTCGATCCGCAGCCCGACGACCCGTTCCGCGGGCTGTATCTGTCTGACGAGGCCGTCGAACGCGTGCTGGCCGCACGGCTGGCGGCGACCGGACCAGACCTGGTTGCTGACGCTGCGGGAGCAGATGTGGAGGCAGCTGCGGATATCGCCGAACGGGCCGGCCGGCCGGTGCGGCTCCGCGAGCTGGCCCGTTCGATGGGACTGAACCCGCTGGACGTCGAACTGCTGCTGGTCGCGCTCGCACCGGATCTGGACAGCCGCTTCGAGCAGCTCTATGGCTACCTCAATGACGACGTCACACGTCGGCGGGCCGCGGTGGGGATGGCCTTGCGGCTGTGTGGGTTTCCGGAGGCCGCGGCGGCGGGCCGGGCCCGGCTCACCGGCTCGGCCCCACTGCTGGCAGGCGGGCTGCTCGACGTCGAGGATTCGGATCGACCCCTGCTGTCCCGCGCGCTGCGGGTGCCTGACCGGGTCAGTGCTCACCTGCTCGGCGACGACCGGCCGGATCCAGCGCTGGCCGCCGTGCTGGTTTCACCGCCAACGAGCACAGGTGGCGCTGGGGCTGTGGCGCTGGGAGAGGCGCTCTCGCGGGGTGTGCGGTTGGTCTATCTGAGGGAACGGCCCGGCGGGTCTGGTCGGTCGCTAGCTGCGGCCGCGTTGGGAGGTTCGGTTCTGGTCGCTGATGCGGGCCGGTTGGTGGGGGAGCCGTCCCCCGTCGGGGTGGCCAGGGCACTGATCCGCGAGGCCCGGCTGACCGGTGCCGGCGTGATCGTCGAGCCGGTCGAGACGCTGGTCACCGAGGCACCCTCGGTTCTGCGATTGCTCACCGCCGCGCCCGTACCGGTGCTGCTCGTCGGAGCGGTCTCGTGGGATCCGCAGTGGGCACAGGAGCCGCCGCTGCAGCTCGACGCCGCGCCCGCCACCGCTGTCGAGCGTGGTGCGGCGTGGCGGGCCGCGCTGGACGGCCGGCTGGATCCCAGTGTGGATCCGGCCGCCGTGACCACCCAATTCCTGCTCGGCCCCCAGCACATCCAGCGAGCCGCCTCGGCTGCGGTACTGCACGCTGAACTGGCCGGGACCTCCGTCGATGCTGGACATCTGCGTCAGGGCGCCCGGGAGCAGAACGCCGCCGGATTGGAACGGCTGGCACGGCGGATCGAGCCCGCCGTCGGCTGGGAGGACCTGGTGCTGCCCGAGCCGACCCGGCGCGCGCTGCACGAGCTCACCGCCCGGGCCCGGCACCGCGACCAGGTGCTCGACCAGTGGCGGATGCGTCCCGGTGGCGGGCGGGGGCGTGGCATCACCGGGCTGTTCGCGGGTGATTCGGGCACCGGCAAGACGATGTCCGCCGAGGTCATCGCCGCCGATCTGGGGCTGGACCTCTACACCGTCAACCTTGCCACCGTGGTCGACAAGTACGTCGGGGAGACCGAGAAGAACCTCGAGCGGATCTTCACCGAGGCAGCTGGGGTGAACGGAGTGCTGCTCTTCGACGAAGCAGACGCGATTTTCGGCAAGCGTTCGGAGGTCCGCGATTCGCACGACCGCTACGCCAATATCGAGAGTGCCTACCTGCTGCAACGGATGGAGTCCTTCGACGGCCTGGCGATCCTGGCCACCAACCTGCGCGCCAACCTCGACGACGCATTCACCCGCCGCCTCGACGTCATCGTCGATTTCCCGATCCCGGACGAGTCCTCCCGCCGAGCGTTGTGGGACCGTTGCCTGGGCCCGATACTGCCCCGCTGCGACGACATCGACCTGGACTTCTGCGCCGCCGCCTTCGAGCTCTCCGGCGGCAATATCCGCTCGGTCGCCGTCACCGCCGCCTATCTGGCTGCCGCATCCGCCCGCCCGCTCACCATGGCCGATCTGGTCACCGCGGTAGTCACCGAGTACCGCAAACTCGGCCGCCTCTGTCTGGACCGCGAATTCGGCCCCTACCGCAACCTGGTCACCTAACCCCCGGCGTGTCCGGCGCCGATGCACGGTATGTCCGGCATTAATGCACGGCGTGTCCGGCTCTGGTGTACGGTCCGCCAAAAATGCAAAGGTCTGACGGGGTCCACCTCATAGCGGCACGTGAGGTGGACCCCGTCCGCGTCAGCAGTTGACGAGCTCCGGGTTCTGGTTCAGCAACTGTGCTCGGGGCGTCACGAACTCATCGTAGGCATCGTGCGCGGAAGGATCGAAAAGGGCTAGCCGACAGCAGTTCTGGAATGCGACGCGGACTCCGAAGTGGCGTTCCACCGCTGACCGCATCGCATCACTCGCGGCCAGTCGCAGCAACTGTCCGAATGAATCATCATCCGGGGGTACTGTCCGGTTGTCGGCGAATGGAATACCATCAGCCGACAGCTTCCCGGCCAGTTCATTGACCACCGACCACGCGTAAGGTAATGACTCACGTATGCAGTCGATGAACTCGTCGTCGGGTACTGGTCCGCGCCGCGCTCGTGTCAGCAAGTCCTGAGGAACAGTTAGTGACATTGCTATCCCTTCATGTGTAGTCAAAGATCCATGCTCACTTAACCCGTTCGTCGATGACGACACAAGGACAACGCCACCGACGCCCACCGCCCGCTTGCGATCTAAGCTGCGCCCATCGCACTCGATATCAGGGACGGGAGCGCAGGTGCCGATCTTCGTGGCCAGGTTCGTGCGGCTCGTGCACGCGCGGGTGCGGGGCTGGCGGCTCTCGCTGGTGATCGCCGTGTTCGTGTTCACGACGAGCTGGGTCGCGATGTGGCTGGTCGAGCCGGCCTCCAACGAGATCGCCAGTCCGCAGAACTACTGGTGGTGGTTTCTCGTCACCGCCGCCACTGTCGGGTACGGGGACTTCTTTCCGATGTCAGGTGCTGGGCACGTGGTGGGCGCCTACGTCATCATCGGTGGGATCGTCGCACTGACCGTCCTGCTCACCGAGCTGGCGTCCTACCTCCAGAACGTGAAGGGGAAGCGCATGAGGGGCGTCGTCACCCTCGACCTCAGCGACCATACCGTCATTCTCGGGTACACCCCCGGACGAACCCAGCGCATCGTCGCCGAGTTCGGGATAGAGGGCAGGGTCGAGCTCGTGCTGTGCGCGTGGGACGAGGTCACCGAGCACCCAATGCCGGAACAAGCCGGAGTACGGTTCGTCCGAGGCGACCTGACCGCTGTCGACGTCCTTTCCAGGGCCTGTGTCGAGCGTGCGGCGACCGTCGTGATCGACGGGCGCGACGATAACGAGACGCTGGCCATTGCCGTGGCTGTCGACCATCTCAATCCGCAGGTACACCTCGTGGCGGCGCTGCGCGATATGAGCCGTTGCCAGCACCTGCGATACGTGAACCCGAGCGTGCAGTGCGTGCAGTGGCACATGCCGAATCTGTTGACCGAGGAGGCACTGGATCCGGGCATCACCCAGGTCTACGCCGAGCTGATGAGCAGTGCAGGCAGCGGCAACACCTACTCGGCGCGGCTTCCGGATGGCCTGTCGGGCCGGACCTTCGGGGAGTGCCAGACCCAGTTCGGCACCCGTTTCGGGGCGACCGTGATCGCCGTCCGGCACGGCGACGGCCTCTCGGTGAGCCCGGCGTGGGACACTCTGATCGAAACCGGCGCGGTGCTGTACTACGTGGCCGACCGCCGAATCGATGAGCACCGGCTCTCGCTGACCCGGTGATGGCTGCCCTTTCGGGCACCAGCTTCTGTCCATGTTGCTGCCCTGCTCTCCGGGCCGTCACCGTGCGCATGGGTAAACCTGATAGGTGATCGTGTGACGCCGTGGGTGGGGCGACCATCGGGGAGGCGACTTGGACTTCGTCTCAGAGCCCGGTCACGAGCGACGGACGGCGCAACGCCTCCACCCCCTCGCCGTGGACGAGGGAAACACCCGTGAACAGCCTTCGCCGACGGCGCGAGCGGTGTCACGGTTTAGCGCCGGTGCGGCCGTCACGTTGCAACGCCAGGCCGGGAACCGCGCGGTATCGCACTTGGTGGCGCAGCGGCGGGCGGCATCGGGTGCTGGGAAGCCGGGCGCTTCGGTGGCGTCCCTGGCTGCGCCTGCGGGGTTGACCTCACCGGCGACCGATGGTGGCGTGGCTGCGCTGGTGGACCCTGGTGGGGATCGGCTTGTGGCCCCACCAGGTGGGCTTTTCGTGCAGCGGTTGGCCGACGGTGCCCGGCCGGGGCCCGCGTCGGATCCGAAGTTCGCTGCTCTGAAGCAGGATGTCAAGTCCAAGCAGCAGAATTTGAGCAAACACCCACCCCCACAGGCTGAGGCGAGTGCCGCTCAAGGTGCCGCGAAACCACCGCAGGACGACAAGGAGGCCCAGGGTAAGGCGGCGAACGCGGAGAAGATGAACGCCGCGAAGCCAGGGGAGTTCGACAAAGCGGCATTCATCAAGGCGGTCAACGAGGCGATCGCGAAGCAGGCTCCCAAGAATCTCGACGAGGCCGACAAATTCGGTGAATCCGGAAAGGCCGACGCGGTCAAAGGAGAGGTTCAGGGCAAGGTAGGAGCGGGCAAGGAGACCTCAGCCAAAGCCATCGAGACCACCACCAAGGCGCCTCCGGACACCTCGGCCGCCAAAGACAAGCCGGTCACCCCGCTGCGACCGGATCAGCCCCCGCCCAAGCCGGGCGCGCCGAACCCCGATCAGGCGATTCCCGACAAGGCACCGCCTGCCGCGACGGACTTCTCCGAGGGTCCGAAGCAGGTCGATCAGCAGATGGCCGACGCGCAGGTCACCGAGGAGCAGCTGGCGAAGTCCAATGAGCCGGAGTTCACCGGGGCGCTGAAGGAGAAGAAAGAGGGCGAGCAGCACTCCGCGACCGCACCCGGTGAAGTGCGGGCCGCCGAAGCGAAGACCCTGTCCGGGGCGAAGGCGCAGGCGGCGCAGTCCGGGGCAACCGCGATGACGACCATGACCGCGGATCGCAGCAAGGCCGGAAAAGAAGTGGGCGCGGGCAAGGAGGGCGCCAAAACCGAGGACGAGAAGAAACGCGAGCAGGTCACCGCCAAACTGCAGAAAGTATTCGACGCCACGAAGAAGGACGTCGAGGACATTCTGAACGGGCTGGACAAGAAGGTCGACGACAAGTTCAGTACGGGGGAGAAGGCCGCTCGGGACGCGTTCACCGCTGAGTACACGCGGAAGATGGACGCCTATAAGGACGAGCGGTACTCGGGGCTGATCGGAAAGGGCCGTTGGATCAAGGACCAGTTCGCCGGCCTGCCCAGCGAGGTCAACGTCTTCTACGAACAGGCCCGCGAGGGTTACGTCAAGCGGATGCAGGGCGTGATCTCGGACGTGGCCGATGTGATCGGCGCCGAGTTGACTCGTGCCAAGGCGCGCATCGCCACCGGTCGCGACGAACTGGCGGCTGAGGTGAAGAAGCTGCCCGCGGATCTGCAGGCACTCGGCAAGGAGGCCGCCGGGGAGTTCGCCGGCAAGTTCGACGAGCTGACCGAGTCGGTGAACGACAAGGGCACCGCGCTGGTGGACACCCTGGCCTCGAAATACACCGAGGCGCTCAAGGCCGTTGACGAGCAGATCGCGGCGGAGAAGGAGAAGAACAAGGGCATCATCGCCAAGGTCGTCGACGCCGTGAAGGGCGTCATCGACACGATCCTCAAGCTCAAAGACCTGCTGCTGGGGGTGCTCGCGAAAGCCGCCCAGGCGGTGGGGGCGATCATCAAGGACCCGATCGGGTTCCTTGGCAAGCTCGTCTCCGGGGTCGGCGCGGGACTCAAGGCTTTCATCGCCAACATCGCCAGCCATCTGCAGAAGGGGCTGGTCTCCTGGCTGCTCGGCGCCGCGGCCAAGGCCGGCCTGCAACTACCCGAGAAGTTCGACCTGAAGGGCATCTTGCTGCTCATCGGGTCACTCCTCGGGCTGAGCTGGGCTTTCATCCGCGGCCGGATCGTGTCCAAGGGAGTACCCGAGCAGGCGATGGGCGCGGTCGAGTCCTCGGTGCCGATCGCAAAGAAGATCAAGGACGAAGGCATCGGCGGGATCTGGGAGCAGCTCAAGGAGAAGGTCGGCGACCTCAAAGCAACTCTGCTGGGCAAGATCGCCGAGTACCTCATCCCCACCGTGCTCATTGCGGGCATCACCTGGATCGTCTCCCTGCTCAACCCCGCCTCCGCGTTCATCAAAGCCTGCAAGGCGATCATCGACATCGTCATGTTTATCGTCGAACGCGGCGCCCAGATCATGGCCTTCGTCAACTCCGTGTTGGACGCCGCCATCGCCATCGCCGGTGGCGGCGCCGGTGGAGTCCCCGGCCTCATTGAAACCGCCCTGGTCACCGCCATCCCCGTCCTCATCGGTTTCCTCGCCGCCCTCCTCGGCATCGGCGGCCTCGCCGAGAAGGTCAAGAAACTCTTTCAGTCCCTGTCCAAGCCGGTGATGAAGGCCGTCGACTGGATAGTCGACAAGATCGCCGCTTTCGGCAAGAAAATCTGGGCCAAGCTCAAGGGAAAATCTGGAGAAAGACATAAAGACGGTAGTAGAGAAAATGACGAAAAGAAAGCCGTGGAGAAGGTTGTCGCCTTCTCCATGCAGAGCGCCGGTCATCGGCTCACCTTCCAGCCGCCCAACAAGGTGCTCATGGCGTCGTGGGAAGGTGATCTGGTAGCAAAGGCCGACGCCCGACTGTCTAAGTTGACTGGTACGGATGCAAATGATGAGGAGATCGATGCTCTTCGCCGTATCAGAGCACAGGCTGCGCAATTGGTCAGAATGACCGGCCGTGGCGCTGATCAGTCTGTTGTGGATCGGCAACTCAACCTCCTCATACGCATGCTCACGGAATATGGAGGGAAGTTCAAGAAGTCCGACCTGGACAATAGCCCACCGGCCGCCACACCGGTGCCGGAGGAGGCGGCACTACAGGGTGTGCTAAGCGGCTACCGTCTGAACGACCAAGCCCGCAGGCGAATCATCGATAACCTCTCTATCGGCGGTCGCGGCTTAATCCCCAAGATTCTTGAGAACCGACTGGCTGGCGCCGCGAACTATGGGAAAGTGCTCAGCCAGCTTGCCGCGCTCACCATGGTGCATTCGGTGACCATGGCGATCAACGAGGCGACTAGGTTGCAGGGATCGGGCTACAAGATCGAGTTTGAACGTGAGGGCAGCGGCACGGCCCGTAGCAGTAGGCACTTCGACGCCGACTTGGCCGTTGTGAGTCAAGATGGCAGTATGACCACTGTGTTCCAGCTCAAGGGTGTATATCTCAGCGCGGCCCATAACCAAATTCCGCATTCCGCCGGGCAGTTGGTCAATGCTTCGGCTCAGCGCAAAGC
>JBOHHE010000192.1:0-2456 GCA_050700355.1 Pseudonocardiaceae bacterium
GACCTGCTCGCCGCCCTGGAGTTCGGGGCGCTCGCCGCTGGCCGCCGCCGAACAGTCCCGCTCGGGGCCGCGTGAAGTTCCTCGTCGACGCGCAGCTGCCCGCCCGGCTCGCGCGGTTCCTGGCCGACGCCGGCCACGACACGCTCCACACGACCGACCTGCCGGACGGCAATCGCACCACCGACGCACAGATCGGCCGGGTTCAGCGGTCGGTAATGTCGGTGGCTCCACCGTGGTTCATTTCCCGATCAGCATGGTGAGTATCACGGTGATCCGGTGTAGCGCCGCTGCGGGTGCCTGGCCGATGCGGTGGACGAGGCGCTCGGTCGACACGGACTTGACGTTTTCACACTTCACGTAGCTGATCTCGCGCAGTCCCGTGGCCTCGTCATCGAGCTCGACGGTCGACGAGCCAGATCTCGCCGCGTCGGGGTGTTGAGGAGTTGTCCTCCCGCCTCACTCGATGCCGTCGCGCAGCGCGGGTTCTTCGCCGCGGCGCTCGGCCTGGAGAGTCTGCCAGGCTTGCGGATCCTCGGCGAGCCTGCGGTACCCGTCCTCGAACGAATCCCAGAACAGGCTCCGCTCGTACGCGATGAGCGCTTCCTCGACAATGGCCTGCATCTGACGGCCGGTCTGGGCGGCAAGGTCGGCCGCTCGTCGGCGCGTGGCCTCGCTGACCCGAATCGTTGTGCTCACCTCAGCAGTCTGCTCTGCTGTGGATCAATGGGTTTACATTCCCCCTCCCTATTGCTCAGGTGCTTGCTGACCTGCTTTTGGACGGGGGGTCATCGTGATGACCACCGTGCTGTTCGTGGCGGACACCGAGTGGCTGACCCGTGCTGCGGCGTTGGCCGTCACCGTGGTCGCTGAGAGGGAGTTGACCGAGCCGGGGTGGAAGGACGATCCGATGACTGAGGTCATCCCAGAGGCGCTGCGTCAGTACCGCGAAGAAGCCGAGGCCGGTCGCGACGAAGCACTGTCGGCGGCTGCGACCCGCCCGGCCCGAGCCAAGGTGCCTCTCGATCCGACTCAACCCGGACGAGTTCGAAGCGCTGAACCGCCATGCCGAACAGCTCGAGCTGCCTGCCTCCACGCTGGTGCGCGGTTGGATTCTGAGTCAACTGCGGGCCGACACAGACCCGTCACCGGCCGCGACGGTCGACCGGATTGCCCGAGACATCGAGCAGCTACGCCGCCAACTGGTCTCGTGATTCGGTGTCCGCCCGGCGGGTTCAGCTGACATCAAGTGGGACGACAATGCACTCCGTTCATCCGTGCGACCAGGTGCCGCATATCTGTACCTTCACGTCAACGCGCCTATCCCCGTAGGAGGCGGCAGCTGTGCCTGATAGGCCGACCGGTGCGCTCGTCCGGCTGTATCGCATCAAGCGGCGGATGGGTACCACTTCCCTGGCCACCCATGCCGGGATCACTGTCCGGTACCTGGAGATGATCGAGGCTGACGGCAAGACACCCTCGGTGCCGGTGCTGCGCAGGCTGGCCAAGGTGCTGGGTGTGCGTACCTCGGCTTTGCTGGGTGAGGCGCCGAGCGAGAATCATGAAGGACCGATTAACCCTCGGCTGGCGGAGGTGGAGCGCGCTCTGGTCACCTATCGCTCGCTGGCGCTGGCTGATCCCAGCCAGCTCCCTACGTTGGATGAGCTGGGTGCGCAGATCGCCGCCGCTGCGCAAGCCTGGTACACCTCGCCAACGAAATACAGCGACGCCCTACGAGTGCTGCCCGATCTGATTGTCCACAGTGAACGGGCCGTGTATGAGCACGACCGCTCGGTGCAAGCCTGCCGTCAGATCTCCGACGCGACACGCCGATGATCATCGATCTACAACATGACACAAGACGATCTTGGAACAGCCGTGCCCGGCACACCCGACCAGACCAAGATCACTGACCCATACCGCAGGTGTCCGTGCTACGGGGAACCTCATCCTGAGACAACCCTGGATGCCACCAGACCCCACCCCACCTGACCCCCATACCCAAAGCACACAACCCGACCAACATACTCGTCGGGCAACTACCCTATGTCACGACAGACAACCCCAATGCACATCAGCTGAATGCTTACCCTGGTCCTGCTCTTCAACTAGCATGAGTAATCGGCTGTTGGTGTCGTTGTGAGCGGCATCTTTTCGCGAGTGAAAGGGGCAAGTCATGAATCCTGAACTCGAAGAGCGGCTGAAGGCTCGGTTTCACACATTCGACCGTAACGACAACGGCTACCTGGAGGGTGCCGACTTCGACCGTGAGGTGGACCAGCTCCTGGCCGCGACCGGTGTCGCCGCCGAGTCCCCCAGAGCGCGGCTGCTCCGCGCGGCGTACCAGGCGTACTGGTGGGCGTTGCTCGTCCACCTGGACCTGAACAGCGACAGCCAGATCAGCTTTGAGGAATACGCGCAGATCGTGCACAGAATCGGCGAGTTCAAGTCCTACGCCA
>JBOHHE010000193.1:0-20116 GCA_050700355.1 Pseudonocardiaceae bacterium
TGGGCTTGGCTGTGGGTACCTGGTGGTTTACCTCCGACGAGGCCTGTGGGCTCGGTAAACTCGACGCAGGGAGGTGCGGTAATTGACGGTCAGCCGGCGTGAGCGCCCGCGGGTCTCGATACCGAGCAGGCCGATCCATCCGGCGAACTCCCGTACCTCACTGCGAGGAGTGCTGGTGATGTCGGGATGTAACTCGTGCGGGGGTCTACGGTCTCGCAGACGGGCTCACCGCCCGCTTCGACCCAGGCGTGGGACGGCGGCGGCGGCGAACGAAACCCGACCCGCCAGGTGGCCCGCAGGCCCCAGAGCCGGCATCGCAGTCCGAGCCGAGTTAGCCATTCTTGTTAATCGGCCAGGGCCAGGGGCATATCGGGCAGGCGGTCCGCGAGTAGGTCGTCGAGCAGGCGAGGCAGGGTGGCGGGCAGGAGCTTGTCGGAGCAGTGCCGGAGTTCGGTGGCCGACCACCAGCGGCGTTCGATCAGCCCGGCCTTCTCGTTCTCGGTGGGCTTGAGCGCGACCTGCGGTGCTGTGTCGGTGGTTCGGCCCAGAAAAACGTACTCGATGCGGTGGTGGTCGCGGCCTTTGTAGTGGAAGCGGGATTCGCGGATCCATAGTTTGCGGCCCAGTGTCGGGAGCACGATTCCGGATTCCTCGGCGACCTCGCGGCGGGCGGCGTCGGCCAGGTCCTCACCCTCGTCCAGGCCGCCGCCGGGCAGTTCCCACCAGTGGTGGGCGGGTTCCTGTGGGTCGCGGGCGTGGATGAGCAGCACACGATCGGCGGCGTCTAGCAGCAGCACTCGGGCACCGATGCGTGGGGTGGTCGTGGTGGTGGTAAGCATCCGGCGGGAGTTCCTCGCGGTTGGCTGACGGGGCGGCAGCCTGCGCGGGAGAAGGGCAGGAGGTCAGAACAAGGTCGGCTCCGGCTCGTTCCGCGCGTCGACCACCGTGGCGGGGTCCGACGTTAGCAGCGGCATCATGGCGGTCAGCGCCACCCGCACGGCGAGTCCCGAATGATCGGTGAGCCGCGAGCCGTCCGGCATCGCCGCCCTGGTCTCGTGAACGTACTCACACGAGGTGAGCTTCTCGACGAGGCCCTGTGAGCCGTGGGCGTGGTCGTAGCGGTAGCCGAGCTCGGGGCGGCGTGCCCAGCTGTGTTCGACGCGTCCGGGGTGCAGGTGCCGGAACAGGTCGGTCAAGCCGTGTCGATCGGTCAGGCCGGTGTAGAAGCCATACTCGAAGGGCGCGAACTGGCCCCGGTGGGCAGGCTGGTGGCTGGGTTCGAGCACGTTGAGATCGCCGAGCAGCAGCAGTGGAGCCTCCGACGCTGTGGTGTCGAGGGCGGTGTGGAACCGGTCGATCCAGGTCTTCTTCCGCTCGGTCTTGTCCAGGGTGGAGTCGCGGGAGGGCACGTAGGCGCCCACGACGCGCAGCGGTCCGCTGGTGGTGTCGACGACGACCCCGGCGACACGTGCAGGGAGGTAGTCCAAGGCGGCGCCGAGCGGGTCGAGGGCGGTGGCTAGTTTGCTGATGATCATCACGCCGAGTTCGTCGGACGCGTGCTCGGGGAGGGTCACCGAGTAACCGGCGGCGGTGAACGCCTCGGCCAAGAACAGGCTGCCCGCGGTGGCCTTGGTCTCGGTCAGGACCAGGACGTCCTCGGGGCGGGCGGCGAGCCAGCGCAGTTGACGGTGGGCGCGGTCGATCGACGGGGCGCCGACGTTGACGGTGATCAGGCTCAGAGACATGCCGGGCTCTTCTCATCAAGGACGCGGTGGATCAGCGACACGATCCTGGCAGCGATCACGGCGGGGATGTCGGTCGTGCAGTCGAGTATCGCCACTGGCCATCCCTGGGCCTGCAGGTCGACCATGGCGTGGACGTAGAGCCCGGATTCCATGTCGCTGTTGTCCTCGGCGCGTTCGAAGCGGCTGTGCCCACCCCGTCCCCGCAGCCTGCCGTCGATCACGACCGGGTCGGCGTTGAGGATGACGGACAGGTCAGGCCGGTAGACACCGTGGTTGAGTTGCCACACCGTGTCAGCCGACAGACCCTCGAGTCCTTGCAGGACAAGAGAAGATGCGACATAGCGGTCGCAGATCACGACATGCCCGTCCCGCAGCGCGGGTTTGATCTCGACGTCGAGCTGGTGGTGCCGATCGGCGGCGCACAGGCACGCCAGCGCCATGCCCCGGTCCTGCCCACCACCGAACGGGTCGCCGACGCCGTCCTGGAAGGACGACTCCCCGGACACGGCTTGCGCAAGATCGACCTCGCCGACGACTACGAGCCCGCACTGGAGATCGCTACCGGCATCTTCGCCCGCAAAGGCGAACGCGACCGTTACGCCGCCGACCACCCACTCAACCTGCCGTGGAAGGCATTTGCGGAAGCCAGCCCCACCAGATCGATTCCTGCGGTCCTGCCAGGCTGATGAAAGCAAGATCGAATTTGTAGTACGGAAAACTTGTCGTCCTAACGTTGCGTTGGGAAAGTGAAAAAGGTGGGGTGCCCCGAGCTTTCCGAACAGGGAATCTTGATGACGCGGAGCCGGTCAGTCCAGCAGGCCGATCCGTCCGGCGAACTCCCGTACCTCACCGGCGTACGACGGCTTGGCCCGCTTCACCAGAGTGGTAGCCATGCCCCGTAAAGTCAGGCTGTACTGGAATTCTTGTGGGCACAGTCGTTCAATCATCTTTAGATGCACAAAGACCGCTGCGTCATTCTTGCGGGACTCATAACACTGGGCGACCTCGTACAGGTGTCGGGTCTTGCGCGCTACCGAGGGAGTCCGCGAGAGGTCCACGTCGTTGGCCAGCCGCAATGCTTCACTGATCTCGCCCTGCTCCCACTCCACGCTGACCATGTGAATAACCACATTCGTGGGCCCGAACACAGTGTTGTGGTAGTTGTGCCCGTCACCCACCCGCAGGGCCGCTTGGTGGGCCGGTTCCCGCAGCAGCTCCCGCGCCCGCCACGGATCCCCGCTGCGCAACGACGCGATGACCCCCGCCAGCAGCAGGGCACCGTAGACCGAGAAGTGCTCAGGCGTGCCGTCCGGCAGCAACGGCTCCAAGGCCTCACAGCCCTTCAGCGCGACCTCCAGCGCTCCGCCGGGCATGTCACCGGACAGCATGGTGTGCGCCAGAATCCAGGTCGCGGCTCCGATCAGGAGCGGATCTTCGGTTTCCTCGGCGTAGCGCAGAGCCCGATCCGACACCACACCAGACAGATCAAGTCGTCCGAGGAACCCCAACACCTCCCGGGCCATCTGGTATAGCTGGGAGATCTGACGGCAGGCTTGCACCGAGTGGTCGTATTCATGCACGGCCCGCTCGCTGTGGACGATCAGATCAGGTAGCACTCGCAGGGCGTCGCTGTATTTCGTCGGTGAGGTGTACCAGACTTGCGCAGCGGCGTTGATCTGTTCACCCAGCTCATCCAACGTCGGGAGCTGGCTGGGATCGGCCAGCGCCAGCGAGCGATAGGTGACCAGCGCCCGCTCCACTTCGGCCAGCCGGGGGTTCACCGGCCCTTCGTGGTTCTCACTCGGCGCCTCGCCCAGCAGGGCTGAGGTGCGCACACCCAGCACCTTGGCGAGCTTGCGCAGCACCGGAACTGAGGGTGTCTTGCCCTCAGCCTCGATCATCTCCAGGTAGCGGACGGTGATACCGGCATGGGTGGCCAGGGAGGTGGTGCCCATCCGTCGCTTGATGCGATACAGCCGGACGAGGGCACCGGTCGGCATGTCGGGCACAGCTGCCACCTCCTACGGGGCATGGACGCCGCTTGGGCGTGAGGGTACCGAGTTAGGGGACGACCCCGGCTGGCATCCTGCGGTGGAACAGCTCGTTAGCTGGCGGCGCGTCGGAGGTCTTCGAGGTTTTGGGTCAGGGCGGCTACGGTGCGCGAGAGCTGTCCTCGGTCGATCGGGGGTTGTTCGTGGGCCAGAGCGCAGCGGCGGATGTAGGCGGTGGGTTTGAGGGCAGCGGCTTCGGCTCGGGCTCGGATGGTGGCGATCTCGGCCGGGGTGAAGCGTACCGAGATGGTGACATCGAGTCGCTCAGGTCGCTGTACGGGGTGGGGCTCGCTCCAGTCGGTCAGGTCGCGGTGTCGGTCGTAGTGGTCGGCCAGTTCGGCGTCGGTTGCGCCGGGACCGGGCTCGGTCATGATTCCTCCCAGGCGGTGATCGGCCGGATGAGATGGCAGGCGTGGTCGTAGCGGGCGACGACGGTCACGCATTTGCCGCCGTCAGTGCGGTCGGTGAACAGCACACGGTCAGGGTGACGCTGGTGGCGGCGGTACATGGTGGCGTTCGCGATCACTTGTTCGATCTCGGTTGCGGTGACGCGGCGACAGGCGTGGTCGAGGTTGTTCTCGTCCCACTCGATACCGTCAAAGATCACTCGCCTCAGTTTCCAGTTCTGGTAGCTGTGTTGCGAATCCAGTCTATCGCAACACGAAACCTGTGAGGTCCGAATATTTCAGATCTGGGCTTGGCCACAGACCCGCTCTGCCCGCCGTGATCGGGGCGAGAGCGCTAGTGTCAGATGGGCGAGAACGACCGCATGCGGCGGCAGATGTGGCTGGTTAGTCCAGCAGGCCGATGCGTCCGGCGAACTGCCGTACCTCACCGGCATACGACGGCTCGCCTGCGGTCGGCCGGCGACGTCCGACCGGCCGAAGACGACGATGAGTTTCCCGAGCCGTTGCCGCTGGCGGCGGGACGGGAGGCGCCGTCGGTGACCCTGGCCCGGTTGCGTCGCGATGAGCGATGAGCGGGTCAGCTACCTGGATTCCTCAGCCATCGTCAAACTTGCGGTGGTCGAGCCCGAGTCCGCCGCCCTTCGCCGGTATCTGCGCCGCCGGAGACCCTATGTGACCAGTGCACTCGCCCGCACCGAGGTAGCTCGGGCACTGTTGCCCGCAGGACCAGCCGCAGTGCGCCGGGGCCACGAGGTACTGACCCGGTTCGAGCTGATCCGAATCAACGACCGAGTACTCAACACGGCCGGGACACTACTCCCGGCCGAGCTGCGATCGTTGGATGCCATTCACCTCGCCACCGCCTGTCTACTTGGCACGGATCTTGCTCAGTTGGTGACCTATGACGAGCGGATGGCTGTAGCCGCCCGCTCGATGAAGTGGACGGTTGCGACGCCATCGTGATGTGCCCAGATTGGTGGCGACACCGCGATCAGTCAGGGATGGGTGACATCGGCGGTCGCCATGCCCAGTGAGCTGCACGCATTCAGCAGCTTCTGGTCCCCAGCGGCGACGACCAGATCGTCGTCGTCGAGTTGCTCCGCGGATGCGCAGTGGACTGCGTCGTAGCCGCGTAACGCGCAGTGGTGTGCCAGGTGCGCCGCACGGCGGAGGTATCGAAATATCCGATCACCGACGCCGCTCGACCACAAGATCACTTACTGTGCCCGTGGCGGAGACCGGCTCGGGCGCCGGGCACTTGCGCCTGCTGCCCGGGTGCACCCGCCCCTCGGCGATGAGCCGCTCCAGCGCCGTCGGCGTGCCGGCGGGCACAATCCGCGCGATCACCTGACCATGATCGGTCACGGTTACCGTGCGGCCGCGACGCACCTCAGCCAGATGCTTGCTCAGTCCATCCCGCAGAGCACGGACACCCACATCCACAACAACCTCCTGTGGCCACAAATTCAGATCAAAATATAGCCACAGTCCCGCTTGGCGTCCACTCGATTCAGGACGAGCCGGGAAACGTCAGGCCGCCAGGTCTTGGTCAGTGGTGGGGTCCGGCGCGGTCAGGGCAGCCGGGGTCACCAGGTGCCGGGCGCGGCGCTCGGTACGGGGGAGGTCGCACTGTTTGCGCCAGGTGCCGCAGTGCACCCGGACGGAGCCGAGGGCTGTCTCGGCGATGACGGTCGGCTGTCCACAGGCCGGGCACACGACGGCAGTAGGGTTCGGGAATCGCATCGTGCCACCTCCTCAGCACCGCTCACGGCCCACGGGCCGTGCCGCGTTCGCTGCTACCTATGCAGCAGTCAGAAAGAAGACAGCTGGGAACCGTTGCGTGATACATCTATGTTTCTTTCCGGTCACTTTACCTAGTGTGTGCGGTTCTCGCAGGTCACACGGTTGGTCTCCAGCAAATGGCCGACGCCGGTGGACAGGTGCGGCTCAGGGGACGAGTACCTCCGGGAGCTCGCCTGGATGCACGATGGCCACTCGGGAAGTGGCGCGGGTCAGGGCGACGTAGAGGTCGCCCAGGCCGCGGGGTGATTCGGCCAGGATCGCCGCCGGGTCGACCAGCACGACCGCGTCGAATTCCAGACCTTTGGCCTGGGCAACGCTCAACACGGTCACCGGGGTGTCGAGATCACCGTCGGAGGTCCCGACCGGGCCGGGAACCTCCGCCTCGATCAGCTTGCCCAGCTCGCCGATCTGGGCGCGGGGCCCGAGCACGGCGAGCCGGCCCTCACCCACGGTGGCGAGTTCGGCGACGACCACGGAGGGCAGCTCCTGACGCAGGTCCGCGACCCGCACGAAGCGGGGTGGCACGCCGGTGCTGCGCACCGACTGCGGCGGGGCGATGCCCAGGTCCAGCGCGGCAAGTACTCGATCGGCCAGCTCAGCGATCTCAGCCGGGTTACGGTAGTTGACGGTCAGCTGCTCCAGCCGCCAGCGTTGCGCGACGTAGGGCCCGAGCACGTCCTGCCAGGAGCTCGCGCCGGCCCGATCCCCCGTCTGGGCGATGTCGCCCACGACCGTCATCGACCGGCTGGGGCAGCGCTGCATGAGCACCCGCCACGCCATCGGGGAAAGTTCCTGCGCCTCGTCGATGATGATGTGACCGTAGGTCCAGGTCCGGTCGGCGGCCGCGCGTTCGGCGGTGCTCTCGTAGCGGCGACTCCGCTGGCGGTCGGCCAGCCGGTCGGCGTCGATGAGGTCCGTGGCGCGCAGCAACTCGGGATCCAGGTCCTCCTCCAGATCGAGGATGTCCAGCACGCCCTGGGCGTACCGCAGCTCCTCGCGCAGCGCGGCGGCCTCCCGGGCGGCCTCCGCGCTGCCGTCCGAGCCGAGTAGCTCAGCGGCCTCGTCGAGCAGCGGTACGTCGGCGGGGGTCCACACCCGGTCCGGCTCCGACTCGCTCGCCGGAGCGGAGCGGACCAGCAGATCACGCTCCTCGGGGGTGAGCACCCGATGGGTGGCGGTGGCCAACCGTTGCGGGCAGCTGTAGAGCTCGGCGAGCAGCCGCTGCGGTGAGAGCATCGGCCACAGCTCGTCCAATGCCGCGGCCAGCTCGGCGCTGTCGCGCAGCTCGGTCTTGAGATCGGCGACCTCGCCCCGATCCAGCAGCGGCTGGCCCAACATCCCCTTGCTCAGCCCGCGGGCGACCTGCTCGGCCAGCGCCGAGATCACCTCACGGTGGAAGATCCGTTTCGCCTCGTTGTGCGGACGGCGGGAGCGCCGGGCCCGGGTCCGGGCCAGACTGCACAGCTGCTGGTCCAGCCGGACCTGGTGCCCGTCGATGGTGAGCTCGACGGGTGTGGTGGGGATCTGCTGGCGGTCCCGGATCGCTGCGGCCACCACCTGCACCATCTCTGCGCGACCCTTGATCGCGGCGGTCTCGGCCGATTCGACACCTCGGGCGTGCAGCCCTGGATACAGTTCCGCGACGGTGGACAGCAGCACGCTGGTCTCCCCCAGGGAGGGCAGCACCTGCCCGATGTAGCGCAGGAACGTCGAGTTGGGCCCGACCACCAACACGCCCCGCTTGGCCAGCTGCCGGCGGTGGGTGTAAAGCAAGTAGGCCGCGCGGTGCAGAGCCACCGCGGTCTTGCCGGTGCCCGGTCCGCCCTGCACCACCAGCACACCCTGGGGCTTCGCCCGGATGATCCGGTCCTGCTCGGTCTGGATGGTCGCCACGATGTCGGACATCCGCCCGGTGCGGCTCGCGCCGAGCGCGGCCAGCAGCGCCGCCTCGCTGGTCAGCGTGATTCCCGCGCCCGAATGCGCCGGTTGCGGGGAGTCGAGATCGAGCACCTCGTCGTCGATGGCCAGCACGGTGCGGCTTCGGGTCCGGATATGCCTGCGGCGGCGCACCCCTTCGGGTGCGGCGGCGGTCGCGGTGTAGAAGGGGCGCGCCGCCGGGGCCCGCCAGTCGATGAGCAACGGCTCGTACTCCCGTTCCTCATCGAGCAGCCCGAGCCGCCCGATGTAACGGAGTTCGTCGCCGTCGCTGGTGCCGTCGAGATCCAGGCGCCCGAAGCACAGGCCCTGCTCCACACCGTCCAGTGCGACGAGCTGGTCGCTGTACATCGCCGCGGCGACATCCCGCTCGCTACGGCCCTGCGGGGTTCCGGTGGTGGCCGCTCGGAGCACATCGGCGAGACGGCCCGCTGTGTAGCGACGACGCTCGTCGAGGTGCCGGTAGAGCATCGAAACGTAGTTCTGTTCTGCAGCGAGTTCCTCGTCGGAATCGGTGTTGAGCGGGGCGGTGCTGGCTGCGGGGTGGTTAGTCAAGCGAGTCCAACCTTCACGACGATGTCGGCGGCGGGGATGGGTGACCACAGGATGGGCCGACCGTCCAAGGTATCAGCGCCCGCTCGAGGCGATGATCGACGATCCGGACCGTTACCGGACTGGATTGAAAATCCCCTCAATCGCCGACACCGGGCACGTGCAGCTGTCCTCGGCGGTGCCAACCCGCCGTAACCTCACTGTGCACCGAAATGTCCGGCGCGGCCAGTGCGGTGACCGGTGTCCACTGATACAGGGTGGCCACCTCGCGGGCATATCGGTCAACACGACAGTGCCCAGCGGAACAGTGGCAGCCGCAACGGTGGCGAGCGGAGCGGGAACCGATGTCGTGCCGTCCACGGCCTCGGCCCGGCCGAACTCGGCGACCAGGCTGCTGCCCGAACCGAGCTCCCGCTGATAGTGATCACCACCGGCTGCGCGGGATCCTCCAGGTGGTACCAGGACGTGTGACCTCGGGCGGTGACCCCGTCCACCACCCAGCCCGGCAACGGCACCCCGGCCAGCTTCAACGGCGGATCCGGAGAGTCTGCAGGGACCGGGACGAACCCCGTCAGATCGCCGGCTCCCCACGCGGTCAGCAGGCCCGCTCCCGGATCGGTCTCCACTCACAGGTGGTCGGACAACCCGCAGCTCGACCTGAGGGCGCCGTTGGCCGCAGCCATGGGAACGGAGGAAAGGCTTAGCCCGCCGAGATCGGGCGCCGAACGGCACGGCGATCGCCGCCAGCACGGCGACCAGACCGAGCACGAGTGCGAAGTAACGCAGACGACGATCGGAGCCCGGCACATCCGTGGTGGTGGTGGTGTGGCTTGGCACGGCCAGCAGACTATGACGTTTGAGGTGGGACGGGGTTCTGAGACAGCGTGGCGGCGGTAGCCAGGAGGTCCAGCGCTACCCTGCTGGTTCGGAGCTGACCCCACCGACGAGGAGTCTGGATTGACCGCAGTAACCGACGGGGGATCGCGCCTGGGCCTGGCTACCCAGCTGACCCGCTTCGTGCTCGTCGGTGGAGTCGCCGCGCTCGTGGACTTCGGCAGCTATCAGGCGCTGCTGGCCGCAGGTCTGTGGGTGCACCTGGCCAAGGCGCTGAGCTTCGTCGCCGGCACCGCCACCGCCTACCTGATCAACCGACGCTGGACTTTCCAGGCCCAGGGTGGCGGCGTCCAGTTCGCGTCGGTCATGACGCTGTACGGGGTCACCTTCGCGGTTCAGGTCGGCGTGAACGCCGGAATGCTCGCACTGCTGGCACCGATGGTCGGCGAGATCACACTTGCCTTCATTGTCGCCCAAGGGAGTGCCACATGTATCAACTTCATCGTGCAGCGCACCCTAATTTTCCGAGACCCAGGGTGACAATTCATCACTGATTGTGCATGGCCAGACTCCGAAGAGGGACGGTGGCGGCACACCGGGCGACGACACGCCGTACGCCACGCCGAGGATCACTCGCCTGGAGCAGTACGAAAGTGGCACTATGGCGTTGCGGGTTCGGGACCCCCAGCCGGATCCGCCGCCCCTCGCGGAACACCTCCCCCCTCGTTTCCGCGAGGGGCCCTTAACTTCTCGGGCCCCAGGGACGACTCAGCGGCCCAGCTGGGATATCTCAGCGGGTTGGCCACCGCTGCGCAGCGGCCCCGGCGACCACCAGCCGCTACGTACCGCGGTGCCCGATTCCACAGTGGGCGGCTGGGCACCCTGCACCCTCGGCTCGATGACGGTGAGCTTGCCCCAGTCGGTGTTCCAGTTCTCCTCGAGGTAAGTGGGTACCTCCTGCTCGGTGGCCACGATCTGCAGCCAGCCGACCGGGCCACCCGCATCCAGGGAGGACCAGTTCTTGCCGGGGTTCTCCAGCATCTCATCGGGCACCAACCGGTATCGGGGCATCTCGGCGATACCGTCCCGGATCGCGAACGGCCGCACGCACGGGTGCACGAAGCCCACCGGCCAGTCCAGGAACACCGGAACGGTGGGTGTCACCAGACCGGTCATCGGGGCCAGTTGTGGCACTCGGGGCGCGGAGAAGGCCACCCATCCCTCATCGGTGACGTCGGCGTCGGTGGCGAACAACCGCACCGTGTCCGCCCCAGCGGCAGGTCGGCCGGACAGCCCGAGACGATAGTCGCGCCAGCCAGGCCCATCAGCGGTCGCCCGCCCACTGATCGGGAACTGATCGACGACCTGGAACCCATCGCCGGTGCGCCGGGCGAACTCGGCGAGCATCGGTGTGGTGCGAGACAGGGAGCCCGCGACCGAGATCACCACCGGGGCGCCCTCGGCCCTGGCGCTGTCGGGCAGGGCATACCAGTTGGTGCGGACGTGCCCGGTGCCAGGGCCGTCCCGGGTGAAGCTGCTCCAGATCGGGATGTCGTTCCCGCCGAGCCCGGGAGGCGGCGGGCCGATCCGATTCTCCTCCTCGTTATTCGATTGCGGGGCGCGGTCACCCCGGATGTCAACCTCTTCCTCCTCCTGCTGTGCCTCGGCAAGCGGTAGTGGGAAGTGGTTGTAATCGAAGCCGCGTCGCAGCGGGATGTCGGCCAGCAGCGTCGACTGCACCGGGTCCAGCGCTCCAGCCCGCCGGTTCGGCTCGACAGCCACCGCGTCGGTGAGGTTGCAGCCGGAGCCGGTGAGGTGGGCGATATTGGCCATGCCCATGCTGTAGCCGTCCCGCTGCTGATGCATAGCTTTGATCATGACTCCGACCTCGCCCAGCACCAGTAACCCGCAGATCACCGCGATCGGTGCGGAGCCGATGCGCAAGGCCCGACGCCGGCCATTGCCGCGACCCGATCTGGGCAGCGGCGCGCCTGACTCATGTCCCGCCGGTCGCGGAGCGCCTGGCTCATGTCGCAGCCCCTCGATGAGCGCGATCAGCGCGGCCAACGCAGCCAACGCGATCAGCAAGGTGCTCACCTGGACGCCCTCGATCGAAGGGGCCTTGTCGAACCACGGCACTCCGTACCGCGACACGTACCACGGGGCGTTGGGGCCGGTGCAGGACAGCGCCAGGATCATCAGCAGACCGGCCAGGAACCACCATCTGTTACGCGCGGAACGCAACACACTCGCACTGGTCGCCAGCGCGGTGAGCGCGGCGAGCGCGGCGCCGATCGAGGCGAACGCCCCGAAGTGGTGTGTCCACTTGGTAGGAGTCAGCGCGAGGAGCGCCAGCGACACCGCCGCGGTGCCGATCAGCCGCCTGCTCGGACCGAGGCCCGCCCCCGGAATGGCACCCCTGCGCAGCTGCACCACCAGACAGGTGCCCAGGCACAACAACAACAGCAGCACCGGGAAACGACGGCTCAGCGCTCCGTCCGGAACATTGTTGAACAGTTCCTGGTAGCGAACGGGCTCCTGGAACCACGACAGGTTGGGGCCAAGAGTGGTTCGGATCGAGGTGGCCTCCAGCACACCGCGCAGCGTCTGGTCGGCGAAGATCACCATGAGGACGGAAAGTCCGGCGCCGACAATCGGCCCGACCACTGCGGGCCAGCCGGAGACCGAGGCATGACTGCGCAGCAGTCGCAGGATCGGACGCAGTGCCACCAGGAACGGTGCGACCGCGATGAAACCGGTCGGCGAGGCGGTGACCGTGAGCGCGGCCGCGAGCAGGCCCAGCGCCAGCGGCGCCACCCGCCGCGTCGCCACCGCGCGCTCCACGGCGCAGAGCGCGAGCAGCGAACCGATGGCCACCACCGGCTCCAGCCGCAGCCCGTTGTTATAGGGCAGCCAGAACGCCAGGAACACCGCGGCGGCGGCCCATCCGGCGGCAGCGCTGCGGCGGACGTCACGACCCAACCGGGGCATCACCTCACGGCTGATCAGCAGCCAGCTGACCACGCCCATGGTGAAGGAGGGCAGCCGCAGCCATGGCGGCGTGGTGCTGACCTGCGACCACAGCGCGTACAGCTCGTAGGGCCAGCCGAAGGGAGCCTCAGCGACGTTGAACCAGCGGTAGTAGTTGCCGACGTAGCCCATCTCCGCGCGGGTGCGGATCATGGTCAGGATGTAGCCGTCGTCGGAGGTGATGCCACCGATGACCACCCACACCGCGAGAACCGCGATGACCGTGGCGTCCCGTCCGGTGGGACGCCACCAGCTGGGCGGCAGTAGCCGAGGCGCCCGGCGTCCGATCCGCTGGTCGAGCCGGTGCACCGCCAGCAGGCCGCCCGCCACGGCGAGTCCGCCGAGCAGCATCGCGGCCAGCTTGATCCAATGTGGGCTGGACTGGAAGCGGGTATCCGCAGTGATCTCCACGTGGACCCCGGCCACCGGATCGAGGGCCTCGTTGAGCTCGGAGTAGACACCGGTCACCTGCGGCCGGACATCCTGATCGACGTCCACGAACTGAGTGGACCCCCTCGACACCACAGCCGCTCCCATTGCGGCGCCCTCGCTCGAGGCATCCTCAATCGAGGCGCCGGTGCCGGTTGCGTCGGACACCACCCGGATCAGACATGGCCCGGGAGGTACCGGTGTGGTACCCAGGGCCTGCCCTCGGCTGATCAGGGTCAGCGTGCCGTCCGCGACCTGTAGCACCATGCCCACGCCCGCACCCTTGGGCGACCCGGGCGGGGTGGTGGCCAGCACCGGCGCGGGAAGCGGTGATCGGGCATCCACCGAAGCAGCCGCCTCGCAGGGGATCGTGGCGGTCAGCACCTGCGGCTGGAAGACCACCAGTGGCGCGTTGACCGGCGCGAGGTTCCCCGGCTGCGGCCAGGTGATCACACTGGTCTGCTGGATCACCGGCAGCAACGGTACCGCCACCGCGAGCAACGCACCGAGCAATCCGAGCGTCGCCGCAGCGAATCTCGACGCGCGGTAAGCCGTACCGGGGCCACGGGTGCGCGGCGCGGCCGGATCAACGCCTACGGACGGGCGGCGTACGGTGTCGGTGTGCTCAGAGGTCAGCACCCGGCGAGGCTAGCCCACCCCGGATCGACGCATTGTCACCCGGCTGGTCGTCTCGGGGAAGCCTCACCCGGGCGAGGCGCCCGACGTGGAATCGGGTGCCGGTAGAAACGCTCGGCCCGGCCTTGCCGCAGTAGTCTGAGCCACTGCAGAAAGGCCCGCGGGTCACGTTTGGTGCCCAGGAAGTACAAACCGAACCTGAACACTTCGAGCAGCCCGATCAGGCGCATCCCGGGTTGGGCGAGCAAATAGCCCCGGTTGCGGTAGGTGTAGTACCGCTTGATGTCATCGGCCGGGTCCTGCGCGTGGAAATAACCGGCGAGCATCGGTTTGAACTCCGCCGAGCCATCCGGATGAACATAAGCGGCCCGCAACGACGTGCCGAACCGTAGCCCGCAGCGCTGCACCCGGCGGTGCACTTCCACTTCGTCGCCGCGGATGAACAGCCGGTAGTCCGGCACGCCCACCACGTCCAGCGCTTCGGCCGAGAACAGCGCCCCGTTGAAAAAGCTCGCGATGCCGGGAAGGAACTCGGTTCCCAGCTCGCTGCGCTGACGCTTCCAGGTCAGACCGCGACGCAGCGGGAAGGCCAGCCGCTCGGGATCGTCGATGTTGACCACCACCGGGGAGACCACCGCAAGGTTGCGGCGCTGGGCGTCGTCGAGCAACGTCGCCAGCACTTCGGTGTCGGCCGGGTGCCCGTCGTCGTCGGCCAGCCACACCCACTGCGCACCCATCGCCAGCGCATGCAGGATGCCGAGCGCAAACCCGCCCGCCCCCCCGAGGTTGCGCTGCGAGACCAGGTAGGTGGACGGGATCGGGCAGTCGTCGACGACCTCCTTGGCGGGATCGTCCGGACCGTTGTCCACCACCACGAGGTGATCGGGCACTCTGGTCTGCTCGGCGACCACGGCCAGCGACTTGGCGAGCAGGTCCCGACGATGCCGGGTGACCACGACGGCGACCACGCTGTCTTCGGGCAACGCGGCCCTACCGGCCGTCATGCCACGACCTCCGCGGCGCACGGTTCCCTTCCCTTGTAGTGGTCCAGCACTGCCTGCAGCTTTCCTTGCTGGCGGATCTTTCCCTGGTCCAGCCAGATCCCCGAAGAACACAGCTCGATCAGGAACTCATCGGAGTGCGAGGCGAACACCAGCATCCCGGACCGTTCGACCAGCGCGGTGAGCCGGTCCCGGGCTTTCTCCAGAAACGCCGCATCCACCGCTCCGATGCCCTCATCGAGCAGCAGGATCTCCGGATCGATGCTGGTCACGACGCCGAGCGCGAGCCGAACCCGCATACCGGTCGAATAGGTGCGCAGCGGCATGGACAGGTAGTCACCGAGCTCGGTGAACTCGGCGATCTCGTCTGTGCGGGCCTCCATCTGCTTGCGAGTCATGCCCAGGAAAAGCCCTCGGATGATGATGTTCTCGAAGCCGGTGATCTCCGGGTCCATCCCGACGCCGAGATCGAAGACGGGAGCGACCTTCCCGACGATCCGGGCACTGCCCCTGGTCGGCTCGTATATCCCGGACAGCAGCCGCAGCAGGGTTGACTTGCCTGCCCCGTTATGGCCGACCAGGCCGACCCGATCACCGTGGCGCAACGACAGCGTGATGTCCCGGAGCGCCTCGATGATCGGCACCTTGGAATCTGTTCCGATCTTGCCGCCGGCCCGCCCCACAGTGCCCAGCACAGCCTTCTTCAGCGACCTCGTCTTCGCATCGAAGATCGGAAAGTCGACACAGGCACCGTGGACATCGATGGAAACCATTTTTATTCGATCACACCCAGTAGGAGACTCGAGCACGGTAGTTACGCAGCACCAGCAGGGCCACCGCCCAGCCTCCCGCAGTGATCGTCAGGCAGACCACCCAGTGCCGGATCTCGAAGGACTGGCCCAGCATCGGACGGCGCAGAATTTCGATGTAGTGCAGAAACGGGTTGAGCTCGGCCAGCCGGGCCCGCTCACCGACCGTGCCCGGTGCGTTCGCCAGCTGCTGGTAATCCCACACGATCGGGGTCATGAAGAACATCAGAGTGACGATACTGCCAGCCACCGGTGGGATGTCCCGGTACCGCGTCGCGATGATCCCGATCAGGATCGCCACCCAGATCCCGTTGAGCACGATCACCGCCAGCGCGGGAAACACCAGGAGAGCGCTCCACCCGAACGGCCGGGGGAAAATCAGGATCAGGGCGGCCCAGACCAGCGCGTTGTGCCCGAAGAACAGCAGCTGCCGCCACACCAGCCGGAAGATGTGCACGCTCAGTGGCGCGGGCAGGTGCTTGATCAGGCCCTCGTTGCGGATGAAGACCTCGGCACCCTCGTTGATGCAGGCCGCGACGAACTGCCAGATGATCAGACCGACAGCGAGGTAGGGCAGGAAGTAGTACAGCGGTTGCTGGAACAACGCCGAGTACAGCACGCCCATCCCGACCGCTTGGACGGCCAGGCTGATAGTGATCCACAACGGCCCGATCACCGAACGGCGGTAACCCTGCTTGATGTCCTGCCAGCCCAGATGCCCCCACAGCCCACGCTGCCGCCAGCCGGCCGCCAGGTCGTCGAACGCCCTGCCCCAGCTACGGGATGCTGATACCGGAGTACGGCCGAGCTCTGGCGACGCCACCGTGTGCTGCACGATCAGCGAGGATACTCGGGACAGAAGCGAAACCCGGCACGAGCGCACAGCACCCCCGACCACCAATGGCGGCGAGAACCACGTGATCTCTCGTCGCACTGCCGTTGCCAGGTCGTGGCGGCTGACACGGCTGGCTAGAGGTACTGACCGGTACCTCGGGGGCCAGGCTCAGCCTGCTGGCCGGAGTGCGGCGTGGTGACGGTGCCGGCGGGCAGACCGCGGCGCATCTGCTCCAGCTGAACCCGGGCGGCCATCTGCTGGGCGAACAGTGCGGTCTGGATGCCATGGAACAGGCCCTCCAGCCAGCCGACCAGCTGGGCGTGCGCGATGCGCAGTTCGGCGTCGCTGGGGGTCACGTCCTTGCTGAAGGGCAGCGACAGCCGCTCGAGTTCCTCGCGCAGCTCCGGAGCCAGGCCCTGTTCCAGTTCATGGATCGACGACTGGTGGATCTCGCGCAGCCGATTGCGGCTGGCCTCGTCCAGTGGTGCGGCGCGCACCTCTTCGAGCAGCTGCTTGATCATGCTGCCGATCCGCATCACCTTGGCCGGCTGCTCGACCATGTCAGCGACCTCCGAGCTGTCCTGCTCGTCGGCCATCGGGTTCAGCGTCAGGCCCGGTGGCATGGGTATGGCATGCACCGGCTGACCGTCCGAACCGATCACGACGATGTGTTGCTCATCCGGTTTACTCATGGCTCCATCCTGCGCCCGCGCACCCGGTCCGCACGAGGCGGATCCGGCTGGGGTTGACGCGCGGTAACTGGCCCCGCTGCCGATCCCCGAGACTGTCGTCGTACGGTATCCGCCTATGGCATTCGACGTCGCTCGGGTCCGGGGACTGTTTCCCGCGCTTGGCGATGGGTGGGTGCATCTGGACGGCGCCGCCACGATGCAGGTTCCCGAGCAGGTCGCGATGGCGGTGGCCGCTGCGCTGCGTGCTCCGGTCTCGGCTCCCGGTGGGGTGTTTCCCTCTTCACAGCGCGGCATTGCGATCGTGGAGGCCGCCCGTCGCTGTGTCTCCGACCTGGTCGGAGTGGACCCCGCCGGCGTGGTACTCGGGCCCAGCCTCGCAGTGCTGCTGGCGCGGCTGGCCGAGGCACTGGGCGCGAGCTGGATGCTCGGCGACGAGATCGTGCTGTCCCGGCTCGACCAGCAGGCCAACGTCGCCCCATGGGTGCGGGCAGCGCAACGCTGCGGCGCCACGGTGCGCTGGGCCGAAGTGGATATCGAGACCTGCGAGCTGCCTTCGTGGCAGTACGACGATCTGATGTCGCCCCGAACCCGGTTGGTGGCGGTGACCGCGGCATCCAGTGCAGTGGGCACCCGGCCCGAGGTCGCCAATATCGCGGAACGGGCCCGCTCGGCGGGGGCCATGGTGGTGGTCGACGCGTCCAGCGCAGCTCCCTTCGTGCCGCTGGACATCGCCACCATGGGCGCCGACGTGATCGCCATCTCCAGCGCGGCGTGGGGCGGCCCTCCGGTCTCGGCGCTGGCCTTTCGCGATCCCCGGCTGCTGAACCGGCTGCCGTCCTGCGCACTGGATCCGGACGCGCGGGGACCGGAGCGGCTCGAACTGGGACCGCATCCGCATGCCATGCTGGCGGGGCTGGTCGCCTCGGTGGAGTATCTGGCCGGGCTCGACGACACCGCGCTGGGCCCCCGGCGGGAGCGGCTGCTCACCTCGCTGGGGTCAGTCAAGGCCTACCAGGCCGGGCTGCTGTCGTATCTCACCGGGGAGCTGCGCGCACTGCGGCACATCACGGTGCTCGGCGACGCGATGCGTCGGGTACCCGTCATGGCCTTCACCGTCTCCGGCCGCAAGTGCTGGGACGTCGTAGAGGCCCTGGCCGAGTCCGGCGTGTGCGCCTTTGCCGATTCCGGCCACTACGACGTCTTCGCCACCCTAGGCGTAGCCGAAGTCGGCGGCGCCGTCCAAGTCGGCCTAGCCCACTACACCACCGTCGCCGAAGTAAACGCCCTAATAGACGCCGCCGCCCGCCTCTGCTAACCCCGCCTGTCCAGCCTGCGATCCAGCTCCGGGGGGAGCCTCGCGGGAACGTTCTCGACCTGAATCAGCACCCATGCCCCGGCGCGGCAGGTCAGGAGCATGCTACAGCCACCACATAAGGGAAGCCCCGGCGACGGTCGGGGTCGTCGCCGGGGCTTCATCAGGGTCATCGCATCGGATGCGGGCAGTGTTACACCCCTTCCTACGAGTTACTCCTGAGCTGCCGAAGTCGCGAACTCCCACCCACTTTGGATGGAGGTGGGGGTAGTGGGCCACCATGCCTTCAACAGGGATGTCATGCCCAGAAGCGCGACCATTCGGAGGAGACCGGCATGAGCCAGCCAGACCTCAAGCCACGCAGCAGGGAAGTCACCGACGGGATCGAGCGTGCCGGCGCCCGGGGCATGTTGCGCGCGGTGGGGATGCGCGACGACGACTTCGCCAAGCCCCAGATCGGCGTCGCGTCGTCCTGGAACGAGATCACCCCGTGCAATCTGTCGCTGGACCGGCTCGCCAAGGCCAGCAAGGAGGGCGTGCACGCGGCCGGGGGCTTCCCCATGGAGTTCGGCACGATCTCGGTCTCCGACGGCATCTCCATGGGACATGTCGGGATGCACTACTCCCTGGTGTCCCGCGAGGTGATCGCCGACTCGGTGGAGACCGTGGTGGAGGCCGAGCGGCTGGACGGCACGGTGCTGCTGGCCGGCTGCGACAAGAGCCTGCCCGGCATGCTGATGGCCGCTGCCCGGCTCGATCTGGCTTCGGTGTTCCTGTACGCGGGCACGATCCTGCCCGGCCGGGTGGACGACCGCGAGGTCACCATCATCGACGCCTTCGAGGCGGTGGGGGCCTGCGTCCGCGGTCTGATCACCCGCGAGGAGCTGGACCGGATCGAGCGAGCGATCTGCCCGGGTGAGGGCGCCTGCGCGGGCATGTACACGGCCAACACGATGGCCTGCGCGGCCGAGGCGCTGGGCATGTCGCTGCCCGGCTCGGCCAGCCCGCCCGCGGTCGACCGCCGCCGGGACGGGTTCGCCAGAGCCAGCGGGGACGCGGTGGTGGAACTGCTGGTCCGTGGGATCACAGCTCGGCAGATCCTCACCAGGGAGGCGTTTGAGAACGCCATCGCCGTGGTGATGGCGTTGGGCGGCTCCACCAACGCGGTATTGCACCTGATGGCCATCGCCCACGAAGCCGAGGTCCCGCTGACCCTTGACGACTTCAACATCATCGGCGACAAGGTGCCGCACCTCGCCGACGTCAAGCCCTTCGGTCGGTATGTGATGGCTGAGGTGGACCGGGTCGGCGGTGTCCCGGTCGTCATGAAGGCTTTGCTCGACGCGGGCCTGCTACACGGTCACTGCCTCACCGTCACGGGGCGCACCGTCGCGGAGAATCTCAAAGCTCTGGCTCCGCCCGACCTGGACGGCAAGATCCTGCATAGCCTTGCCGACCCCATTCATTCCACCGGCGGCATCACGATCCTGCGCGGCTCGCTGGCCCCCGAAGGTGCGGTGGTCAAGAGCGCCGGCTTCGATTCATCCCGCTTCGAGGGCACCGCCCGGGTCTTTGACGGAGAACAGGCCGCCATGGACGCCATCCCGACCCTGCAGCCCGGCGACGTCATGGTGATTCGTTACGAGGGCCCGCGCGGTGGACCGGGGATGCGCGAGATGCTGGCCGTGACAGGGGCGATCAAGGGCGCCGGGCTGGGCAAGGAGGTCATGCTGCTCACCGACGGACGGTTCTCCGGTGGCACCACCGGTCTGTGCGTTGGCCACGTCGCCCCCGAGGCGGCCAGCGGCGGGCCGGTCGCGCTGGTCCGCGACGGCGACCGGATCGTGCTGGACATGGACCGCCGCGTGCTCGACCTGCTCGTCGACGACGACGAGTTGCAGCGACGCAGGCAGGAGTGGACAGCAACTCCGCAGCGACCGCTGCGGGGCGTACTGGCCAAATACGCTCGGTTGGTCGGCTCCGCCGCGGACGGCGCCGTGTGCTCGTGAGTGGGTAACAGTGTCATGACACTGTTACCCACTCAC
>JBOHHE010000194.1:0-10649 GCA_050700355.1 Pseudonocardiaceae bacterium
GCCACGTCGATGACTGTGGCCCGCAGGTCGGGCGTTTTCGGTGTGGGCTGGTCGGCGGTCAGGTCGAGCGTGGTCAGGCCGAGGCGGGCTCGGAATGCTGCGGTCGTCGGTTCGGGCTGGGTGATCACCGCGAGCGTTCCTCGCACCGCATGATCCAATTCCTCTTGTGGTGTCTGCGAGGCATCCGGCCGACAGTGGATGCGTAGGAGTGCCCCGACGGTGTTTTCCCAGGTTTCGGTGGGCGCACTGGAGTCGATCATGGTCGTCGCCTGCTGGTTGAGGCCCTGCTCCAGCAGTGACATGATCTTGATCTGGCGTCCGTCGAGGAGCCGGTTGCCGATGCCGCGGTGTGCGGCCATGGTTTCGGCGGCCTTGGTCCAGCGGCCATCACGGGCGAGGGCTCTGGCACCGTCGATGAGCAGCGTGACCCACAGCTCGGTGCAGATCTTGCGATGGTCTGCATCGGTTCGGATCAATGGTGACAGGTCGACGTCGTGGTCGCGGATCGTGGCCGCTCCGCGCTGCTGGGCGGCGCGGTACAGCCGCTGGAGCACCTCGTAGGCGCTATTGCCGTCGCCTTCGCGGATGAGGAGCCGTGCGATGTTCACCAGCGGCATCAGCGCCATCACGGCGATGTCCTGGTCGAGGGTTCCGGCTTCGGTGAAGATCTTGTGCTGCCGCCAGCACAGGTCGGCGGCGAGGTCGGGCAGCCCGGTGTTGGAGGCGATGAGGGCGGCGAAGTTGAGGACTCCGCCGGCGCGGGCCACCCGCTGGTGGTGGTCCGCGCCGGGCGGTTCGACGGTCAGTGCGGTGAGCTCGGCGATACGTGCTTTCAGGGGAAGCCCCGGTGGTTTGGGCCGGCGGACCAGCGGGATGCGGCTGGCGATCGCGGGGTTCATCACGCCGGCCCTGCTACGGCCAGTCGACGACGAGGCGGCTGAAGGTCTTGTCGATGATGAAGCGCGGGTCGGTGGCCTTCAGCAGGTCGCGATGGGCGGCGGTGGCCATCCGGAAGCCGGGTTCGGGCGCGTCGTTGCCGGAGTCGCGGTCCCACTCGGCGATCGCGGAGGCGAGCTGGTCGGCGAGGGCGGCGGCGCCCGGGCCGTGGCCGATGACGCCGATCTCCCAGAACCGGCCGGCGCTGTCCTCGCCCTCGCGGACGGTCAGGTAGGCGAGGCTGTCGGCGTCGAGCGCGGCCATGGAGCCCCACCCGAAATGCGGTGTAAACCCGGGGCGCTGGCCGGGCATCCGGGACAAGCCGTTGGGAAGGACGCACGCCAGCCACAGGTAGACCCACTGCCAGGACGACCCCTGCCGGAACGTCACGCCGGTGTAGACCTTGTGGGACGGGGTGTCGAGGATCGTGCGCATCGCCTCCCGGTCGACCTCCTGCTCGCTGAAGGTCTCCAGCCGGATGGTCCCCTGCCCCTCATGCCGGACGAGGGTGTAGACGTCGTCGCGGGCGCCCTTGCGCAGCGGGACGAACGTCGCCATCTCACACGAGACGGTCGTCCAGGTGTCGCCGTCGCGCTCGAACGCGAACGAGCGGGAGATGCTGCTGCGGATCCGCATCGGGATGACTAGCCGCCCGCCGGGAGCGACCTGCTCCAGAACCCCCGCGGGGACTTCTCCGGCGCCGACGGTGAACTGGATCCGGTCGTACGGGCGGTGCTCGGGGAGCCCGGCCGCGCCGTCGGCCAGCAGCACGGTCACGTTCTGGGCGCCTGCGGCCGCCAGGTGGGCGGCGGCGTTATCGACGAGGTCCTGGTCGACGTCCACGGTCCACACGTGCCCGCCGGGGGCGACCAGGCGGCCGAGGAGAGCGGCGTTGTAGCCGGTCGCGGCACCGGCCTCCAGGACCTTGTCGCCGGGCATCACGCCGAGCTGCTCCAGCTGGGTGGCGACGACGGACGGAGCGGAGATACAGGAAATCATCTCGCCGCTGGTGTCGTGCTTGATCGCGACCGCGTCGTCGATGTAGGCGGCCTGCAGGTCGGCGTCCGGAACGAACTCGTGGCGTTCGACGCCGCGGAACGCGTCGATGATCGCGGGGGTCCGGAGGTGGCCGGACTCGGTGAGCCTGGTCACCATGGCGTCGCGGAGCTCGGCGGGATCGGCGGTCGTGGTGATAGTGGTCTCCATCCGCTTGAGGTTAGGGGTCACGGGTTCGGGACGGGCGGTGAACACGGCGGTCGCCTCGTCATCGTCGAAGGCGGCATGCCGGCCCAACCAGGCGGCTGCGGCTTGCTCGGCCGGTGGTGTTCCCGCGCGGTTGAACGCGAAGATCGCGTGGTGGGCGAGCACGGCGCGCAGCCCCCGCGTCAGGCGCCCGGCGGCGGCGAGCCGCGCTAGCCCCCGTCCGGCGGCTTTGAACGCGGCGACGCGCTCGGGCCAGCGCGGCTCGGTGGTCTCCCGCTGGGCGGCGTCGGCGTTCATCAGGCGCCGCATGGCGGTGATCGTCGCCGCGCGGACGGCCAGACTGGGAGAGCCAATCGGCGGCCGGAGATCCGCGATCTTTGCCCACACGTCGCCTATCTCGAACGGATCAAGGCCCGCTGCGCGGTTCAACGTGGAGATCAGCAGGACGCAGCGTTCCCGGCCGCAGGGGTCGCCGGTCTCGGCCAACGCTGCCGGGCTGTCGGCGCAGAAGACATCGTGAGCGATGGCCATGCCCTTCGGGCCGCCGAACGCGTCGACCTCGGGCTCGTAGATCCCGGCGACCCAGCCGGTGGCGAGCTGGTCGGTGACGAGCCGGTCGAGGACATCGGCTGCGGGGTGCTCGGTGCGCAGCCGAAGCTTTCCCTCCTTGCGCAGGAAGTGGAACCGCTGCTCGGACAGCGCGACCACCAGCGCGGTAGCGGCCTTCGCGCTCACCCCGGCGTCGTCGGGAAAGGCGACGGTAGCGTGCCACCAGCCCTGCTCGGGGGGGATCGCCAGGTTCTCGTCGTTCCAGTACATCGGTCGTGGTCGCTCCTGCTCAGCTCGGGGGTGTCGGGGTTAGGTGATCAGCAGGGCGCGGGTCCAGCCGGTGGTGTCCGTGCCCTCCAGCGCTAGCCGCGCGCCCGCGCGGCCTTCCATGAATCCGGGTTTGGGCAGCGCGCCGATACCGGTCGCGAGATGACCGGCGAGCCCTTCGATGTGCGCGGCGAACCGGTCGGGGGTGGGGCTGTCGGCGGCGATCGCTCGGGTGACGGTCAGCAGTCCGGCCCAGCCATGGCACAGGGACGCATCGGTGATCAGGCTCATGCGGGCCGGATCGGTGAGAGCGGCCAGTGCGGTCTCCTCGGCCGTCTTCCTGGAGGCCGGTTCGCCGACCGCGATTGCGGCCAGCTGCAGGACACGGGCGATACCGAGGTCCCCGTAGCACCAAGACGGCCGGCCTGACACCGCCCCGGGCGGCTCGGTGGAGGACAGCTGGTCACGGGTGATCCAGTAGCAGCCGCCGAACCGTTCCAGCCAGCGGGCGAACGCTCCGATCGCATCAGTCTGGCCCCCTACCTGGATGCCGTGGCGGGCGGCCAGGGACAGCAACCCCAGCGGGCCTGCGATGCCGTGCGCCACACCGTTGTTTCCTTGGCCTCCGGTGACCTCCTCATGCCCTGGAGCGTCCGGTGACCACCATCCGGGCAGCACCGGATCGTCGACGGGGCGTGCCAGGGAAACCAGGTAGGTCAGCACGTTCTCCAGCAGCGGCGGCGACCCCGGACGGGTCAGCAGCAGCGCTCCCAGGCCAGTCATGCCTCGGATGAGGTCGAACTCCGCCAGCTGCGGCAGCCGTCCCGTGTCCCGCCGCCGGGCGGCTACGGCCAGGCGGGCGGCCACGATCCGGTCGACGGCCGCTCGCACATCGCGGTCGGCGTGCCCGGCGCGGCTGAACACGAACTCCAGCGCGGGGGCGCCGTGGAACAGGGACGCGTTCGCGCCGGTGCTGACCCCGCCGCGGATCGCCTCGGCCAGCAAGGGGCGGGCGGGCGGCAGGTCGCCGCGCTCAATGTGCAGCAGCGCCACCCGAGCGCGCCCTCGGCCAGGGCCTGCGTCGGCGTCGGGCGCACCGTGTTCGCCATGTTGGCCGGGCTCATGGGTGTGACCTCACCGGGACGACGATGCTGTGCGCCCGCCCGCCGATCCAGCCATCGGCGTCCGGCGGCGGTGCGTCGTAGAGCACCACGACCGAGGAGACGCTGAGGTGGGCACGGAGCAGGTCCAGGTCTATGTCCCGGGTGAGATCCAGCAGCAGATGCTGATCGTCCATGGCCAGGAGCACTCGGCCGGGCACCCCGGCCCGGACCCTCCGGGCGTGCAACTGCTCGGCCCACTGGTCAAGGGGGGCCAGACGGCCGGGCAGGGTGCGGGCGCGTAGTTGCCAACGGGCGGCGACCAGGATGCTGCGCCGGTAGTGCAGCGCCGGGGTGAACGGCAGAGTCCACGCCGCGCCCCAGTCGAACCACGTCACCTGCGGGGTGGCGGCGCGACTGATCTCGGCCAAGAACCGGACCAGCGGCGGCGTGAAGTTGTTCCACACGAAGTTGATCGCTGTCGGCGCCAGGAGCTCCACGCGCTCTCCTGTCGCGGTCACCGCGAGGTAGAGGTGGCCACCGGAAAGCCCGACGACCAGGTCGGCGGGGCGGAGTACCTTCTCGCCGCTGCCCCGGAACTCGCCGACGCTGACCAGGTCCGGCAGGACCTGAGGCGCGCGGGTGAGCAGGTCGGCCTCGACGCGGGAGGGATGGAACGACAGCTGCGCCAGCCTCGCCCCGAGCGTGACGGTGGGAAGGTCGGCGTGCCCGGCGGCGGCCGCCGGGAGCAGGTGCCAGAACCGTCCCGTCATCGTGCCGGCCGCGCGCGAGACGGTGTGGACGCGCAGCCGGAAGCCGCCTCGGTCGAGCGCCGTGAGCGAACGGGCCTGGACCTGCGCGCACACCTCGAAATGCGGGGCGAGGACCGTCGGCGGCTCGCCCGCGGCGGCCTCCAGCTCCTCGACCATCACCTCGGACAAAGACCACCGCCCGGCGGGCTTCCACCGCAGCGGTCCCGGCGAGCTCAAGCAGCAGCCGGTCGCGCCGCGACATCGGCCTCGGCGGCTCCGACACCGCGCCGAACCCCTCCGGCAGCCCCAATCCGCGGTCGGGATCGGTCAGCTGCTCCAGGCCGACCTCGGGGCCCTCGCCCCACTGATCGCCGAACCGCTGGATATAGCGGCGCCACGCCTGGGTCCCGCGAGGGCAGGTCGCGAGCCTGGCCAGCACGGTCGCTGCGGTCTCCACCTCGACCGCGACCGCCTCTGGCAGCCGCACCTCGGCGCCCAACAGGACATCTGCGGCCTCCCGCTCGCGGACGCCCGGGACTCTGGCGGGCAGGGCACCGGCCGGGTCGACGACGGTGGCTGCGGCCCGCAGCGCCGACCGCAGCAGACCCGTCCGTAGCAGCTCCGCCACGAGGGCGGCCCGGCGCTGTTCGCCGACCTCGGGGAACTCGGCGGCGAGCTTGCCCAGCAGGACCGCGTGCGGGATCGGATACCTGGCCGCCTCAAGCACCAGCGCCACCGCAGGGGTCAGCGCGAGGGAGAACTCCGAGGCGCCTTCGTGCGGGACGTGCACGCGACCCCCGTGCACCCGCGCCAGAATGTTGACGCACACCTCGACATCGGCCATCAGCGCTGCGTCCGCCTCCCGCGCCCTGATCCGCGCGTCCACCGCCCTCGGGTCGGCCCGGCCGACGACCTCGTGCGCGTCCCCGACGCGCACGGCGGACGTCTCACCGAAGTCGACCACAGCGACGCCCGCGAACAGGCCGAACGGCGTGGATCGGTGCGCGTACCTGATGGCGTACCGGGCGACCGCGAGCGCGGCCCGCCGAGCCCTGCGGGTGTCCACCGACCGCCCCACCAGGACCGCGTCCACGTGGCGGGCCAGATCCGGACTGGCGCTGGCGACCGTCCGCCGGAACGTCTCATCGGCCCAGATGGGGGCGAGCCAGGACCGCCACTGCTCGGTAGCGCCGCCCGGCCCCGGCCACACGGGAAGGACCGGGGCAGCGACGTTCACCGCAGCGCGCAGCATCCCTGCGCCCGTGCGCCGGTACAGTCTGCGCCGCGACCGCGTCATCACCCACACTCCGTTCCTGGAAAGAGAGAGCCCGGGCCGGCCGGACCCGCGCCGGACGGCCTACGAGGTCGTACAGGCGCTCGGGCAGGAGCTCCCGCAGTTGTCGCCGGTGCTGCACATGAGCACCGTCTCGGCCGCCGGGGTGCCCTCGATGAAGGTGATGTCGAGATCGAACGGGTCGAACCCCGCTCCCACGGTGGCCGCTTTGATCGCGGTGGTCTGCTGCTCGACGGTCGGGGTGCTCATTTCCTGCCTCCTGTGTTGTCCGAGGACCCGCTGCATAGGGGTTTCAGGCTGGCGGTCCGGGGGCCGCGATCGAGTCCGGTACCATTGAATAACGGACAGTCGGTGGGCGACTACGGTCTGAGCTGTCGCAGAGCGTTTAATCGGTTTAACCAGGCGGGGTTCCGATGCCAAGGACACCTGTTCATCGTTCTCCCAACCATCGTCTGCGTGAGAGGATCGCCGCGTGCGGCCTGAGCTATGACGGGGTGGCGCGCGCGGTCGTGCGCATCGCGGCGGAGAACGGGGAGGCGCTGGGGACCAACAAGTCCGCCGTCGCGCACTGGGTCGCCGGCGTCGAGCCCAGCGAGAGAACTGCCGTGTACCTGGCCGAGGCGCTGTCGAGAAGGGCCGGACGGCCGGTGACACTAACGCAACTCGGGCTTGCCGTCGGCTCAGAACCTGAACTGGTCGGCACGCAGCCCATCGAGACGGCGACCCTTCTCGGCCGGGCCGACATCGAACACCGTGGCTTCCTGGCCACCGCCGTGTACACGGCCTCCGATGTGACGATGCTCTTGGACTACGACCACGAGCCGGTGTCCAGGCTGCTGAGGGCACGCACCGGACAAGGTCGAGTCGGAGCGGAGGAGGTCGCGGTGGTCCGTCAGATCACCAAGGCCTTCGCCGCAGCCGATGAGGTGCTCGGCGGAGGGCACGGCTTGTCCACGGTCGCGGCCTACCTCGCCGACACCACCGCCCCCATGCTGTACGGCCGCTTCGCGAACGACAAGACCCGGCGCGCCGCCTTCGGCGCCGCTGCGGAACTGTCATGGCTGCTGGGTTGGAAGCATCACGATCTCGGCCAGGAGGGCGGGGCCCAGCGGTATTACCTGCTCGGCTTCCAGCTCGCGGTCGAGGCGGACCCGCACGCGCACGCCGCATGGATGATGCGCGCCGTCGCCCACCAGGCCCTCAGTTTGAAACAGCGCCGCCACTGCCTCGACCTCGTCCAGGGTGCGCTTGAGCGTGCCGAGGGCTACGCGGACGGGGCGACGGAGGCGCTGCTGCACATCACGCACGCCAGGGCCTACGCGGCTCTCGGCGAGAAACCTCAGGCCGCACGCGCGTGCTGGCCGCCGAGGACGCCCTCGGACGAGACGGCGAACCACAACCCACATACTCCCTGCTGATGGGACCGGCCGCCGGCACTGTGGACTCCCACACCGCCAGAACCTTGACCGAGATCGGAGACCACCCCGGCACCGAGGTACGGCACCGAGCCGCTTTCACCTCCTGGGATCCAGTCGCGTTTCCGCGTGTCCACCTGCTCACCCATATGGACCTCGGAGACTGTCTCGCCGCCCAGGCGCGTGCCGATGAGGCGGTGTCGGCGTGGAGCCGGGCGCTGGATCTGGCCGAGGGGATGGCCTCAGCGCGAAGCAGATCGGCGTTGGCGTCCATCCGGCCTACTCTTGCCGTTTACCGGCGCCGTGGTGTTCCCGGCGCGGCGCTGCTGGAGCACAGGATCCAGCGAGCAGCCGTCTGAGAGGATCGAACCGTGACCGATACCGCCCTGCCCCCGGCGCTCGATTCCCACACTCTGCTCGTCGTCGCCGTCATCGTTCACGACACGGCAGCGGGTCGGATGCTGCTGATCCAGCGCGCGCCCGATGCCAAGTTCGCTCCGCGGCACTGGGACCTGCCCGTCGGCAAGGCGGACAAAGGCGAGGTCATCACCACGACCGCCGTCCGGGAGCTGAAGGAGGAGACGGGCCTGGTCGTGGATCCGGCCGAACTGAAGGTCGCGGGCATCATCCACGGCGCATGGGGTGTCGAGGCCCCCAACGGGTTCCTGACCGTTGTCTTCGTGGCGCACACCTGGACCGGCGAGCCGGTCAACGCCGAGCCGCACAAGCACTCTCAGGTGACGTGGTTCCCTGTCGAGCAGGTGCCGACGAAGTTCGTGTCGACGACACGCGAAGCACTGGTGAACTATCTCCGGGCCGGACCGATGGTGTCCACCGACGGCTTCTAACTGGCCACGGCTTGAGGATGCCGGTGCGCGCCTGGGCGGGATGGGACCTCACCCAAAATTGATCATTCTGGTCGGTTCGTGATCGCGGGTCATCTTGGGGTGCAGCCAAGGTAAGCACAGAACCCGCCAGGAGCTGATCTTGATGTGACGGGTTCGCTGGTCAGGGCGTGCTGGCTGGCGGCGTCGGCGAGGGCTCGGTAGAGGGAGGCGACCGAGGGGTGCTGACCGGCTTTCTTGCCGGACTTGATGGCCAGCCTCTTGGCTACTGTATCTCGCCCCTTCAGGGATGAATAGCTACCACCGACTCTCTTAAGGAGAGCCGTCTTGACCTGTCCATGTAATGACCATGGTCAACTTCGGACTGTTCGACCTAATCGTCTTACAACTCTCGCTGCGGATCCGGGACCTGGGCAAGCTCACATTGTACGGATGGGGCCGCGCTCGCAGGTCGAAGCGGTGTTCCCGCACGCGGGCACGCTGCTGACCCGCTTCAAGGGTGTGGACCTGGATTCGGGCCGAGGACGTGATTGTGGTGAGCCTGGCCGCGTTCGTACAGGTCGCGTGCGTGGGGGTTGCGCTGGTAGCGGCGGAGCTCGGTCATCATGGTCTGGTAGCGCCGGTCGCACCAGCCGGACTGGACGGCCGGGTAGTCGTCGAGCATGCGCCCCCAGTCGCGGCATGCTTCTTCGAGCCGGCCGGCGGCGAGTTTGCGTTCGGCGAGTATGCCGAGGTTGCGGATGCGGATGCGCCGGTAGACGGGCGGGCGGATCCGGTCGGACTGCTCCATCGCGGCGATCGAGTTGCCCAGGTCGCCGAGTTCGTAGTGGACCTGGGAGATGTGGTAGCTCATGGCGGCGGGGTCGTATGAGCCCAGCGCCTTGGCGCGGGACTCGGCGCGGTCCAGGGCGGTCTCGGCCTCACGGAGTTTGGTGAGGGCCTGGGTGCGATCGCCGTACTGAGCCGCGGCGTGAGCCTGCTGCCCGGCCAGGAAGGCCAGCATCCGCGGGCCTGCCTGCGGTGAAGCCGCTGCGGCGGCGTCGGCGAGTTGGACGGCGGTGGTGCTGTGGCGCAGATCGACTGCCTGGACCGACATGCCGCGCAGCGTGGTGCAGTAGGTCAGGTGGTCTCCGGCGTGCCCGGCGAGCTCGATGGCCTGCAGATAGTAGTGCTGGGCGAGTCCCTCGATACCTTCATCGGCGGCCATGTAGCCAGTGAGGTAGCAGTGGTCGGCCGCCGCCGACAGCATCTGGATCCCGATGTCCTCACGCGCCTCGGCCCGAAGGTACGGGGCGATGGTGTTCACCATGAACGCGGCGGCCAGCGGACGCACGGCCCGGCCGCCAAACTGGTCGTCCAGGCTCGACAGGTGGTCGGTCATCGCGCGGACGCTGTCAACTTCTTGCTGGCCGATGTGGGTGTGCGGGTCGCGGCGTAGCCGCTGGAACCGCTGGGACACCTCCGGCCAGCCGGGGATGACCAGCGCGGCCGAGTACAGGCCCAGTCCCAGCAGTGCACGCCGCGTTGGGTCCATGTCTGCCCTCGCCAGGTCGATCAGTCTCGCCACGATATCGGTGCCCAGGCCGAGCCAGGTGCGGTCGGTGGGACCGGGTGGCAGGTAAGCGGGTCCCAGACCAGCGTCCGCAGGCGTGATGGGGCGGTGCAGACGCCGCGCGAGTGCCTCGCATACCAGGAGCCGGATGGGTGGGCGCGGCAGCGTACCTGACAGCCAGTGGCATACAGCGCTGTCGTCGTAGTTGAGCTGCAGTCCGGCCTCCGCACCAAGCCGGTTGACGGCCCGGGCGAGGTTCCCATTGCTCCAGCGCGCCTCGGCGATCAGTGCGGCGAGTTCGGTGTTGGGCGTGTGGGTGCTGGCTGCCATCAGAGCCCCCAACTCGAAGCCTCGTGCGAGCTTTCAGGACTTTCAACCTTCCGCCCAGTCTGAGCCCTTCACGCCCGCTACGGAATCGCGTTCACTGACCGTAACCAATACTCCTTTGGAGGACGCGATGTCCCTGAACGGGGTGTCATGCCGGCAGTGGCCCACTGCCACGACCCAGCGAGCAGGAGGAGAGAGACCATGATCGCAGTAGTCACCGACGTCACCGATCCGTTCGACCTCGACGTGAGCATCATCGAGGGCGGTGAGGGGATCGATGTCCTGCTGATGAGCACGGACAACGGGTGCAGCAGCACGTGCCCCGACGCCTGCACAGGCTCAGGCGTCGCTCAGATGCGCTGAACCAGCCAACTGGTGTCGGGTCGGCGCCGTGGGTAGGTGCTCACGG
>JBOHHE010000195.1:0-3803 GCA_050700355.1 Pseudonocardiaceae bacterium
CTCTTGAAGAGCTACCAACCCAGTCAGCTCAGCGGAAGTCGCGACCGAAGTCGTAGTCATCCAGCGGGACAGCTGCTCCGGTCCCGGCGCCGAAGACATCGGGCGAGTAGTAGCCGTCGTCATAGGACGGGATCGCGTATGCCGCAGCCCGCGCCTCCTCGGTCGGCTGTACCTCAATGTTGCGGTACCGGTTGATCCCGGTACCGGCCGGGATCAACTTGCCGATGATCACATTCTCCTTGAGACCGAGCAGCTTGTCACTCTTGCCCTGGATCGCCGCGTCGGTGAGGATCTTGGTCGTCTCCTGGAACGACGCCGCGGACAGCCACGATTCGGTCGCCAGCGACGCCTTGGTGATGCCCATCAACACTGGGCGTCCGGCGGCAGGCTCGCCACCTTCGGCGACCACCCGGCGATTCTCCGACTCGAAATCGCTGCGCTCGGCCAGCGCACCGGGCAGGAACTCGGTGGAGCCCGAATCAATGATCGTCACCCGGCGCAACATCTGCCGGATGATGACCTCGATGTGCTTGTCATGGATGTCCACGCCCTGTGAGCGGTACACCTGCTGGACCTCACGAACCAGGTGCAGCTGAACCTCTCGCGGGCCCATCACACGGAGCACCTCGTGCGGATCCACCACACCTTCGAGCAGCTTCTGCCCGACGGTGACCGGATCCCCGTCGGCCAGCGACCGCTCGGTGCCGTCGATAGTGATCACTGCGAGCCGCTGCCGTTTGGACAGCTTGTCGTAGACGATCTCCTCGCTCCCGTCGTCCGGGATGATGGTGATCTTCCAGAACTTGTCGCCGTCCTCGACCCGCACCCGGCCGTCCGCGTCGGCGATCGGCGCCATGCCCTTGGGCACCCGGGCCTCGAACAACTCCTGCACTCGGGGCAGACCGGTAGTGATGTCCTCACCGACCACCCCACCCTGGTGGAAGGTGCGCATGGTCAGCTGGGTGCCGGGCTCACCGATCGACTGCGCGGCCACGATGCCGACCGCCTCGCCTACGTCGACGAGCTTGCCGGTGGCCATCGAACGGCCGTAGCACGTCGCGCACACCCCGCTGGCGGCCTCGCAGGTGAGCACGGAACGGACCTTGACCCGTTCCACGCCCGCCGAGATGAGCGCCTCGATCGCAGCCTCACCCACGTCGGCACCCCGGGGAAGAACCATCGAGCCGGAACGCTCCAGTACGTCCTCCGCGGTACGACGGGAGATCAGGCTGGTTCCGACGTACCGGTGCCGCAACGGCATGTTATCCGGCCCCGGCTCAGTCACCGGCATCTGGATGCCGCGCTCGGTACCGCAGTCATGTTCCCGCACGATGACGTCCTGCGAGACGTCCACTAGGCGCCGGGTCAAATACCCGGAGTCGGCGGTCCGTAGCGCGGTGTCGGCCAGACCCTTACGGGCCCCGTGCGTGGCGATGAAGTACTCCAGCACGCTCAAGCCCTCGCGGAAGTTGGCCTTGATCGGGCGTGGGATGTACTCACCCTTTGGGTTGGAGACCAGACCACGCATACCTGCCAGTGACCGGACCTGCGTCATGTTTCCGGCTGCCCCGGAGGACACGATCGTGAAGACCGGGTTGTCCTCGGGGAAGTTGGCCTCCATCGCCTTGGCGACCTCGTCGGTGGCCTGCGACCAGATCTTCACCAGCTCGGCGTTGCGCTCGTCGTGGGAGAGCACACCGCGCTGGTAACGCTTCTCGACCTGGTCGGCCTTGGCCTCGTACTTGTCGAGAATCTCCGGCTTCGAAGCGGGAACGACGACATCGGCGCTGGCCAGGGTCACCCCCGAGCGGGTCGCCCAATGGAAGCCGGCGTCCTTGAGCTTGTCCAGCGTCTGGGCGACGGTGACCATTGGGTAGCGCTCGGCGAGATCGTTGACGATCGCTGCCTGGCGCTTCTTGGGCAGCACGTCGTTGACGAACGGGTAATCCTCGGGCAGCAAGTCGTTGAACAACACCCGGCCGACGGTGGTGTCCGCCATCCACGGGGCACCCAGCTCCCAGCCCTGCGCCTCACGCAGCCGAGCCTGCTCGCTCAGCGGCGGCACCACGTTCTTCAATCGGATCCGGATCTTGGCCTGCAGCCCCACCGAGCCACGGTCCAGCGCCATCAGCGCCTCAGCGGGCGAGGAGAAAGCGTGGCCCTCGCCCTTGGCACCTTCCTGGAGCTTGGTCAAGTGGAACAGCCCGGTGACCATGTCCAGCCGCGGCATCGCCAACGGACGACCCGAGGCGGGTGAGAGGATGTTGTTGCTCGAAAGCATCAGAATCCGGGCCTCGGCCTGCGCCTCGGCCGACAACGGCAGGTGCACGGCCATCTGATCACCATCGAAGTCCGCGTTGAACGCCTCACAGACCAACGGGTGCAGCTGGATGGCTTTCCCCTCCACCAGCTGCGGCTCGAAGGCCTGGATACCGAGGCGGTGCAGAGTCGGTGCTCGGTTCAGCAGCACCGGATGCTCGGTGATGACCTCCTCCAGGACGTCCCACACCTGCGGACGCTGCCGTTCCACCATCCGCTTGGCCGACTTAATGTTCTGCGCGTGGTTGAGATCCACCAGGCGCTTCATCACGAACGGCTTGAACAGCTCCAACGCCATCTGCTTCGGCAACCCACACTGATGCAGCTTGAGCTGCGGACCGACCACGATGACGCTACGCCCGGAGTAGTCGACCCGCTTGCCGAGCAGGTTCTGCCGGAACCGACCCTGCTTGCCCTTGAGTAGATCGGACAGCGACTTCAGCGGGCGGTTACCAGGACCGGTGACCGGACGGCCGCGGCGGCCGTTGTCGAACAGCGCGTCGACGGCCTCCTGCAGCATCCGCTTCTCGTTGTTGACGATGATCTCCGGTGCACCGAGGTCGATGAGCCGCTTGAGGCGGTTGTTCCGGTTGATCACCCGGCGGTACAGGTCGTTGAGATCCGAAGTCGCGAACCGGCCACCGTCAAGCTGCACCATCGGGCGCAGATCCGGTGGAATCACCGGAACGCAGTCCAGAACCATACCCATCGGATTGTTACGGGTGGCCTGAAAAGCTGCGACAACCTTGAGCCGTTTGAGGGCACGGAGCTTCTTCTGACCCTTACCGCTGCGGATGATCTCGCGCAGATTGTCCGACTCGGCGTCAATATCGAAGCTCTCCAGCAGCTTCTGGATCGCCTCGGCACCCATGGCACCGGTGTAATACTCACCGTATCGGTCGTAGATCTCCCGGTAGAGCATTTCATCTACGATGAGCTGACCGACATCGAGCTTGGTGAATGTGTCCCAGATCTCGTCGAGCCGGTCGATTTCACGCTGCGTGCGATCGCGGAGCTGGCGCATTTCGCGCTCGCCGCCCTCCTTGACCTTGCGCCGCACGTCGCTCTTGGCACCCTCGACCTCCAGCTCGGCCAGGTCAGCCTCAAGCTTCTGCGCCCGGGCTTCCAGGTCGGCATCGCGACGGTCCTCGACCCGCTTGCGCTCGACCCGAAACTCGCTCTCCAACGTGGAGAGGTCCTTATGCCGTTCTTCGGTGTTCACCGCAGTGATCACATAGGCAGCGAAATAAATGATCTTTTCGAGATCTTTGGGTGCCAAATCGAGCAGGTAGCCCAGCCGGCTCGGCACGCCCTTGAAGTACCAGATATGGGTGACCGGCGCGGCAAGTTCGATGTGACCCATCCGCTCACGCCGCACCTTGGCACGGGTGACCTCAACGCCGCAGCGCTCACAGATGATGCCCTTGAAGCGAACGCGCTTGTACTTGCCGCAGTAACACTCCCAGTCCCGGGTCGGCCCGAAG
>JBOHHE010000196.1:0-1665 GCA_050700355.1 Pseudonocardiaceae bacterium
TTACGGCTCGATGGAGGTCTTCAGCGGGGTGGATCTGGCCATCGACCGGGGCACCAGAGTGGTCATTCTCGGTCTCAATGGCGCCGGAAAGACCACCCTGCTGCGCCTGCTCGGCGGTATGGAGACTCCTGATGCCGGCCAGGTCGAGCCTGGCCACGGTCTGCGAGTGGGGTATTTCGCCCAGGAGCACGACACGCTCGATCTCGATGCCACCGTGTGGGAGAACTTGCGGCACGCGGCGCCTGAGCCCGCTGAGCAGCAGCTGCGCACCCTGCTGGGTGCGTTTCTGTTCCGCGGCGAGCAACTGGACCAGCTGGTGAGCACCCTGTCCGGGGGCGAGAAAACCCGGCTGGCGCTGGCTGCGCTGGTCTGTTCGGCAGCCAATGTGCTCCTGCTCGACGAGCCGACCAACAACCTCGACCCGGTGTCGCGGGAACGGGTGCTCGACGCGCTGCGCCACTACGCCGGCGCGGTGGTGCTCGTGACCCACGATCCCGGAGCGGTGCAGGCGCTGGGTCCCGAGCGGGTGATCGTGTTGCCGGAGGGCACCGAGGACCACTGGAGCGCTGACTACCTCGATCTCGTACAACTGGCCTGATCGGCTACGCCACGCTCACACACAGTACCCGGACCTTCCTTGCCGATCACATTTGTCCTTTCTGTCGCTATATTGGGCATCTGAGCCCGTTATAGGTACCGCTCACAGATCCACCCGGAGATCGTCTAGCGGAGATCGCTAACGTGGTCGATCATTGCCGGAAGGGCCGTGACCGGCTCTTCTGGTGTCGGAAGAAAGGCGTTTCGAGGTGGCCGACCTGAAAAAAGGCAGCCGGATCACCGGTGTGGCACGGGACAAGCTCGCATCGGAGCTGAAGAAGAAGTACGAGAAGGGCGCTAGCATCCGGGCGCTCGCTGAGTCGACTGGCCGGTCTTACGGCTTCGTCCACCGGGTGCTCTCAGAGTCCGGTGTGACGCTGCGTGGTCGTGGCGGTGCGACCCGCACAAAGAAGAAGTAGTCAGGCTTCTGCGTTGCTGTAGACCGCCGAGACCGGGAATGCGGTCCGAGGCTCATGCCGAGGTTAGGTACTGGAAATGAGCCGGCGCAGTAGCGGAGCGGCCGTTGATGTGGTCAGCGCCGGATTCAGCCCCCGGTGCAGGATCAGCCCGTCGATAGCGGCGGCCAGCATCGACGCGGTCTCATAGGGTGTCTTCACGCCGTGCTCAGTGAGCCATCGAGCCAGTTGCTGCTGGAACCCCGTGACCAGGCTATTGAGTTCGCCACGCAGCGTCCCGTCGCGGGTCGCGGCGAGATAGGTCTCGGCGAGTAGCAACGACGCAGGCTCGGTTCCGGTGCAGGCGCCGAGCGAGCCGAGCATCAGGTCCACGCCGGCATCGAGGGTTCGGGCGTTCTCGAACAGGGCCTCGGTGGCGGAAAGAAGATCACTGATCTGGCCCAGCGCAGCGTCGCACAATAAGGCGTGCAGCGACGGGAAGTGGTAGTGAACCAGGCCCGGCGTCACTCCGGCGCGCTCGGCCAGAACCCGCGTGCTGACCGCAGCCCAGCCCAGCTCGGCGATGAGCTCGGCGGCGGTGCTCAGCAGCTGCAGCCGCACACCCCGGCCCTGATCCGCGGCTGTCTTGCCTGCCATTGCGTCCGCACCTCAT
>JBOHHE010000197.1:0-1831 GCA_050700355.1 Pseudonocardiaceae bacterium
TGAGCTTGACCCCCTAACACGGACACCTACGGTGTGGGGTCAGTGATCGTCCTGTGTGGACGTGTGGGGCGGTGAAGCGGTTTCGAAATCAACTGGACTGAGCATTCCGAGACTGGAATGCCGTCGCTCGGTATTGTACCAGCATTCTCTCCACTCGAAGATGGCGTTGGCAAGCTCGGCGCGTGTTTCCCAGGTCCTGGTATCGAGAACCTCCAGTTGCAGGGTGCCCCAGAAGGACTCCATCATCGAGTTGTCGTAGCAGTCCCCGACCGTGCCCATCGAGGGCAGCAAACCGGCCTCGCGAAGCCGTTGCCCGAACGCCCACGAGGTGTATTGTGTCCCGTGGTCGCTGTGCAGATCGTGTCGTCATTGTCGGGGTGCCGGCGGAGCGTGGCCATGCCGAGCGCGTCGATGACGAGTTCGGTGCGCATATGGTGCGCGATCGACCATCCGATGACGCGTCGCGAATAAGCATCCATGACCGCGGCGCAGTACAGTTTCCCTTCTTTCGTGGGGTGCTCGGTGATGTCGGTCAGCCACAACCGGTCGGCGGCCTCGACGGTGAAGTTCCGCTGGACCAGGTCGTCCCCGGTGGCCGGGCCGGTCGGGCCGCGGCGGTATCGCCGCCGGTAGAGGCCCTGGATACCCGCCTCGCGCATGAGCCGAGCGACCCGCTTGTGGTTGACGATCAAGCCCCGGCCCAGCACCAATTCCGCGTGTACCCGAGGCCAACCATAGGTCTCGCGTGAGTCTTTGTGAACCTCCTTGATGTGTTTGAGCAGCAACATGTCCACTTCTTCCCTGGCCGAGGGCGGCCGACCGAGCCACGCGTAGTAGCCCGACCTCGATACCCCCAGGATTCGACAGGCCACCGCGACCTCGATATCGGCATCAGAGTCGTCGGCGAGTTCGCGGACCAGCCGATACGTTAATTTGGGAGTATGTTCTCCCGAGCGAAGTACGCGGCGGCGCGTTTTCAGGATCTCGTTCTCCCTCTCCAGGCGCCGTTTGTCCCGCCGGAGCTGGGTGAGCTCGCGTTTCTCGGCGCTCGTCGGCCGGGAATCGCTGCCGTTCTCCTCAGCGTCGTCCTGGGCCATCCAGTTCCGCAGGCACGATTCGCTGATCGAGAGCTGCTTGGCCAACGCAGCGACCGGTTGCTCGCCCAGACGAGCCAGCTCGACCGCTCGACGACGGAACTCAGCAGGGTGAGGTGCAGGCACGTCGACATCCTTCCTGGTGGCCGGGCCACCTCAGGTCGGGTGTCCGTGCTAGGGGGACAAGCTCAGTTCGCGTTTCCGGGGTCCTGGGCCGGGGCTGGTGGGCCGGGTGGTCAGGGATATGCGGGGAGTGTGCGGAGGCGGGCGAGGATTTCGGTGAGCAGGCCGTGGCTGGGAGGCAGACGCAGGATCAGCTGCCCGGCGTGGGACACGAGCCGTGCGGGGATGTTGATGAGCCGGTGCCGCAGGGTAGCGATCATGGCTTTGCCGTCACGGGTGCCCCAGCCGGAGAGCTGGCCGGTGGGCCCTTCGGTGGCGGTGAGCTGGTGGAGCCAGGCGGCCATGGTGGCCGCGAGGAGCGCGCCCCACATCCAGGCGGTGTTGACCTCTGCATATCTGCTGGGCAAATGGCGAAGAGCGGCGCCGTGTTTGCTGTCACGGAACACGTTTTCGATGCTGGTGCGGTGCCGGTACCAGTACTCAACCTCGGCGGCTTTGTCCTGTGTGGACACGTTGATATTGGTCAAGATAAAGGAATAGCCGTAGATGGCGTCCGCTTCGGCCAGTTCGGTGATCGGCAACGCCCGCTGGTCGGGGTGCAGGGTGCGCCGGCG
>JBOHHE010000198.1:0-6056 GCA_050700355.1 Pseudonocardiaceae bacterium
ACCCTCGACGGTGTAGTCGAAGCGATCCGGCTTGTCGGCGGCACCGTAGCCGGGCAGATCGGGCGCGATCGCGCGGGCGAAGGCGCCGGTACGGGCGACCAGGCGCCGCCAGTCGGCGGCCGGGCCCGGATTGCCGTGCACGAACACGACCGCCTCTGCGACGTTGCTCGGGCCGGCGCGCAGATACGGACTGACGACCCCGTCGACGGCGACGGCATGCTCGGTGACCAGGGCAAGCCGCCCAGCATCACTTGGGCTCATGAGTTTCCCCCTGGATTCCCCGCTGACCTTGGAACGGCCCGAAGCTTTCAGTATCGACCGCAACCACCCACGCCTCAAGACGACACGCTGTGTGAGCAACGTTACCGTCCGGCGGACACCTGAGACGCCCTCTGCAAGGGTGAGGAATTGCAGCAGTTACTCGTCAGTAATATCCTGTTGTTACCGCACAGTAGTCAACTGGCGGAGGGTACGAGGGAGCGAGATCATGGGGCACTACAAGAGCAACCTCCGCGACCTGGAGTTCACCCTCTTCGAGGTTTTTCGGGTACAGGAGCAGCTGGGCACCGGACCGTTTGCGGAGATGGATCGCGAGACAGCACAGGACGTGCTGAGCGAGATCGACCGGTTGGCCCGGGGACCGCTGGCGGAGTCGTTCGCCGAGTCCGACCGCAACCCCCCGGTATTCGATCCTGACACCCACAGCGTCGAGCTGCCCGCCGCGTTCAAGAAGTCCTACCGGGCACTGATGGACGGCGAGTGGTATCGGCTGGACCTGCCCACCGAACTGGGCGGCTACGGCGCGCCCGCCACGCTGCGCTGGGCCGCCTCGGAGCTGTTGCTGGGTGCCAACCCCCCGGCGTTCCTCTACATGGCAGGCCCCAGCATGGCCCGCGTAGTGCACGACAACGGCACCTCCGCCCAGCGACGCTGGGCCCAGCTCATGATTGACAAGCAGTGGGGCGCGACGATGGTGCTCACCGAGCCCGACGCCGGGTCCGACGTGGGCGCCGGGCGCACCAAAGCGACTCCGCAACCCGATGGCACCTGGCACATCGAGGGTGTCAAACGCTTCATCACCTCGGCCGAGCACGACCTGGCCGAGAACATCATCCATATGGTGCTGGCCCGCCCCGCAGGTGCCGGTCCAGGCACAAAGGGCCTGTCGTTGTTCATGGTGCCGAAGTTCCACTTCGACACCGAGACCGGTGAGCTCGGGAAGCGCAACGGCGTCTACGTGACCGGCGTCGAACACAAGATGGGCATCAAGGCCTCAACGACCTGCGAGCTCACCTTCGGCGCGGCCGGGACACCCGCGGTGGGCTGGCTGCTCGGGAACGTGCACGACGGCATCGCGCAGATGTTCCAGGTGATCGAATACGCCCGGATGATGGTCGGCACCAAGGCGATCGCGACGCTGTCCACCGGTTATCTCAATGCGTTGGATTACGCCAAGACCCGCGTACAGGGCGCCGACATCACCCAGATGCTGGACAAGAGCGCGCCGAGGGTGACGATCACCCACCACCCCGATGTCCGCCGCATGCTCATGCTGCAGAAAGCATATGCCGAGGGCCTGCGCGCGTTGTACCTCTACACCGCGACCTACCAGGACACCGTGGCTCTGGGTGGCGAAAACGCCGGGCTGGCGGAGCGGATCAACGACCTGTTGCTGCCCGTAGTCAAGGGAGTCGGCTCGGAGCGGGCCTACGAGATGCTGTCCCTTTCGCTCCAGACCCTGGGCGGCTCGGGCTTCCTCCAGGACTACCCCATCGAGCAGTACATCCGGGACGCCAAGATCGACAGTCTTTACGAGGGCACCACGGCCATCCAGTCGCAGGACTTCTTCTTCCGCAAGATCATCCGCGACAAGGGGCTGGCTATCGGGCATCTGGGCGCCGAGATTCAGGGATTTCTGGATTCCAACGCCGGCAATGGCAGGCTCAAGGAGGAGCGCGCGCTGCTCACGACCGCCCTGGCCGACCTGCGGGGGATGCTCAAGGTGATGACCGGCTTCCTGGCCGCGGCGCGGGAGGACCGGCGAAGCACCTACAAGATCGCCCAACAGACCGTGCGCTTGCTGATGAGCACCGGTGACGTTCTGATCGGCTGGCTGCTCCTGCGTCAGGCCGAAGTGGCCCTGGGCGCTCTCGGCGGCGAGGTGACCGAGCGGGACCAGGCGTTCTACGAGGGCAAGATCGCAGTGGCCCGCTTCTTCGCCCGCAACGTCCTACCCGAGCTCACCGCCCGCCTGGCGATCATCGAGGCGACCGACAACACCCTCATGGACGTCCCGGAAGCAGCCTTCTGATCAGCCTCAGCTGCTGACCCATTGTTATTGACCCCCGCCCACCTCTTGTCACTGGGTGTGTTGGGATGGCACCCTTGCAGGCTACTCTGGGTTATCCAGCGCCGAAGGCCACCTGCTCGAACCGAGGGCCATCACCTGTCGTACGCCTGAGCGGGCTTGAGGGGCAAAAACGATGGAGTGAACATATGGATTCACCGTCTGAGGCCACCACCGGCGAGCGCTGGCGACCGCCGGTCAGTGGCCCCGGAGGTCGAGGCCGTCACCGGCGCACCCGGAAACGGGCGCAGCCTCCGGCCACGGAGTCGCGGTGGCCACGCCGACGCAACAGTGCCGCACTCATCGGCGGAGCCGGAGCGGCAGCGGCATTGATCGTACTCGTGCTGCTGACCGTCGTTCCCGATCGGCCGACCGGCCGTTCCAGTACAGGCGCCGGCCAGCGATCCGCTTCATCCACCGCTATCGACACTGCTCCTGCCGGGCAAACCATCAGTCCCGTTGCCGCCAGCAGCGACGTGCCCACCGTCGGCGCAACGATACCCATCGGGCCAACACCCGGGTACGTCGCGGTGGCACCCAACGGACGTTATGCGTATACCGCCAACCGAGAGAACAACTCGCTGTCGGTGATCGATACGGCCACGGGTCAGGTGACGGCGACGATTCCCATCTCCGCCGGCCCGCCTCAGTTTGTGGCCTTCACCCCGGACGGGCGCCGAGCGTACCTGAGTATCTATAACAACGACAGAACCGTGAATCTTGTCGGTGTGCTCGACACCGCATCGAACACGGTGGTCGAGACCATTTCGGTGGGAACCCGTCCCTTTGCGCTCGCCGTACGACCGGACGGAGAGTACGTCTACATCCCAGAACATGACACCGGAACTATTTCCGTGATCGACACCGCCACCAACAAACTAGTGCTGACAATCCATGTTCCCCCGAACCCGCACTCCATCGCATTCAGCAAAGACAGCACCCGAGCCTATATCGCCAACCACGAGTCCAACGTGATATCCGTGCTCAACGCGACGGACAACACGATGATCACAACAGTGCCGGTCGGGACCAGCCCGCACAGCGTCACGGTCTCACCCGACCAGTCACAGGTCGCCAATGTGAACTACGACTCGAACACCGTGACGTTGATCGACACCGCGACCAACACGGTGACCGCCACCATTCCAGTCGGTGGCCACCCGCAAGGTATCGCCTACGCCCCGGACGGAGAGCATATCTACGTGGCCAACAATGACGGCGGCGTCATCTCCGTCATCAACGTGGACACAGCCCAAGTGACCGCGACGGTCCCCAGCGGGAACACCCCGACGAGCGTCGCCGTGGTGCCAGACGGCCGGTACGCCTATGTGACCAACCTCGGTTCCGGTGATGTCACAGTGATCGAGGCTGCGAAATAGTGCTTCGGATCAGACGGTCGAGTGACCGAATAAGTCCAGGAGACCATTTTTGATCTCCGGGCGACCGGCTGCGACGAGGGTGAACGTGGCCTCCCGGACCAGCCGCTGGGCGTGGTGGCTGACCAGGATTCCGGCGCTGCCCACGGCGACCACCAGTGCACCGGCCGCCCGGTAGGCCAGCTCCGAGGCGGCGGCACGGGCGGCGGGCAGGGCCAGCGGATCGGCCAGCCCAGCGTCGAGACGGTCCCGGATCGCGGCCTGTTCGGCGCGTAACCGGGCCGCCACCTCAGGTCGGCCAGCCTCGTCGATCATCCAAACGCACCGCCCGGCCACGCCGAGCGCGAGGCTACCGTTCAGCCGTGAGCTGACATGCTGGTTGGCCACGAAATCGGCATGCGGGATCCGGGCAACGACCCGCTCGGCAGGCAGGAAGTAGTCCTCGAAACCCAGTCGGACGGTGTTGCTGCCCTGCACGGCGACCAGGTGCAACTCCTCGACGGTGATGCCACCCCCTGCCTCGGGGTCGATCAGGCCACTGATGACCATGGACTCCTGCTCGGCGTCCCGCGCCGAGACCACCAGCAGATCGATGATGCCCCAGCCACTGACGAACGGAGCATCGCCACGCAACCGCCAGCCGCCGTCGATCTCCGTCGCCCACAACCGCGGCGGCTGCGGAATCGCGCCGGCAAAGGCCACCCCACCCCGTAGTTCACCCCGGACCGCGGCGTCGAGGTACTTCTCCCGCAGGTTCGTATTCGTGGTTCGGGCCAGCGCCCGCACCACGCTGTGATGCTGTATCCAGATAAAAGTCGTGGTGAGGCACCCCCCGGACAGGGTCTCGATGAGGGCGGTGAACGAGGGGAGATCGACCTCACCGCCGCCGTGCTCAACTGGTCCGACCAGCCCGTAGCAGCCTTCCTCCGCGAGCAGGTCGAAATGACTGGCCGGGATCACTCCGTTGGCATCGACGTCCAGCGCCGCGGGAAACAGCACATCGTCCGCAATCGCGCCGACCCGCTCCAGCACGCTCGCCATACGAGCCAAACTACCCGCGTCCCGCTGTCCGACTCAGACTCGGCGTGCTCCCCGGGTTTGGCCCCGGCGTGACCATGTCCCCGAAGCAGGCACTGGCCAACCGCTCCGAACGCCCGCTGGCCACCCTGCGACTGGCCCAAGCAGACGAGGACTGTGCACCCGAGGCGCTCCCCTGCTCTTCAGGATCGACCAGGCGGTGGGGCTGGAAGGCGCCCTGGCTACCCGGTCAGTCCATGGGGACGGCGTAGGTGAAGCTGTGCCGGTCGGCGGCGAAGACGAATACCGACACTTCAACGGGTTTCTCATCCTTGGCGTAGATCGTTCGGATGAGTTCAACCACAGGCGTGCCGGAAACCAGGCGCAGGGTCATCGTTTCTTGGGGCGTCGGCATTCGGGCGACGAGTTCTTCGACGGCGATATCGAGCGCGATCCCCAATTCGTCGGCCAGATAGCCGTGCGTGCCGTTGGGCAGCTTGACGCGCTCGGCCAGTGCCGTCCCGTCGGCGAGCCCATGAGTGAAGTAGCTGCGGGCAACCTGCGCCCCCTCACCGTCGATCGACAACAGGTAGCTTCGACGAACGACGTTGGTGCCCTCGGGAACGCCCAAACGCTCCGCGACAGACTGCGGTGCGGGAACACTGGTCACCTCGGTCAACTCGGAGGTGCGCTCGAAGCCCTGCCCGGCCGCTTCAGCTTCCAGCGCCGCAGTAGCGACTGGTCGCCGAGACCGCAGATGTCGGGTGGAGCCCATGCGTCGCAATCGTCGCGGCGTGCGGACGAATACGCCACTGCCTGCCGGGCCACCACCAGGCCCTCAGATTTGAGCTGCTCAATGGCTTGGCGGACAGTTCCCTGCGCGGTGCCGAACTCGTCAACCAACTTCCGGACTGACGGCAGCACGGCACCGTCCGGTAAGTCGCCTTCCACGATCTTCCGCCGCAGCGCGTCAGCGATCTGCAGGTATGCGGGCGCCGGATCGAACGGGTTGATGGTCACACGGGCGCCTTCCAGTGACAACGACCTAACGATGAGACCAGGGGCTCGCCAGCTTACCGGACATCATTGACACACCAACTGATCTAGTGCACTGCCACAGACGACACAGACATTAGTACTAGGAGGCGCGACATGACGACCGGCACCAACGTGCTGTCCGGGATCGCAACCGACCCTGGGCATGACACCTGCACAACCCCCGGCTGCCTCGCTCCCGCTTCCCCCAGCGGTGACCGCCGCAGGCGAGGCGCCGGCCCCTGAGCACGGCGAGGCCGGGGAGCCCACCCCTACGCCCC
>JBOHHE010000199.1:0-4350 GCA_050700355.1 Pseudonocardiaceae bacterium
GGACCACCACCATGATCACATCCGGAGAGAACCAGAACCCAGCACAAGCTGGACCTGGACAGTGCTGTCCGAACGTCACGACCGCGCCTCAGCCCAGCCTGCGGGATACGGTGATCCGCCAACGCAACGGTGCCGATCACTCCCCGCGCCTCAGGCAGTCAAAGAACTTCAATAACACGACGGGATCCCCTACAATCATCAGTGCGTTTCCAAGCATGTTCCACGCAGGGAAGCGCGGTGTTGATGTCGGTCCACACACGCCGACACCGTTGAAGCGGAGGAGGGGCAGATGAAGAAGGTGCTCTTAACGACGGCCCCAAAAGAGGCATTAGTCGAGCCGAACGGAGTCGGCGGACACTGGTATGACCGAACTGACACGTACATGGCTTGGACGTGCGCGGTGGACATCGAGGACCGGCTGTCCGTGAGTTGCCCGCCGACTGGTCTCCGCTTCCTCAAGCACAATGTGCCGGACGTCGAGATCCTCGAGTATCCGACCTGGCAGGAATACCTGACCGCGCTGGAGTCCGAGGCCTGGGACATGGTGGGTATCAGCTTCTACACGTGGTCCACGCCGGTCGCCATAGAGATGGCCAGTGCCGCGCGCAGGGCGGGCGTGCAAGATATCTGGGGCGGCAACTACGGCATCCTTTCACCGGGTATCAGTGATTACTTCACTAGGCTCGTGAAAGGTGCGGGGGAGTTTCCCCTGCACCAGTATGTCTATGACAAGCCGCTTCAACGAGTGCGGCACCCAGCGATGTTGGGAACGAGCAGCTTCCGTCAGGTCAGTTCTCCAGTCGGCTATCTCTACTCTAAGCGTGGCTGCAATATTGGTTGCACGTTCTGCTCGACACCGATCTTTAATCCCAAAGAAGAAGCCATCTTCATGGAGGACATGTACGCGGCTCTCGACACATACAGGGAAGAAAATGTTGCACATGTCATTATTTACGATGAGAGCTTTTTTCTCACCAACCACCTGGCCGAGCAGGTGGTTGATGCCTTAGCGGAGCGCGAACTGCCATGGATCTGCCTGACTCGCGCCGACCTGATCCGAGGCCGGATTCCCGAACTTACTGACCGCTATATGGACGGCGCGATCGTTGGTATAGAGTCGTATCGTGACAAGAATGTCGCTGATGTGAAGAAGCGCGACGACGTCTATAATGTCCGGCGGACCGTGCGCGAGCTGATCGACAATGGCCGCCGAGCGCTCGGCACGTTCATGGTTGGATTTACCGACGACAGCATCGAAGACATGCAGTTCGATATCGAGCAGCTCAGCCAGGAAGGGCTTTTCGCTTGTCAGCTGACGCTGCTAACTCCATTTCACGGCACCCGTCTGTATCGGCAGATGGAGCACCTGATTGACGAGCCAGATCTGAGCAAGCACGATCTGTACAACCTGGTGTGGAAGCATCCGAAGATGAGCCGGAACGAAGCGCGGGACCTGCTCGCCTGGGCTCAGTGCCGGGTCAACGACCCGGACCGCATAGCCGCCACGCTTAAGCAGGAGATGAGGACCAAACTGCGCAAGCGGTTCGCGAACCGGCACAATGTGGCGGAGCAACATCCGTCTGGGTCGTCTGCGCCCGCCGAGGCGATGGCGTGAACATGAAAAGCCTAAATATTCTCTGTGTTCAACTGGGGTTTCACGAGGCGTATCCTGACGCGTCGACGCTGGCGACGACCTACAACGACGGTATCTACTACGTCGCCTCGTTCGTCCAGCAGGAATATCCGGACGCGAAAATTGAGATGTGCCAGATGTTCTGGGGTGAGAAGCCCGAGGACTTTCCTCTTGCCAGTTACGACTACATTCTCATCTCGGCGCTGGCAACGCACTTCTGGTCGAATATCGAGACGCTGGAGCTGATTCAACGCAACAAGGGTCCTGGCTGTGTGGTCATCATGGGCGGCCCACATGCCGCGTTCGCTCCCTACGAGGCACTGCGCTTCGCCGATTACGCGGTATTGGCTGAAGGCGAGATCCCGACCGTCCAGCTGATCAAGGTGCTGGCGGCTGGCGACCCCGTCACCGACGTCGATAACCTGGCCTATATCGGTGCTAACGGTGAGCTGTGCCTCAACAAGGTCACCCGCTACAGCAGTATCGCCAACGCGATCAACCCGAAGTTCCTGGCACGGGCGCCACGGCTGCATTGGGCCACGGTCTCTATGTCGCGGGGCTGCCCGTTCGACTGCTCGTTCTGCTACGCGATCCGTCTGCTCGGACGGCGGTTCCGTACCAAGACTGCGGACGACGTGCGCGACGAGTTGGACGCCATCTACCAGCAGACCGGATGTAACCGGTTCTATGTCACGGACCTGAACTTCACCACCCGCAAAGACTATTGCTATGAGATCGCCGAAAAGTTCCGTGATCGCGGCTACAAGTTCATCGCGATGAGTCGGATCAATCATGCCGATGATATGGACCTAGTCCTCGAGCTCAAGCGGTCGGGTTTCGAGGAGTATTGCCTGGGCGTGGAGTCGGAGGACCCGGCTGTCCTTCAGGCATTCAACAAGAAGGTCGACGCCTCCGAGCAGACTGGTCGGCTGCTGCGCTTCGCCGAGAACGACATCGCCATTCACTCCGCAATTATCTACGGACTTGAAGTCCAAGACCGCGCGGCGATCGAGGCAACGGCCCGCTGGTGCGCCGAAGCGCGTATTATGCACCCGGTCTTCGTATGCCTGGCTGAATATCCGTTCCAGAACCTGCTTTACGGCGCTCGCCAGGATATCGAAGACCACAGGATCATCATGGAGGTACCCACCTACCAACATTACTCGTTCGTCGGGATCTTCCCCCGCCACCTGCGTCCAAGCGAGCTACAGCGGGGAATCCTCGACAGCTACGATATCTTCTTCAAACGGGCGTTTGAGATCGAGCGGCGCCCGCAGCGACGGGCTCGCCTCAAGGCGTACTTGCGCAGTGTCGAATGTGGCCGAGTTGGCATGGAGCGGCACATCCGCTTCCTGGAGGAACTCGAAAGGCCCTACTACACCGCGTACGGGATGCTGAAGGAAGACCTGCTGAAAGCCGACTTCGACGCGCGTCACGGCGAACTCCGTGACTGGCTTGCGAAGTCGACCAAGCGCAGAGATCTACTTTTCGTGAAAGAGTATGCGCGATGACGATGACACAGGCACGTCGACACGGGACCGTCGTCGATGCGTTCCTCGACAGCGCCAGTCGCACTCCGGATCGGCTGGCCTTCCGAGTGATCGAGAAAGCCAACCGGGAGTTCGCGCTCAGCTATGCGGAGGTGTACCGCCTCGTGGGCCAGGCCGTTGCCGGACTCGCGATGCACGGGATCGACGAAACGGACCGCGTCATCATCGCTTTGCCGGCCTCACGGGAGTTCCTGTCGGCCTATCTTGGCTGCCTGTACGCCGGAGTCGTGCCGACCGTCGTGGCGGAACCGAAGGAAGGCCGTACCGAGTCCTATGCAGCGTACCTTCGAGGTCTGGCAGAACACACTCAGGCAAAACAGGTCATCGCATCCGCCGAGTTGGGCAACCGGCTTGCACCGTTGCTGCCGGTCCAGGTCTTGACGCCGGCAGCGCTATACAGCACGCCGGTGCAGTTGACCGCGCCGCGCGCAACGCCGACGTCGCTCGCTCATCTTCAGGCGACCTCCGGCTCAACCGGCGTGCCGAAGTTGGCCATGGTCCGGCACGATAATATCGTCGCCAACGTTCAGGCTATCGCCGACGCGATCCGGGGGAACTTGGATGACTCGCTGGTGAGTTGGTTGCCGCTGTCCCACGATATGGGCCTCGTCGGCGTGTCGTACGCGCTCAACGCTCAGATTCCTATGGTGCTATCGGACACCGCAAATTTCCTGCGGAACCCGCTGTCATGGTTGCAACTGATCAGCCGCTACCAGGGCACATTGTCGCCAGCTCCCAGTTCCGCGTTCCACTCGTGCATGCGACTCGCGAAGCTTCGCCCGCCGCAGGATCTCGACCTGTCGACGTGGCGCGTCGCATTGTGTGGCGCGGAGCCGGTGCACGAGAGCACCATGCGAGAGTTCCAGGCGGTGTTCGGCCGCGCCGGTCTGCGTGAAACAACTCTCCTGCCCGTCTACGGCCTTGGCGAGGCGACGCTCGCGGCCACCATTTCCCATGTCGATCGACCATACTCAGTCGATTGGGTCGACGCGGAGACGGTTGCGGTGGGCGGATGGGCCGAACCTCGCGCGGCTGAAGACCCGCGCGCGTTGGGCATGGTGTGCGTGGGCAGGGCCGTGCCAGGCCACGCTCTGCGGGTGGTCGACCCAAACGGAGCACCGGTACCGGATCGGACAATCGGTGAGATCGAGATGTCCGGCCCTAGCG
>JBOHHE010000200.1:0-37640 GCA_050700355.1 Pseudonocardiaceae bacterium
CTGCAACGGCTGCTGCGCCCCTCAGCCCAACTCGCCACCGGACGAGCCCTACGCTGGCGCGAGGACTTCTCAGGCCTTCTACGACCAGCACCCCAGCTACGCCCCCTTGTATCTGCGCAGCTGGTGCTCCGGGGCCCAATGATCCGCCCCGGGTTTGGCGGAGACTCCGTCTCTTGGGAAGGAAGGGGTCATGTCGACGCGGACGAGTAACTACCCGAAGGAGCTGCGGGAGCGTGCGGTGCGGATGGACGCGGAGAACCGGTCGGAGAATTCATCGGAGTGGGCGGCGATGGAGTCTGTGGCGTCCAAGCTTGGTGTGGGTTCCGCGCAGACTGTTCATAATTGGGTCCGGAAGGCGCAGGTGGATGCGGGGCAGCGGCCGGGAGTGACCAGCGAGGAGTCAGCCGAGCTGCGGAAGCTGAAGGCCGAGATCCGGGAATTGCGCCGGGCGAATGAGATTCTGAAGGCGGCTTCGGTTTTCTTCGCGGCGGAGCTCGACCGCCCACAGCGCTGATCGTCGAGTTTATCGATAAGCATAAGAAGAAGTACGGGGTCGAGCCGATTTGCGTCCAGCTCGCTGAGCTGGGTTGCGCATTCGCCCCGTCCAGCTATTACGATGCGCGTTCCCGGCCGCCGGCGGCACGGACGCTGCGGGACGAGGAATTGACAACGGTGATCGTCGCGGAGTATGACGATAACTACCGGGTGTACGGTGCCAGGAAGATGTGGCTGCACCTGCGTGGAATGGGTATCGAGGTGGCCCGCTGCACCGTGGAACGCCTGATGAGGGCGCTGGGTCTGCAGGGGGCACGGCGGGGCAAGGTGAAGCGTACGACCATCGCTGATCCGGCTGCCGGCAGGGCGAACGATCTGGTGCGGCGTGACTTCCGGCCGCTGGCACCCAATCGGTTGTGGGTGGGCGACTTCACGTACGTATCCACCCAGGCCGGTTGGGTATACGTCGCGTTCGTCATTGATGCCTATGCTCGCAGGATCATGGGCTGGAAGGTATCGGTGTCGATGACCACAGACTTGGTTCTCGATGCGATCAACCAGGCAATATTCACACGACGCCAGGAGGGTGTCAAGGACCTTTCAGGGCTGGTTCACCATAATGATGCGGGTAGCCAGTATACCGCGGTCCGGTTCACCCAGCGTCTGCTCGAGGAGGGAATTGATCCCTCGATCGGAACGGTAGGAGATGCCCACGACAATTCGCTTGCCGAGTCGGTTAATGGCCTGTACAAGACTGAGCTGATCAAGCCTCGCCGGCCGTGGCGTAATGCCGCGCATGTCGAGGCCGAGACGGCAGCGTATGTCGACTGGTTCACCAACCGGCGCCTCTACGAGTACTGCGGGGACATGCCGCCCGTCACACTAGAGAGACTATTTTATGGAAATTTGGTAGCCAATGGTGTAGCGTAGCTTCTATCAAAGTCGAGTCTCCGGACTCGCCGGGGCGATTCACAACGCTCCCGCCTCCAGCCGATCAAGGACTTCGTCGGGCTGATCCAACGGCATTGGGACGGCATCATCGCCTGGCACGCCACCCGAGTCTCCAACGGGCTGCTGGAAGGAACCAACTCCCTGATCCAGGCGGCCAAAGCCCGCGCCCGCGGCTACCACACGAAGCACAAGATGATCACCATTGCTTACCTCATCACCGGCAAGCTTCCCCTACCCACCGTCACCAATCCCATACCGACATAATCCCAACACCCTCTGCTACCCACACGATCTGGCGAGGAACCGACGCTGAGCTCACCCCGACTTTGTTAGCCATCGACCGGCACGACCAGTGCGTCTCACCCTCCGGATTCGAGTGCAATGTCAGATCCACGATCTCGGCGACCTTCTCATCACTAATCGATGGTTTACGACCACGCCCCGCGGCCACGTCACCGAATCCAACCAGTCCGTCTTTCTCGAACTGGCCACGCCAGGCCAGCACGGTCGGACGAGAGACTCCGACTACCTCACTGATCTCGGAATTCGACACACCGTCCGCAGCCAATAGCACTACCCGCGTCCTGTTGCGCCACACGATACGCCACAGTCCGCGAACTGATCAAGTTTTCCAGAACTTCTCGCTGCCCATCAGATATCACCAACGGTGCCGCTACTCGACTCATGCGTTACAGCATAACAAACTGTAAAATCAATTGCAAGACACTACACTAGTTCGGCGAGAAGGTAACCGACCGGCACGTCATCCGAACTGGCCCGCACCCGAGTTGTGGCCGCCTATTAGTTCTGGGCGCCGGACCAGGGGTTCTTGGTTACCGCTCCTGGGGGCAGAGTGAGCGGGTCGACCTCGGTGATCCATACGAAGAAGGTTTTGTCCGCATAATTGGTGATCTTAGTGACGCGGAAGATTGTCTGGTCCGGGTAAAGGGTCTCGCGCACCCCAACCTCGGTGTTCGTATACTTCGGGAGATAGACGCCGGTCGAGCCGTTGACGATGTAGTAGACCTTCGGCGTCGCCAGTGTTCCCTCGCTGCCGAACTCGTGCCCCACGTGACCGGCACGCAGGGCGGCCGTCGACCAGAACGACTTGTCCTTGATCAGATCATTGGTCACGATCTTGGTCCCGTAGACATCGATCGCGGCCGTGGCGGCGCGGTAGGAAACGCCCGGCGTCTTGGGCAGGTCGTCCAGCCCCTGCCTGATCTCCTGGGAGACACGATCACAAGCGACGCGTGCGAAATTCTCCTTTTGCGCATTGGTCGCATTCGCCTGGTTGTTCGCGCCCGACAGCAGGTCGCGCTGCCCAAGGAGGTCGTGGCCGAGTCTCTGATAGTCCGCCGGGGACAGCCGGCCCTGCAGATGGAGCCCGAGCGTGGACCAGCTCACGGCGTCTGTGAGGTCGCCGACCTGCCAGCTGCGTACGGCCAGTGCGGCTTGTTCCCGCGGGGTCGGAGCCGCCGGTGCTGTGGGGCGTTGGCCAGGCTGGTGCCTGATCCCGGTTTGGTCGGCGGGCGCGTTGGCTCTGTCGAATACCGTAGTCTCGAACCAACTCGCGTTGCCGGCCATCGGGTCCTTCCGGCTGCGTCGTGACAGGTAGCCGTCGATGTACTTGACCAGGGTGTTCGCATTATCGCGGCCTCCTGCTGCGGCGAGTTGCTTACACAGTTTCAGGAGGGTCGTGCGCTTCCCGCTGTCCCACAGGAGATCGATCTCCGCCTTGGCGCCGGGCAGGTCCGCGGTGTCGATGTTCGCCAGCAGCCCTTCAATCAGCGCCTGGGGGATGAGGAAGCGCTGGATAACATAGTGTCCGGCGAGCATGCCTGCAACCGCTCGGTTGCCAGCGCCATGCTGCAATCTGAGTATGCCCGCAGGAGGCGATGCCTCTGGCCGCCTGGCGGGGCGAGCTTCGCGCGTACTAGTGGTGGTCTGTCGAGTGTCGTGATTCGGCATGGCGCCAATCCGATCACTTCATGGTGATCGGATCAACACTTGCCGTGATTGTTTGCCACTCACGGCGAATCACTGCCCTCACGAGCGGGCGGTAACACGGGTCAACCGCAGCGCCTCGTCCTCCTCAAGGCCGAGCCGGAGCTACCTGCGGCGCAATTCGAGGTCCTGGGAGCCGGTCATCGGCGAGGAAACGGTCGGGCACGGCAACCAGCAGGGCTGTTACCACCTGGCGTGGCGGACTGACGAGCTTCGTCGGCGACTGGCCGGTGTGCTCGGCGAGCGGCTGATCCAGAAGGAGCTCGCGCCCAGATGATCTCAGGTGACCGTCCCGCGTAGCTGTCTTTGTCCGCCATATAGGCATTCACCATCTGTTCCATGGCGACTGGAACTACACCGTCACATCACAGATTAAATAGGTTAATTCATTCCAGCCCCTTAGCCGAAGTGCGGATCGTGAAGATAATGCCGTGCTCGCCGTGACTGGGCTGTACAGAAAAGCGCAGCGCCATCGTGTACAGCCACCGCCACCACCCGCGCCACCGGCCCCCCACAGACTTTAAGGTCGTCCGGCGTCTGGCTACGTGACCCCCAGGACGGTCCGCGATGGACACTCCCGATACTGGAAGGAGCGGAAGAAACAGACTGTGAGGATCTTGTTTGGTGTCACCTAAGATCATCATCGCCGAGTTCGGCTGGATACCCCATACTCGCCGCGCACAGCGCTTGTATGGCGATAGCCCGGAAGGAGATCGGCGTGGCCCGACGGCAGGGACTGCTCAGCCTCGAAGAACTCCGGGTACTGGTCGATGAGCACCAGGTGGACACGGTGCTGGTCGCACTGACCGACATGCAGGGCCGGCTGCAGGGCAAGCGGTGTGCCGCCCGGTACTTCCTCGACGAGGTGGTCAAGAACGCCGCCGAAGCGTGCAACTACCTGCTGGCCGTCGATGTGGACATGAACACCGTGGACGGCTATGCCATCTCGTCCTGGGAGCGGGGCTACGGCGACTTCGTTCTGCGGCCCGACCTGGCGACATTGCGCCGGGTGCCCTGGCACGAGGCGACCGCGCTGGTGCTCTGCGACGCGCAGTGGGCGGACGGCAGCCCGGTGACGGCGTCGCCGCGCCAAGTGTTGCGCCGCCAGTTGGAGCGCCTCGCCGAGCGCGGACTGACCGCGCAGGTCGGCACCGAGCTGGAGTTCATCGTGTTCGCCGACTCCTTCGACGCCGCCTGGCACAAGGACTACCGCGACCTGGTGCCCGCGAACCGCTACAACGTCGACTACTCGATGCTCGGCACCGGACGCGTCGAACCGCTACTCCGCGCGATACGCAACGGTATGGCCGGCGCGGGCCTGAACGTCGAATCAGCCAAAGGCGAGTGCAACCTGGGCCAACACGAGATCAACTTCCGCTACGCCGACGCCCTGACCACCTGTGACAACCACAGCGTCTACAAGACCGGCGCCAAGGAGATCGCCGACCAGGCCGGGATGAGCCTGACCTTCATGGCGAAGTACGACCAGCGGGAGGGCAACTCCTGCCACATCCACATCTCACTGCGCGACGAGCGTGGTGAGCCGGTGTTATCCGGGGACGGACGCCACGGCTTCTCACCGATGATGGAGCACTTCCTGGCCGGGCAGCTGGCATGCCTGCGCGAGCTCACCTATCTGTTCGCACCGAATGTGAACTCGTACAAACGCTTCGTGGTAGACAGCTTCGCTCCGACCGCGGTGGTCTGGGGGCTGGACAACCGGACCTGCGCACTGCGGGTAGTGGGACACGGGTCGTCGCTGCGGGTGGAGAACCGGGTCCCCGGTGGGGACGTCAACCCCTATCTGGCAGTGGCTGCGCTGGTCGCGGCGGGCCTGCACGGGATCGAACACGAGCTGGCGCTACCAGCACCGTTCGTCGGCAACGCCTACGGCTCCGACGCGCCACGGGTGCCGAGTACGCTGCGCGCCTCCGCGCAACTCCTGGCGGAGAGTCCGGTTGCCCTCGCCGCATTCGGCGCAGACGTCGTCGAGCATTACTGCAACGCCGCCCGGGTCGAGCTGGCCGCCTTCGACTCCGCCGTAACCGATTGGGAGCGCCGTCGTGGCTTCGAACGACTCTGACCTTGGCCGCGCCGCGCCGCGCCGTCCATTGATCGGGTTGACCACTTACACCGAACATGCGCACTACCTGGCGCGGGACCACGAGGCGTGCCTGCTGCCGAGCACCTACGTCGACGCGATCGTCCGGTCCGGTGGCGTGCCGGTGCTACTGCCATCGGTGGAGCACGCGGCGGACACGCTGATCGACGCGTTGGCCGGCCTGGTGCTCTGCGGTGGCGGCGACATCGACGCTGCCCGGTACGGCGAGACACCGAATCAGACCAACAACGGTATGCGTCCCGCCCGGGACGCGTTCGAACTGTCCCTGCTCCGCGGCGCGCTGGACCGCGACCTGCCGGTACTAGCGGTATGCCGAGGTATGCAGGTGCTCAACGTTACACTCGGCGGCTCGCTGATCCAGCACCTGCCCGACGTCGTCGGCCACCACAAGCATCGGCCGACGCTTAACGGATACGGACCGGTCCGGGTGCGGCTCACCGCCGCGAGTCGGATCGGAACGATTCTCGGGACCGACGCGCACGTACGGTGTTCCCACCATCAGGCGCTCAGCCGGGTGGCCGACGACCTCAACATCGTCGGGCGGGCCGAAGACGGCACGGTGGAGGCGGTCGAACTGCCGGGACACAGCTTCGTACTCGGCGTTCAGTGGCATCCGGAACAGGACAGTACCGACGACCGCCTGTTCGCCGCCCTGGTGACAGCGGCCGGCAACCACTCCGGTTAAGGAGGCCAGTCCACGCCGCCCCAGACTCAAACGGACGGTTATGACTTAGGTTGGGAGCGTGTTGGAGCTCCGAGAGGTATCGAAACGGTTCGGCGCCCGGACCGCGCTTGACAAGGTTGACTTCGCCGTGAATGCCAGCGAGGTCTTCGGCTTCGTCGGCAGCAACGGAGCAGGCAAGACGACCACCATGCGGATCGTGCTGGGCGTGCTCGCCGCCGACTCAGGCACCGTCGCCCTGGGCGGCCGGGAGATCGACGCCGAGATGCGGCGGCGGATCGGCTACATGCCCGAGGAGCGTGGGTTGTACCCGAAGATGAAGGTCGGCGAGCAGCTGGAGTACTTCGCCGAGCTGCACGGGCTGTCCCGCCCGGCGGCCCGTCGGGCGGTGCGGGAATGGACTGAACGGCTTGGCGTCGCCGACCGGTACGGCGAGGAGGTGCAGAAACTCTCGCTCGGCAACCAGCAGCGGGTGCAGCTCGCGGCCGCACTGGCGCACGACCCGGACGTGCTGGTGCTCGATGAGCCGTTCTCCGGGCTCGATCCGGCCGCTGTCGACGTAATGAGCGGCGTGCTGCGGGAAAAGGCCGCCGCAGGTGCCCCGGTGATCTTCTCCAGCCATCAGCTGGAGCTCGTCGAGCGGCTGTCCGATCGGGTCGGGATCATCGCGAACGGGCGCATGGTCGCGGTCGGAGCCGTGGCCGAGCTGCGTCGTCCCGATGACCCCGAGGTGATCGATGTGCGCGGACCGGGGGATGCCGGCTGGGCGCGGGCACTTCCCGGTGTCCAGGTACTCGCCCAGAACGGCGACCTGACCAGGATCCAGCTGATACCCGACGCCGACGACCAGACCGTGCTGCGCGCCGCGCTGGCCGCAGGTCCAGTACGCGAGTTCAGCAGGCATCAGCCGACGCTCGCCGAGCTCTACCGTGATGTGGTCGCCGCCCCCGCCGAACTCGACGCCGACAACTCGCCACAGGGGAACCGGTGAATACCCGACCGGCATCCGCCCGCGTGGTCTGGCTGATCACGAGGCGAGAATTCCTGAATCGGGTTCGGACGCGGTCCTTCCTGGTCAGCACCCTCGTGTTGCTGCTGGTGCTGGGTGGCTACCTGGCCTACATCACCTTCGTCAGCGCGCAAGACGACCAGGCGAGCGTCGGGCTCGCACCTTCGGAATCCGCCCTGTCGGCACCGCTGCTGGCCTCGGCAACGGCACTCGGGCAACAGCTGGAGATCCTGGAAGTGGACGGTGCGTCCGGCGAGCGCATGGTGCGCGACGGCACGCTCGACGCGGTGCTGCTCGGCGGTCCGGGCAGCTATCGCCTGGTCGGCATGCAGACCGTCGACGACACTTTGCGTGGAATCGTGCAGGGTGCTCTCACTCAACAGGTGATCGCTGATGCGCTGCGCCAGGCCGGCGTTGACCCGGCCGAGGTAGCCGTCCGAGCACAAGTGAACGTCGAGACGTTGGAAACGCGCAGCGAGGACTTCGGTGCCCGGCTGGCGATCGGGTTGATCAGCGCTGGATTGCTGTACCTCGCGCTGCTGATCTACGGGAGCACCGTGGCACAGGGCGTGCTCGAGGAGAAGACCAGCCGGGTCGTCGAGCTCTTGCTGTCCACCGTCAAGCCGTGGCAGTTGATGATCGGCAAGGTGGCCGGCGTCGGCGCGGCCGGTCTGCTGCAGTTCGCCGTGATCGCCGCGGTAGGGCTGTTCAGCGCGCGGATCACCGGGGCGATCGAACTGCCCAGCGCCACGCCCGTCGCCGTGCTGGCCGGACTGGTCAGCTTCCTGCTGGGGTTCTTTGTCTACGCCATCCTCTTCGCCGCCGCCGGCTCCCTGGTCAGCCGGACGGAGGAGCTGCAGGCGGTCACTACTCCGATCACGCTGCTGGTCGTCGTCCCGTTCATCGCTGCGTTCCAGGTGGCCGACAACCCGACCGGCCCGCTGGTCACCGGAATGTCAGTGGTGCCGTTCTTCGCTCCGATCCTCATACCGATCTTGATCTCTCTCGGGGTCGCGGCCGGGTGGCAGATCGCTCTCGCCGCCGGGCTGACGGTAGGCACGATCGCGGTGCTCGCCTTGGTGGGCGGCCGAATCTACCGCAACTCGGTACTGCGTACCGGCGGACGAGTCCGGCTCCGCGAAGCCTTACGCACCCCTTCGCGACCCGCTGCCCGCTCACCAGCCTAAGTGTCCTGCGGAAGCGAAGTTCCGCATCGAACCTTAAACACGAGTTGCTCCGAGGGGCCAGACGACTTGCACCGGGAGGCCACGTTCGCGTGCGGCGGACACGACATCAGCGGTACCACCCAACCCGCCCGAAGGACCACCGTCCCACACGGCGACGATCTCATCGACAGTAGCGAGCACGTGCTCACTGGCAGCCATATAAGACTCTCTCCGCGAAGTCTCGAACGGCATCACCTGCACCAATTCCGCCGCGTCCAGCAAGGCATCATAGCGCGCGATATTGTCGGGTTTAATTTTCATGCGGTAGTCGGGTGCGGGCAGCACTACTCGCAACGCACCGCCGAGATCCACCACGGCCTGAGCGAAAAGCTGATCAGAACCTCGGGCCAGACAGCTGACTCCCACAAGCTCGTAAGAGAGATACGGAAGCAGGACCCTCCGCAGCGCCTCATACACCATTTCCTCGGTAGCCGCTGTCAGATTGGTATGTCCCGTAACCCCGATCCGCAGCACCGTAAACTCCTGATTCAGTTCGACAAATAACGGAGGTATTCAGAGAAATCACGCCCAGCCACCGTGTCCCAGTAAGGAGCCAGTTCGCGACAAAAATCATGCAGCTTGCGTTCCGGTCGGCCTTGTAGCGGCTCACCATTGATCTGAATGGCCTGGCGTGCAACGACACAGCCCTGTTCAGGCTCTCCCATGATGAGATAGTTCCGGGCCAGACCGATCAGGTCGAAAGTTCGGCTTCTGATCCTGTCCACCGCTCGAAGCGACAAGGCTCGATGAATATAGAGCTCGGCGGAACGGGCGTGTCGCCTTTCGATCGAGGCTAGGTCTCGGTATCTTCCGCCGAGGACTCCGTACAACTCGGCTTCGTCGAAACTCACCATCCACCTCGGAGAGTTCGCAGAACAGGTCTCGGCGAAGAGGGCTTCTGCTCGCTCAGCAGCTCTGCTGAAGTCACCAGGTCGGTCAAGGTGCGCCAAGGCCCAGGCTTCGCGGGTGAGGAGAAACGCGGGGAGCCTCGCCACACCAGAAGCCCTTGAACCGTATTGGGCCAACTGGATGAGTTCGAGCGCGTCTTGCGGTCTTCCTAGATCAAGGCTTTGGCGGGCTAGGTCGGCCAAAGCAAGAGCCGCATACCCGTAGTCCCGAGCTACGTGCGCCATCTGCACAGCGAGCACGTAATAGCGTTGCGCCTCGGAGTGCGAACCCGCGTCCCAAGCCAAAGACGCCACAAGACGTGAGAGTTCCGCCCCGGCCAGGAACGCGCGATCCCGCAGGGCTCCGGGTCGAACCGACCGGAGCCGGTCGCTCAGATTTTTGAGCTGAGCCAGGACTGTCTGACGTGCCATTCCACCGCCAGGTTGTCGCGCCCACGAACGGAGATGACAAACTCCCGTTTCAATGGCAGCAACTTCATCCTCACTGAGCCCACGGAGCTGCCTGCCCGACTTGGACGAAAACGGAAACAACCAATTCTGCAGCGGATCAAGTAGAGCCACACCAGTGAGCGTGGCTGTCCCGTCCACGAGCGCCTCACGTCGGCTCAACGCCAAGTCATATCCCGTCAGCCGGAGGGCCTGGTCTGCGACCTCGTCAGGATCCCATGCGGCGGACGGATACGGCGGCGACGTGTGAGCCGAACGTTCAGAGCACCGCCGCCCTCGCTCCGCGTGATCATTGACCAGCTGAGCAAACAGTCCGTCAGCTTCCAGCACAGCATCACACGCGGTGGCGAGCGCGCCAGTCAGAGGCTTGTGGCCGTTTTCGATCTTAGAGAGGTAGCCGGGATCGTAGTGCACCAGCTTCGCGAACTTCTTCAGTGATAGGCCACGCTGCTCGCGGAGCCTGCGCAGCTCCTCACCGAAGGTCGACTGGTCCATCGGCACCCCCTTGCATCACCGGTTGGCCTCTCCATGAGGGCAACGGGCAACCCCTGGCTCGCACGGAGCGTAACGTGGAGAGTGCCGAGTATGACCATCACACTGGACAAACACACAAAACCCCGGGTGGAAGGCACCACCGAGCCAGCGGGGACAGCATAATGACGAAACGGCCCGAACCGGTTAAGTGGATCAGCCAGACTGATCGGCGCAGGATCACCATGATGGGCCAGCTGGTCGAGGGTGGGTCCTGCACCGTCCAACTCGTCCAAGACACCGACGGCCAGGGCTGGCTGCTCTATCCCTACGGCCTCGACGGCGGAGTCATCCGACTCACGGACAATAATATCGAGCGGTTCGGGCGCGACATCCTCAAGCACCCATCATGACCAAATGGGCGATCTCACCCGGCGGCAAGGTCCACGGCATCGCGCCGTGCGACCTTAAACAGGCCGATGCGGTTGGTTCGGTGCAGACCCTGTGCGGTCTCCGGCTTGCCGCAGAAGGTTTGGACCTGGCGGATCGGCCCTGGGGTGATCTGTGCATCCCGTGTGTGACAGACACTGCGCCTGATCTGCCCGACCTCGGCCGTATGGGTAATGCCCTGTGATCCCCGGTCGGCCGTCGATGAGCGCCCCTCACGTACTACGGCTCTCGGCGGCCGACCGGCCTTATGGCCGAGCGTGGACATATGGTTTCACCAGGACAATCGCTCGATGAGAACACACGACTATGGGCAAAAGCAATGGCCCTCAAGAGGGCCGCGGCGAGCACCGGAAAGACAACGAAGGCAGGCACCGCCAAGAAGACTCCACTGGCGATGGAAGGCCAGATCCTCCTCGTCCGATACCGCCACCCCATAATCCGAATAAGCACGACCGGTGACCGAACTACGCGCTGACCCGGCTGAGCTGCGGACGAGAATGATTCAGCGGTTGGCGACGAATACCTAACTGGCTCGATGGAAAGCGCCATTGGTGCCGTGGTGGGATGCACTGGCGGCGGTGCCCCGGCATCGGTTCGTCACGGATACCGTGTGGTTCAAGAACCTCGGCGACGCCAGTGAGGATGAGTTCCCGGTACGACAGTGCGGTCCTCGGCGGTTGTGGGACGAGGTGGCCAACGCCCATCAGTGGTGGGTGGAGCAGGGAAAACCCGGCGCTGATAGCTGGTGCTTCACCGTGACACCCGACGGCCAGCGGATCGAGCTGGTTTAGCGCGGCGTCCTCGCCCTAGTCTGCATCCGGAACGCGGGGCCGTAGGTAGGGAGGTGGCTGAGTGGGCAGGCGGTTGGACGGCCGGGTCGCGGTGGTGACCGGCGGCGGGAGTGGCATCGGCCTAGCCTCGGCACGCCGGCTCGCTGCCGAGGGCGCCTCGGTGGTGATCGCGGACGTCGACTCCAGCACCGGAGAGGCTGCCGCCGCCGAGGTGAATGGCCTGTTCGTCCGTACCGACGTGACCAGCGAATCCGAGGTGGACGCGCTGTTCACGACCACGATCGAGCGCTACGGCACGGTGGACGTCTCCTTCCACAACGCTGGTATCTCCCCACCGGAGGACGACTCGATTCTGACCACCGGGCTCGACGCCTGGCGGCGGGTTCAGGAAGTCAACCTCACCTCGGTGTACCTGTGTTGCCGGGCAGTGTTGCCGCACATGCAGCGCCGGGGCCGCGGCTCGATCATCAACACCGCGTCGTTCGTGGCGGTGATGGGCTCGGCCACCTCTCAGATCTCCTACACCGCATCCAAAGGCGGGGTCGTCGCGCTGTCCCGGGAACTGGGTGTGCAGTTCGCGCGCGAGGGCATCCGGGTCAACGCGCTGTGCCCAGGGCCGGTGAACACCCCGCTGCTGCGGGAGCTCTTCGCTGCGGACCCGGAACGCGCGCAGCGCCGTCTGGTGCACGTCCCGATGGGCCGGTTCGCCGAGCCGGAGGAGATCGCGGGCGCGGTCGCCTTCCTGGCCAGTGACGACGCCACCTTCATCACCGCATCGACGTTCCTGGTGGACGGCGGCATCTCGGGGGCCTACGTCACGCCGGTATAGCCGCACGCCAGGGTGGGTTCGCCGGTGCCAACGCAGTCAGGGAACGTCGTACACCTCGGTCGCGGGGCTGGCCAGCAGCCGCTGCGCCATCTCCTGCTTCAAGACAGTCAGGCGACTCTCCTCCTCCGCGCTCCGCTCCTTACCCACCAGCGTGATGAACTCCTCCCCCACATATCCCTCCCGCAGGAGAGCGGTCACACTGTGTCCCCGGTAGCTCAACCGGAACACGAAGTGTTCCCGGGTCGGACCGTGGTCAGGACGGGCCAACGCATCATCGACGACGTACCGGCCCTCGGTCACGGCTCGGGTGACCATCTCGAACCCATCACGAGCACCCACGCCGGCGAAAGCCGTATGCACCCCGATCTCCCGTCGCTCCGGAAGGCCACTCAGCTCGAGGAGCGGCAGCACCCGTTCCATCACCTTGAATGCGTGCGCCACACCCCCTGGAGAGCCTGGGCCGTGGTAGTGCATCAGGTTCTCGAACGTGTAGGCCAGGACGCGTCCCTGGTCCACAACCTCAATCGTGTCGCTCACCCAGAACTCCTCGTTGTCTCCGCGATCAATGCCCAGATCCGCGCGGTCCGATCGGCGCTGGCGGTTGCCAGCCAGGATCCGTCCGGGCTGAATGCGACTCCCCACACCTGGTCGGCATGGATGACAGTGGCGGGTTCCTGCTCATCGGTGAGGTCCCAGACCTGGGCGGTGCAATCGTGACTGGCGGTGGCCAACCAACGTCCGTCTGGGCTGAACGCCACGTCCACCACCAAATTGTCGTGCGCCACCTTGAGCTGCTCCTCGCCGCTGTCGGCATCCCAGATCCGGGCGGTGCAATCGTGACTGGCGGTAGCCAACCAACGCCCGTCCGGGCTGAACGCCGTCCCTACCACCAGGCTGTCATGAGTGACCTTCGCGAGTTCCTCTCCGTCGGCGACGTCCCAGACCCGCGCGGTTCGATCCACTCCAGCGGTGGCCAGCCAGCGCCCGTCCGGGCTGAACGCCAGGTCCCGTACCCAGTTTTCATGGCTGACCTTGAGCAGTTCCTCCCCGCTGGCGGCGTCCCAGATCCGCGCGGTGCAGTCGTCGCCGGCGGTGGCCAGCCGGCTCCCGTCCGGGCTGAACGCCACGCTCCACACCGGACCATCATGATTGATCTTGAGCAGTTCCTCCCCGCTGGCGGCGTCCCAGATCCGCGCAGTGCGGTCACCGCTGGCGGTGGCCAGCCGGCCTCCGTCCGGGCTGAACACCACCGCCTCCATGTTGCGACGCCAGGTAGTGGAGCCCACGCTCAGAAATTCTCGTCCTCTGCTGGTGCCCCAGATCTGCGCAATGTTCTTACTGCCTGCGGTGGCCAGCCACCGGCCGTCCGGGCTGAAGGCGACCGCGTTGACCTCCTTGCGGGTATACAGGATCTGTCTGGCCTGGGGGCGCGGCTCCAAGCGGGGCGGGGGCGGGGCAGGTGGTTCCCGGCGCGCCTTGGCCAGCAGGGCTGCGGCCTCTTGTTTCCGGCGGGCATCGGCCAGCCGGTCGAAGGCATCCAGCTTGGTGGGGTCGGCATCGGTCACCATGGTGAATCCCACGATGGCCTGCGCCCAGTCCCCGGTTTCGAGAGAGATGCACGCGTGGGCGTAACGGGTGGCTAGGTCTCGTTCACGACCTGCTTGTTCCAGCTTGGCGGCAGCGTCCGGATGGTCGGGATGGTGCACGAGTACCTGCTGGAACAACTCAGCAGCCTGGTCCCACTGCTCGCTCCAGAACGCGTCCAGAGCTTGCTCGTAGCGGGTCGCCGGCTCCGACGCATCCGTCTGCTCTCCGAGCGAGCCAGGTGCTGGGGTGGCAGTGAAGATGTGCCCTTCGGGCGCACGCAGGTACAGCACCGGCGTGCCCCATTCGAGGGTGCCCTTATCAGCCTGGCGCACCGCGCGCCGGGCGCGCAGCACTCCGATGTCCACCGGCAGGCGCGTGGCCACACTGTGATAGAGGGTCTGGGCGAACCGGACCGCCGCTGGGTCACTGATCTCGAACTGCATGGCCACCACCGCCGGGATCCCCTGCCGCAGCAACGCTCCGGCAGCGCCGCCAACCCCGGTCGAGGGACCTGAAGGATCCGCGGATCCACGTCCGTTGAGCACCACCAGCCGTAGCGGGTGGTGCTCGGCCAGCAGCTGGCTGAGGTCGTCGAAACCGTGACCGATGAAATGGAAGGCATGCCACGGACCGCCGTAGAGGGCACGTTTCAGGTCGCCGGAGGTCTGCCCGGCCACCCATTCCAGCTCGACCAATCCCTCGCGTTCCCAACCGGCCAGCGCCGCATCCAACCGTTGCCGCTGCTCATCGAGCTCCTCCTGGCCAACGGGGACCACCATGCCCAGGATCCGCAACGGGACTGAGGCGGGCAACGGCTGCCGGGGTACCAACACCTCGGGGTGGCGCACCAGGGACAGCCGCACCCCGAGGTAGTCCCGCCAGTCGGGATCGAACATGAACTCCCAGGGCAGCCAGGCCAGCTCCGCCGCACGCACCCGCAGGATCAGCCGGATCGTGCTGCCCTGCTCCCGAGAACGCCGACGGCTGGTGACATACAGATCCCGCACCTCGTCGATAATCAACGTCTCGAACAACTGCTGGCCCCAGTCCCGCACCGACTGCTCGTCCTCTGGAGCCGCGACACCCGCCTGCGACGAAGCCGGCACCTCGGCCTGGATCGAACCCAGCTGGGACGTGAGGACCGCAGAGGTCGAGGGCAGCCACGACGTGGCGACCTGCCCCTCAGCACGGGCGATCACCGGATAGCTGCCCCCGGTGTTTCGGCCGATCTCCAGCTCCAAGTCGAGCGTCGTCATCCTCGCCCTCCGAGCGGCTCATCCCTGCATCTCAAACCAGTCGCGCATGATCTTAGTGAGTGCTGGTGTCACCGCAAACGTCGCTGCTATTGGAGGACGCGTTCGAACTCTTGACGATCAGTCAGCAGCTGGCCGGCTAACGCGAGGTCTGGTGTACGTAGGCGATCATGATGCCCATCACGGTGTCGTCAGCCTCGTCCGCGTGATAGTAGCTGTCGATAGTGAGGTCATTGCCGGTTCGCACGGTGCTGATCGGATCACCGATGCAGGTACTCATCGACTGGACGTGGCCCCCGTGATGCGAGCCGGTGGCGTAACCGGCGACCGATTCGCAGATCTTCTCATTACGGGTGGTGTTGGACAGCGTGATGGAGATACCTTGGTCGTGAACGTGCCCGGCCGCGGCCACGATGTCTCCGGTCAGGGTGGACTTCCACGTCCAGAGCGTGTGTGAGGAACCCGCCGGAATGGTGTACTGGGAATCACCGCAGTTGTCGACATCCAGCCACACCGGTGTGACTTCCTTCAGCTGAGCATCGGCGGCATCGACCCAGCTGATCTTCATGGTGATATAGACCTGCTGCGGCCGCGGGGACATGTTCATCAGCTCGGCTTGCCCACCGAGCGGCATGTCACCGAGGTGATAGCCGTAGCCTGCCGGCAGGTGCGACCCAGTGCGCTCATTGCCGGCGGCGAAGATTCGCTGGCCCGTCAGCAAGCCCACACCCCGCCTATCGCAGGTGGTGTCGCTCTTGGAGGGGTCGAACACCATCACGTGATGCAGCATCGCCCCGGTGTGATGGTTCGCCTGTGACCCATCGGCGTACACGACGTCCGGTTCGATGCCGGTGATGTAGCAGTCCCGGCAAGGCATGTCATACGTCGGCGCCGCGTAGATGACCATCTGACCGGCATGCCCGTCGTGCCCGGTATCCCCACCCAGATATGGCGGGAGGAGCAGCGGGCCATAGCTCACAGTCGTGGTGTGTTCTTCCGGGGCGGCGTCCGCCTGCGGTGCCGCCGCGAACACGAGTGCCGGCAGGACGAGCGGAAGGCCCATGATCGCGAGCACGGCGAGCCGACGGCCAATAGCGACGAGGCGAGAAGCACCATGCATGACCCGAACCCCTTCAGAAAGGTGGTAACAGATCGTAGCGTGCGATAGCCAGCGAGCGACAGTTACGCGATCGCGGGACATCGTTCGATGTGCCAGAGTGGCCAGGTGATGCGGTCTGTGACGTTTCGCCTCCTGCCGTGGTCACTCGGGGCTGCTCTGCTGACGAGCGTGGTGGCCTGTAGCGCGACATCCGCACCACATCCTCCAGCCCAGCAACCCGCCCGCCCGGTGGAGATTCCGTCCGAGCCACCGAGCCGACCAAGTCTGCTGAGCCCCACCAGTCCGATCGCGCCACCGGCTCCACCACCGCCGGCCTGGATCGTGGGCGCGCATCCACTACCGTTACGTCCGGACGGATTCGGTGTCGTGCTACCCACTCCCCCGGAACTCGTCGAACGAATGCTGCCCACCGCTGATCTGCTGCCACCACCCACCTCGGATTCCTTCGAGTCGACGATCGAACCGGTGCCTGCACAGGTGCTGAACCGCAGTACCTGGAGGGCCGCCTGCCCGGTATCTCCCAGCCGGCTGCGCTATCTGACGATGTCCTTCCACGGCTTCGACGGCCGGCTGCACACCGGCGAGATGCTGGTGAACTCCGACGTCGCCGAGGCCGTGGTAGCCGTCTTCGAGCGGCTGTTCGCCGCCCACTTCCCGATCGAGGAGATGCGGGTGGTCGACGCGCCGGAATTGAACCTGCCGCCTACCGGCGACGGCAGCAATACTTCAGCCTTTGTCTGCCGTCCGGCCCGAGGCCAGACTCGCTGGTCGGCTCACGCCTACGGACTGGCCATCGACCTCAACCCGTTCCACAACCCCTACCGCAGCGCGGATCTGGTATTGCCCGAATTGGCATCGGCCTACCTCATCCGAGATCGAGTGCGCCCGGGCATGGTGCTCGACGGTGGCCCCGCGGTATCAGCGTTCGAAGCGGCCGGCTGGACCTGGGGCGGACGGTGGTCCAAGCCCACGGACTGGATGCACTTCTCCGCCACGGGATCATAAGCGCTTCAGACACATCTCGCGGATATCTCAGAACGCAATCCACGGTCATGTCATTTTCGGATTTATCCGCCTATTGAGGCCAACATCGATGGATATCATCATGGTGCGGACGCCGGTTTTTTAGGGATGCATCATCCTCACTCCAGGGAAGATCGACACGTAAGTGCACAGTAGTACCATGCTCGGTGGTTTTCAGCTGCACTTCGGTAGCAAGATAGCGCATGATCAGTAGGCCGCGGCCGCGAAATCCGGGGGCTGAGGGGGTACGCCAGCAACCGTTGTCGGAAATGGTGATCAGCACTTGGTGATAATCAGACTGAGCTCGCAACCGCATCACCGGGTCAGGATGGTCCGAGGGATAGGCGTGCTCAACAACATTGGCCAAAGCTTCATATACAGCAATGGTTAGATCGTCGACCAGTGTGGCGGATGCACCAGTTGTGCGCAACCATTCCGTGAAACGTACCCGCAGCCAGCGTGCACTCTGCGGGGTAGCCTCGGTGAGCAGGTCCAGCAGCTCGTAGTCGATGCGGTCCTCCTGGGCTGCCCTAGGGAAGGGCGAGGTATCGGATGGCAGCGTTACCACGTTCACCTCACGGTATGTCAACAGTTGCTTACCCGGTCGGAGGGCACTTCACACCTGCTTAGCCGAGCACCATCGCGTCCTCACCGGGATGGTGGGTTAGAATCATGGAAGCGCTTGTGCAGCCAGCCGTCCCGGCAGCCTTAAGGCCGGGAGCAGATGGTTGCCGCTTATGTCGGTGACGCCTTGCCATGTCCATGGAGGCGCAGGCCGAGGCTCTCACTCCTGGTCTTACCAACCTCCAGGAGGAGTAAGCAGCGTGATCACGAAGTGGTGGCGCCGATGACGGCACAGGTGACGGGGCCAGGCTCGGCCGCCGATGATTCACTGACAGTAACAGCCTTGACCTCCTGCAATGAGCAGGTACTGGTACTACGGGTGACCGGTGAAGTTGATCTACTCTCGTTGGAGCGGCTGCGACACCATCTCCATAACCACATGCCCGGTGCCCACAAAGGAGTGGTATTGGATTTTACCGGGGTGTCGTTCTTGGCCGCCTGTGGGCTGGGCCTGCTGGCCGAGCTTGCCGAACAGGCTCGTGCCCACGAAGTGACGCTGCGGCTGGTAGCCCATCGGGGAGCGGTCCTTCGGGCTCTCCACGTGGTCGGAATGGACGGCCTGGTGCCCCGCGCCGCCACGGTGGCCGAGGCGGTGGTGCAGTGTTTCGAAGTGACCTTAGGCCCTCGATAGCACAGGAACGAGGTCGATCAGGCACGGCGGGGTTGGAAGTGACCCGCCTGGGTGGGCTTACCGCTGGCGGAATGGCGAGGCACGACCGCACGTCCCTTTTACCGTCAGCTAGGCCAACTGACGCAGAAACCAGTACAGCGTGTCGGTGTCCAGCAACAAAGCTTGCAGCTCAGACAGCTATATGCGGTGAGCTGATGACGACATGACACCGACCGATCCGCGGGTACTTCGTCCCAACGGTCACCGCAGATATCACGTCCAGACGACGTACACGGAAAACCACGGCAACGTCACTACTTTATCTCTCCAGAAGTTGCTGGAGACAACCAGCTCAAATCGATCCGTTCAGCTGCGGAGCAGCCGGAGCACCGCGGCCTCCACTTCGGCCTGGACATCGGCGTCGGACAGATCGACCGAATCCGGCGTCGCGCAGTCGAGCCGGCGCAACGTGGGCAGCACGGTACGTCCCTGCTCGAACCGCTCAATCAGTCTGGGGTCCACGTAGGACGCTCGAGCCACGGCTGGGGTATTGCCCAGATGATCGGCCACCTGGCTCATCGCGGCGGTCACCAATCGGGCTTGTCCGCGCGGTGCGTTCGGCACATCCTCAGCCGCCTGCACGGCCAGCGCCACGGCGGCGAACACAGTGGCGTTCCACGTGCGCAAGTCCTTACATGTGTAGCGACGTCCGGCGAGGGCCTTGACTGCGTCGTTGAGGTCGGAGGAGCGTACGTCGCGCCAGCTACGGCCATCTCGGTAGGCGAACAGCTCTGCTCCCCCGCCGCGCCGACGCAGCAGCGAGGCCACCACCCGGTGCAGCGCCGGATCACGCAGCTCCACTGTGCGCGCGATGCCGCCTTTCGCGGCGTAGTCGATCAGAATGGTGCCACGGTGCAACCGGACGTGGTCGCGGCGCAGCGTGGCCAAGCCGAAGGTGCCCTCATCGTCGGCACAGCTGGGGGCATACTGCTCGCCACCGGCCCGAAACACGCCGATGTCCAGCATCCGTACCGCCGCAGCGAGCACGCGCCGCGGTCCCAGACCCGATTCGGCCAGCCGATGTGCCACCTCGCGCCGCACCTTGGGCAGGCGCCGCCCTAACGCCATAACCCGTCGATGCTTCTCTGCGTCCCGAGCCCGCCGCCACTCGTCGTGGTAGCGGTACTGGCGTCGCCCGGCGTCGTCGGTACCGATGGCCTGGATGTGTCCGTCCTCAAGCGGCGAGATCCACACGTCCCGCCAGGCCGGTGGGATCGCCAGCGTGCGGATTCTGTCCAGCGCCTCGGGATCGGTCAGCGGCCGCCCCCGCTCGTCGGTATAGCTGAATCCGCGGCCCCGCCGACGCCTGCCCCACCCAGGGGCGCCGGGGTCGACCCGAGTCAGGTCATCGACGAGGTTGGCCGGATGACCGGCGGCAGCGGACACTGGGGATTATTACCCGGGAAACGTGTCGACCTAACGTGGCGACTCGCCGGACAGCACCGGCAGCGGGACCGCACCCGGACTGTCCATCGGCACCCAGGTACGGGCCTGCGGATCAAAAGCTCGTGAACTCATGGCCGTAGCTTGGCTGAGATACGGTCACCCCTGGTATCACCAATGACGAAAGGGGTTGGGCCGTGCTGTCCGTCGGGCTCGACGAGGCGGGTGCGTAATGACGCTGATCATGGGCGGGGTCGCCTACGACCCCAAGGTGGTCACGATCTGGCTGGGTTTCCGGGACTGGCTGGTACGCCAGGGCCTGCCGTTCGATTTCGTGTTGTACTCCCACTATGAGCGGCAGGTCGAAGATCTGATCGAAGGGCGCATTCACGCGGCGTGGAATTCTCCGCTGGCCTGGCTGCGGGCGCAACGGCTGGCGGCCGCCTCCGGGCGACAGGTGCGCTCGGTGGTGATGCGCGATACCGACCAGGACCTCACCTCGGTGGTCGTCGTCCGGGCCGATGCGCCGTTCCGTACGGTGGCCGACCTCAAAGGCGAGACGGTGGCGGTCGGCGCGGTGGACTCCCCGCAAGCCACCCTGATCCCACTGGCACATCTGCGTTCCGTCGGCCTGCAACCCGGCCAGGACGTCACGGTGCGCCGCTTCGATATCGGCGTCGGACTGCACGGTGACCATATCGGCGGTGAGCGGGACGCGGCCCGGGCGTTGCTGGCCGGAGAGGTCGCGGCGGCATGCATGATCGACGGGAACCATCTGCTGTTCGGTCGGGAGGGTACCTGGCCCGCCGGCGCGACCCGGGTACTCACCCAGACCGCCCGATACGACCACTGCAACATGACAGTGGTCGATACCGCGCCGCAGGACCTGGTGGCGCGGTTCGTCGAACTGCTGCTCTCGATGTCCTATGCCGACGCCGACGTCCGGCCGCTGCTGGACCTGGAAGGCCTGACCGCGTGGCGAGTAGGCCGCGACAATGGGTACGCGGTGCTGGCGACCGCCGTCGAGGAGACCGGTTTCTACGATGCTCACGGCCGGATCACGGCACCGGAGTACGCTCCGTGACCAGCACCGCAGACGCCTTGCTCGACCTGGAGGATCTGGGGTTCGAACAGGGTGCCCACCTGCTTGTGCGCCGTGCCCTGCAGGATTTGCCGATCAGCGGCCGGCTGCGGGTCACCGGCAGGGATCCGCTGCTCACCGTGCATCTGGCCGCCTGGTGTCGTCGGGAGGGGCACCCGGTCGACCCGGATACCGGGGTGGTGGTGCGCGGACGCCGCGAGGTGGACCGGTGGACGGGCGCGCGGCGCGCCGGTGGCCCGGGGGTCAGTGCCATAGTGGAGCGAGCGGCCCCGGAGTGGGGATTGGCCGCCCGCGGCGCGCTGATCGAGGCCGGTGGTCCGGTCGTGACCGGATTCGACATCGCCGAGCGCGACGTCGTCTGGGCCGATCTGGCGCCGCGACTCTACGCCCGCGCGGCCGCTGCACAATGGGATCCGGCCACCGCGGTCGACTGGGACGCCGAAATCAACCTGCCCGCCGAGATTGAGGCGGCGGTCGTCCAGGTGATGACCTACCTGGTGGAGAACGAGCAGGCCGCGCTGGTCATCCCGGCTCGGCTGCTGGGCCGGGTACATCCGCACTTTCGAGAGGTTCAGCAGTTGCTGGCGGTGCAGGCCGCCGACGAGGCCCGGCACGTCGAGGTGTTCACCCGCCGCGCGCTGCTGACCGGCGCCGAGTTGGGCACCTCGACGGTGGGGGGTCGGGCATCGCTGGCCACCTTGCTGAGCGAACCTGACTTCTCGCTCGCCTCGTTCCTGCTCTCGGTGCTGGGCGAGGGCAGCTTCCTCAACCTGCTGACCTTTCTCGAACGGTATGCACCGGATCCGGTGACCAGACAGGTGACCCGGTTGGCCCACCAGGACGAGGCCCGGCATGTCGCCTTCGGGGTGGCCCACCTGGAGCATCAGTCCACGCTCGACCCCACGCTGCGCGGCCGGCTGCGCGCGGCCGTAGAACGGCGCCACGATGTCCTGGTCGACACCTCCGGGCTCAACGATGATGTGTTCGACTCGCTGATGATTCTGGCTGCCGGCTCCTGGACACCATCCGCGATCGCCCAGGGTTATCGGGCGGTTCAGGAGCTCCACCAGGCGATGGACGAGGGCCGCCAGCAGCGACTCCTCCGGCTCGGTTTCCCGGCGGATGAGGCCGCCGAACTGTCCGCGCTGCACACCCGCAACTTCATGTAGCGGATTCGGCGGATCGGAGAGCGGCCATGGCCATGCGTTGGTGCTTCGACGGCGAGATCGCAGCCTTCGGCACGACGAGCGGGCACCGCATTGTCGTCGGACGATGGCCGGTATCGCCCTTCGGTCCGATCGGTGACGTCATGATCGAGGCGCCCGACGGCGCCAGACTGCTGATCGCCCCCAGCGACGAGGTCGCCCGCTTCATCACCGACATCTACCGCTTCGACTCCGTCCAGATCGAGCCGATCGAGCTGATCCGCCAACCGGACCGGCTGGATGTGGGAACCGAACAGCTACGAGCCACCCTGACCATCGGGCGCAGGGGCGGGCTCGGATTGCTGCTGCGGGTCGTGCCCCGTCCTGTGGCCACCACCCCAGCCTGGGCGACTCTGATGAACCCGCTGGCCAGGGTCATCCTGCCGGGAGTACGCACCCGGGGCAGCGCCGGCGCCGGGCACAGAGAGTGGTACGGAGCCTGGGACCTCCATCCGCTGGTGGCCGTGACCGCCAGCTGGCGAGACTCCGATCTCGGGACCATGGCCGAAGTCTGTCCCCCTGTCCGGTTCGGTTTCGGATCCCCGCCACGCCGACCCTCGATCGTGCGCCTGACCACAACGGTGAAGCGGTGAGCGCCTCAGGGGAAGTGTCGTCACGGGCGGTCACCTGGAGGAACGAATCAGTACCGGATCTGACCCGATGGTCAGGGGACGACGCTGCCCAGTGTGGAAATCAAGAATATCGTCGTCTTCGTTGGGGTCGGGGGACCGCGAACGAGGGGGCGGGAGCGGGTGACCGTTGAGATCGCCGACAAGATGGCACAGAACTTCAACCGGATGCTGGATCGGCTGGAAGTGCTCGTCCGAGCCGAACGGGATTTCGCCCGGGACGCGGCACATGAGCTGCGGGTTCCGCTGACGGTCTGTTGGGGAAACCTCGGGCTGCTGGCCGAGGGTCTGCTGGATGACGACCCGGCGGATCGGGACCGCAGGATCGCCGTGACCATCGAGGAGATCACCCGGATGATGCGGATCGTCGACGGCTTGTGCCTGCTCGCCGAGTCGGCCCATGCGGATTTTCTGCGAACCGAGCGGATCGAACTGGACGAGTTCGTCGATGACATCGTGGTGCGGGCCGGCGCGCTGGGCCGGCGCCGCTGGCGGGCGAGGGGAACCGCGGGCAACGTCGTCGCCGATCGCCAGCGCCTCATTGCCGCGGTGCTGAACCTCGTCGACAACGCGGTGCACCACACCGGTGAGGGCGACGAGGTCACCATCGGCGCCCGGGTGGCTGGAGCCGAGGTCCGGATCTGGGTGCGCGACAGCGGACTCGGCATCCAGGTGGCTGATCAGGACCTGATCTTCGATCGGCTCCGGCGCGGCACGGGAGCGGCCGAACACTATCGGGGCTCCGGGTTGGGGTTGGCGATCGTGACAGCGATCGTCGAGGCGCACGGCGGCCGGGTCGAGCTGGGCAGCCGGGTCGGCCACGGTTCGACGTTCACCGTGGTGCTGCCCCGGCACCCGGCGGGAGGGCAGCGCGGATGGCCAGGATCCTGATCGCCGAGGATGACGAGCTCGTCGCGTCGTTCCTGGAGCGGGGGTTGCGGGCCAAGGGCATGAGCACCTTCGTCGTCGGTGATGGCGAGCTGGCGGAGCGGCTCAGTCTCTCCGATTCCTTCGACCTGCTGATCCTCGATCTTGGCCTGCCCCGGAGAGCCGGATTCCATCTGCTCCAGGAGCTACGGGCGCGCGGCAAGCGCCTACCGGTGGTCGTGCTGACCGGGCAACCGGAGCGCTGGAGGGCGGTCGACTGTCTGGAGAGTGGCGCCGATGACTACATGACCAAGCCCTTCGCGTTCTCGGAGCTGCTTGCCCGGGTGCGGCTGCGGCTCCGGGCGCCCGCGACGGTGGAGGCGTTCGTCCTGGCCGTCGGGGCCGTACGGCTGGACCTGCGGACCCGGCGAGCGACGGTCGACGGCCACGAGGTCGAGCTGACCGGCCGCGAGTTCGCGATGCTCGAGATGTTCCTGCGACACGGTGACCAGGTGCTCAGCCGCGCCCAGCTGCTCGAGCACGTCTGGGGCTACGACCACGACCCGGACACGAACCTCGTCGGGATGTACATCAGCGTCCTGCGCCGCAAGCTCGGGCCCTCGGTGATCGAGACCGTGCGTGGGGCGGGCTACCGCTTCAGCGGCCGACGGGCCACCGCCGCCGCCTCATAAACGGATCCTTACGCGCACCCGGTCCTGGTTCAGAGCTTCCCTCGTCACAGTGGACGTATTCCGACCATGCGATGGAGGCTTTCCTTGCCCGTTCGATTTCGCCCTGCACCACGTGGGTTGGCTGGCGCAGCCACGGCGCTCGCCGGTGCGACGTTGACCACCGTCCTGCTCGCGCCGCCGGCCCACGCCGTACCTGACTGCGGCGCAGTGCTCACCGCGGACACCACGCTCACCGCCGACCTGCTCGACTGCCCCGGGAACGGTCTCGTCATCGGGGCCAAAGGCATCATGGTCGATCTCAACGGCCACACCGTCGACGGTGTCGGTCTCGGCGTCGGCATCAGCAACAATGGCTTCGACGATGTGACGATCACGAACTCGGCCGGGACACCAGGCACGATCAAGGACTTCGACTACGGCGTGCAGCTGAACAGCGGGACCCTGCGTAATGTCGTACAACAGCTGACCATCGAGCTCAACGAGCTGGCCGGAGTGCACCTGAACAACGCAGGCACCAACCAGATCCGCAACAACACGATCCGGACCCAGAGCAACGAGGGCGTCATGCTACTCGGCGGTTCCGACAGCAACGTCGTACTGAGCAACCAGATCACCGGCAACGGTGGGGAGGGCATTGATGTCCAGGGCTCAGCCGCCAATCGGATCGAGTCCAATACCATCGCCGACGGCGGTGACCGGGGCGTGGTGTTCTCCGGCTCCAGTAGAAACGACGTGCTGTCCAACGCCGTGACCAATAACAGCGACGGCGGGGTCGTGCTGCTGGCCGCCTCGAACAGCAACACACTGCGCGGCAATACGATCACCCTGTCCCAGGACGCCTCATTCGTGATCAACGATTCGAACGCGAACCTCGTCGAGCTCAACATAGTGACCGACAACGGCGACGCCGGGATCTCAGTCCTGGAGTCCGACAACACCCGCATCCTCTCCAATATCGCGCACCGCCATAGCGACAGCGGCATCGCGGTGCAGGACGCTGTGAACACCGAAATCCGCGGCAACGACGTCCGGTTCAATCCCGGTGGACTGGAACTCAACTCCACCGCCGGCGGCGTGGTGGCGAACAACCTCGCCACCGACGTCACCGGGATCGGGATCAGCCTGGAGGACGTGCGTGACGCAGACGTGCTGAACAACACCGCCAGCAGCAACGAGGCCGACGGGATCTACCTGGTCGGCGAGACCGAAACCGGAGCAGGGGTGTTGCTCAGCGGCAACACCGCGAGCTCCAACCTGGGCAACGGGATCCAGGTGGCCGCCACCGGGCACACCGTGACCGGAAACCGGACCGACAACAACGCAGCCTGGGGGATCCTCGTTGCACCCGGCACGATCGACGGCGGCGGCAACACCGCCACCGGCAACGGCGAACCCACCCAGTGCTCCGGCGTGGTATGCACAGCCTCGCCACAGTGAGTAGCCAGAGACCACCAGAACACCAACACATACGAAGCACGAAGGTAGTCAGTAGGGATGCGGACTAACTGACCCGCCGTCACCTCGGCGACGGTATCGGCTCGGTTGATGCCGTCCAGGTCTGCCCTGGCTGAATCGGGCGTCGCGGTCACCGCGACTCGGCAACGGCAGCCGGCGCCGCTGGTTCCGCCGGGGGTTGCGGCTCCGCAGCCGGCCCCGCTTCGTCCTGGGGACCCAGCGCGAACAGCGCGCACACTCCAGCCATCAGCACATAGCCCAGCGCGACCTGCGGTTGCGCGGCCCACTGCACCTGCTCGCCGTGGATCAGCCCGAGAAATGACAGCCCGGCCCCAGCCAGGCAGTAAGCAGCCGCCCACAGAAACTTCTTATCGATCATGAAAGCGACGATCGCGCCGAGGACCATGCCCGCCAGGATCGCGCCGCCACCGAGCAGCGCCAGCCCGTGGTAGACGACCCCGGCGGCACCCAGCGCGTCTTCGCCGACCTCATCGGCCGTAGTGCCCGCCGCGATCAGGACATTGTCCATCTGGTCCACTGCCCAGGCCGCGATATTGGGAATGATCGCGACCACCACCGCGACGGCGTGCAGCTTGGGTACCACCTGGAACGCCTGAGCACCGATGAGCATCCCGATGTAGAGCAGGATCGGCACCATCGCAGGCAGTGGCAGTAACGCCCCGAGTAGCGCGAACAGTCCGAGGAAGCACATCAGCGCGATCACCACGCCCGACGCCAGCGAATAGGTCGTGCGACCACCGGCCTCCTTCCAGCCCGGGTGGCCAATGTAGACGGCGGGCGGAAAGGGACTGCCCAACGCGGCACCGACCACCGCCCCGGTGCCGTCGGCGAGCAGCACGCTGCGCAGGTTGTAGTTGTCCCCTGCCGCCGCGGCGCTCTCCACGTTGGTCATCCTCTCGGTGAAGTTGTAGATGCCGAGGGGGATCGCGGTGGCCAGCAGCGGAGCGATACTGGCCAGCCCGTCGAACAACAGCGAGAAGTTGAGCGTCGGCAATCCGATCGCGATGTTGTCTGCCGCCGCCACCACGTCGGGGGGTGAGAGGTACCCGCCGATCCATCCGATCGCCGTGCCGACCAGCAACGCGGCCAAGCCGATCGGGATGTTCCCCGGCAACTTCCGGCCGCTGAAGAAACCGATCACGATGATCGCGAACACCGGCAGCGCGATCCAGGCCGCCTCCCACATCTGCGCGGCCGGCCGCATCGAGATGAACGCGATCGAGATCCCGGCCAGGGTGCCGAGCAGCGCCGCCCTCGGCGTGATCTTGCGGATATAGGGGCCGACGAACGCCCCGATCAGCACGATCAATCCGATGAGAAACGACCACGCCAGCCCGGCCGTCCACGCCCGGATCGGATCGTTCGTCTCCAGATAGACCGGCAGCATGATCACGAACGTGACGATGAACATATGCGGAACACTGGGCCCGTAGGGCATCGCGCAGACGTCGTCGCGGTTCTCCCGACGCGCCAACCTGCGGGCCCAGAAAGGTGTAATAACCATTGCCGATCAGCAACTGGATACCGAGGGCGGGCAGGATGATCCCGAAGACATCGGCCCCGGGAATCTGCACCACCCCAACGCACAGCGAGGTCAGCACCAGAACGTTGACCAGCACGTTGAAGCCGAGCCCGAAGGCGGCATTGAGGTCGCCACCGACCCACCACGGCAATCGCCGATCCGTTGTACCGCCTCCACTGTCGTTGCGCTTTCCCAGCGGCACCATGTGATCAGCTCCGTATCGGGTGCCGGTCAGGCCGGTGGCGAACTGATCGAGATTGGTCTTGCCAACCACGATCCCCCGGCGTCGAGCAGCCGCCGGACCGCACCGGCATCGACTTTCGGCTGATAGGAGAAGGCCGGGCAGCCCGCCGTGGTGGGTAGCCCGGCGACATCGATGTTGTCCTTCACCGCGCAGGGCACGCCGAACAGCGGCAGTCCGCTGAGGTCGCCACGCCGTTCGTCGCGCAACCGCTCCAGCTCCTCGGCGCGAGCATGCAACTGCTCGTCAGGCCAACGGGAGATCCACACCGCGTCATCACCCTGAAGTGCGACACGGTCGAGCAGGAACTCGACCACTTCCCCGGTCGCATACCGGCCGCATAGGCTTGCTGCAATCCAGCCACCCCGAAAGAGTGGTCTGTCACCCAAACCGGTGGTTCTGAGGTGGTGATCCGCATTCGTCGATTGTCGACCAACACGTGTCAGCGGCTGGTCGGGAGTGTTAAATCCCGGTTAGCTCACCGGCGACAGCGTGCCATGCCGGGTGCGTCGGATTGGGCACGGGTCAGCCGGCCCGCCAGATCCGGCCGTAGTTACCCGGCACGGTGAGCTCACGGATCTCACCCGCCACCACGCCGAGAAGATTGTCCTGTCCGTGCAGCATTTCATGATGGTCACCATTTCGCTGCATTCGGAACGACACCACGCGATCTTGATCGGTGACATTGAGGGCGATCAGCGTCCAGACGGAGTCGGTGTATCGCGCCTGCAACAGAATTCCCTGACGGAGATATGAGCTGTCGTTGTAGAAGAAGTGTTGACCACGCCGTAGCTCGACGCAGTCTCGGCGCAGGCGCAGCAACGTCCGCACCAGCCATAAGGTGTTCTGTCCAGCATCTGTGTAAAAGTATTCCCACTGCACCGGACGCAACAGAGCGACCCGGCCCAGTCCGTCATCGGGCAGGAAGTAGTCTTCACAGAGCTCCTGACCCTGAAACAACAGGGGTGCCCCTTTGGCCGTCAGCATGCCGATGAGGTAAGGCTGAATCCTGTACCATTGTGAGCGGTCACCACGCTCGAAGAGGATGTTGCGGCGGGAGTCCGGCTGCTGCGTGCCGAACAGACACAGAAACCGGGGGTGATCATGATTTTCGATGTACTGCAACGGTGCCTGGTGGATGACATCGGCACCGAACGCCGAAACCTCGGGATACCCGGCCAATCCAAAAGCCGCACCGAGCCTGCCGAGGGCGCCGTCACCGCCGCGGGCGGTCGCAGCGGCAGCGGCGAGTGTCTCATTTTGCCAAGTACTGCTGCTGTAGGTGCGATTAAGAACCTCGACCGGAGCCTCAAGTTGCTCGGCGCACTGGATGACGTTGATGCGCCCATTGTTCATGAACCGCTGCCAGTGCGTTCCGTCCACCGCATGCCGCTTGATGTGTTGATAGGTTTCGTAACAAAGCTCTCCGTAGCCTTCGAAAGGTCCGTTCCAATAGTTGGGCACACAGTCATAGCGGAAGCCATCGACGTGGTAGACGTCGAGCCAAAGATGATTCACCGTGAAGAAGTAGTCCTTGGTGAGCGGAAACTGAAAACCGGTGCTCTCACTGAACAGGTTTTTTGCGTAGTCGGCCATGAACGGATTGTTCGGGATGGCGAAGTGCCGGTAAACTTCGACGAAGGCGAACTCGGTGCTGGTGTGCCCGTACACAGCGTCGAGGACGACCGCGAGCCCGAACTGGTGCGCCTCGGCGATCAGGCGCTGAAGTTGTTCCCGGCTGCCGAGTCGCTCGTCGACGCCGAAATAGGCAGAAGGTAGGTACCCCCAATCGATCTCGCTGAGGACGTTGTTGACCGGCATCAGCTGCAAGCAGTTCACGCCGAGGTCGGCCAGGTAGGGAATGCGGGCCGTCGCCGCAGGAAGGTCCCGAGCGATTTCCGCGAGGTTGACCTCGTAGAAGACGAGGTCCTCGGCTTCGGGAGTTCGCCAGGCGGCTTCGTCGGCACCCCAGTCGAACGGAGAATCTCCGACGACGACAGCCGACAACTTGCCGACCCCGAAATCGCGGGCGAACGGGTCGATCACCCAGTCGAGGATGTCGTTGCCGCGATTGACGCAGAGCCGGTACACATAGCGGCCATCCCGCCCCCACGAAGGACCGGCGCCCTCGGGCGGCCGGTCCAGGTCCACCACGCCGCTCCACAGATCACCATAGGTGTCGTGGATCCTGTGCTGCAGGGCTACCGTCAACGGCGGGACATCCTGCCGGAACTGGTCGACCTCGTGAATCACCCGGACTGTCACCGAGAACCCAGCACCGGGGTTGAGCGCGGGCAGCAGTACCCCGAATTGGATTGTACGGCCGACTACCCGACCACCGAGCTCCTCAAGCGGAAGTAGTTGCACACCGGTCCCCTTCTTCAGCCATGCTCGAGCCGGAAGTTCTTCCATAATAGAATTCGGTCTCATCCGCCCTCCCGCAGCACCCCGCCCATCAGCAGGCAGCGGAGTGCATACCGAGCCGCGGAAACGGGTACCGGAGTGCCGTGCGCAACGACGACAAGGACGAAACAGCCCAGATCAGCCACGAGGAGCTGCTCGATGATGGGCGCGCCGAGGGCGATGAACCCGAGCAGCTGACCACCGCCATGCGAGAGCTGCGCGGGGCGGGGGCGGAGATCGCCGCCGCCCAGGGTGCCTTCGGGCCGCCTCCCGACGTCGTGCTCTCCGGCGTGAACGAGGGCGCCAACATCGGCCGTGCGGTGTTGCAACGTGTCCGACCGGCCGGTCGGACAGCACGGCCTCCCTGCTCTGAATACGAGCTAAGAAATGCGCGACGCGAGAGACCATTCCGCCGGGCATTGATGTAGTCGCCCGCGCACTCAGCGGAAAAAAGAAACAGCACACCTTTGATGTGTTCAGGGCAGGTGGTTCACCTGCGGCCTGGGCACCAGGTAACGGTGGCGGCGTTGTCGGCGACTTCCTTCATGCCGGCCAGCTCATCGCCGATCCCGCGCGAAGCGCCGGCTGCCATGGCCGTCCAGGTAGGAGAAGACGATGCGTCGCCACCGCAGCTTCGATCGGGTTGGGCTCGAGGGCGACCTGATCCTGCGCGAGCCGTCGTTCGCGCTGATGAACGGCTTCACCCCGCGCGAGGTCGGGCTCGAGCCGGTCGTCCAGCCAGACGGGTCGGCCCTGGTGACCGCCGTACCGGAGGTGGTGGCCCGGGAGGTGCGGATCACCGACCTGTTCGTGCGCAGCGACCTCCACAGCCCTCCGGTCGAGGACCTCGTGGGATTCCCGCTCCGGCCCTTACCCGACATCGAGAGACCGGTTCCGCTCGGCCCGCTCGTGTTTCCGGAGGGGCTGAGGTTCGAGGTGTTCCCGGATTTCTTCCCCATCGAGACGCAGCCGGCGATCCCGCCGTCGTGGCGGCGTCGCGAGCAGCTCACCGTGCCGGTCGCGCCGGACACGTCGGTCTCCGACGAGGACGTGTTCGAGTTCACCGAGGCAGAATTCAGGCTCAATCTCGTGTTGCCCCGCTACGAGCTGGCTCTGGACCGGGTGGGCGAGGTCGATGAGCCGCAGATTTCGATCACCGAGCGGAACGGCACCGACACGCTGACCGTCACGCTGGTGGAGACCATGTCCCCGGTAGCCCAGTTCGGCGCGGGCGAGCTCGCGCACGTGCTCGCCGTCACTCTCAAGTACCGGGTGCCCGTGCTGGATGGCGGCAACGTCGTGCAGCTGATCCCGTTCCCCTCGGTGACGCTGGACGCGAACGGGAGGGTGGTCACCGCCGAGCTGCCGTTGACCACACCCGGTCTGCGTCAGCAGCTGCTCGCCGCCCTCGGGTCGCTGGAAGCAGGCACCACTCTCGTGGTCGGGCGCGGTATCCAGGTCGGCGTACCGACCGGCTCGACGTTCCCTGACGGGGCACCCGCATATACCGAGGAGAACCTGCTCCTGGAGTGGACTCCGCAACCGGCGCCGCTGATCCTCTCCGACGCCCACCGGGCTCGGCTCGGAGGCGGGGACGGCGATATCGCGCCGATGCTGCGGGTCCGGATTCCGTTCGGTGAGCGCAGCCATTCCTACTGGCAGGATCCCGCCCGACCGGAGCGGTATTACTTCACCCCCGATCGATTCCTGCTGGCCCGCACATCCGACTCCACCCACCGGCCCGTGCTCCGGGTGCGGGCGGCAGGCGCGGCGACCGAGGCCCAGCTGCGCACCGTCCTGGAGTTCCACGCCCGGCCGGTGCTCGACCCGGCTCGGCTCGAGGCCGCCCGGCCGTCCCTGCAGGCCGAAGCCGTGGCTCGGGGGGCGACGGGGCCGGTCCGGCTGGAGATCCTGCCCGAGGTCCAGCCGCTGCTGCGGCTGGCGCTACCGCTGGACGGAGCCGCCACCGGGCAACTCACCGAACGGCCGGGCACGGCGATCGACCTGGAGCTGGGGCTGTTGCACGCGGAGACCTTCGGGCTGGCGGACTTCCGCGTGGTGTACGAGGCCCTGTTCGGGGCGTCGCTGAGCCTGCTGCGTGGCGAGATCAGGATCGGAGCGGGCGGCGGCACACCTGAGGACGTGCCGCTCGAGCTGCGACTGGACCGCACCGTGGGCCCGGTGCTGGCCGTCAGCCTGGAGGGTGCCGGACCCGGGGGGTTTGCCGCTCGGCTCACGAACCTGATCGAGAGCCCGGTGCGGATCGACCAGCTCAGCGCCATTGGGCTGGTGGACAAGCAACGGGTCGCCCTGACGGTGACGGGGCTGACGCCCGGTCATCGGATCGAGCCCGGCACAACCGCCGCGATCGTTCTGGTGCCCGCCACTCCCCTCGCCGTTCTCGCGCTCGACGCCGTCGCGCTCGATGAGAGCGGTGTGGTCGTCGAACCGGACCGCCAGGCCATCTGGCGGCTGGTCTTCGACGACCGGGCGAACACCGAGCTCACCAAGGCGGTGACCGTGCGAGCCGTTCCCCAGCAGTTCACCAGCCCGGACCGGCCGAACGACCAGGTGGTGGCGTTCGTCGTCACCATCGAGCGGGGGGAGACGGTGCAGCTGACCCAGACCGAGCTCAGCGCACCCGCGACGGTGCGAGTTCCGATCGCTCCGCTGCTCACCGGGGATCCGGTGCCACCGATCCGGTATCGCACCGAGACGGTGTGGCAGTCCGGTGGCATCGGTACCAGCCCATGGCGGGAGACCGACGCGACAATCCTGCTTCCGATCAAGACCGCGCCGGCCTGAGGAGGCAGCCAATGCTTCAGGGTCTACCCGATTTCGCCGCGTCCCTCGATCCGGCGAGTGTGCCGGGCACCGTCTTCGGCGGATTCGAGCGCCCCGATCGGGCCGTGGTGCTGCCGAGCCGGATCGGGCTCGAGCGCCAGCTCGACGGATCACCCGCACTGCTCGTCACGCTTCTGCGCCGCGACGGTCAGGACACCGGTGGACGACTCGAGGTGGGGTTCGCCGTCGAGGCGGACCTGGCAGGCGTCGGGGCCCGCCTGGCCGCCGCCGAGATGCCGACCCGGCCGGTGAACGCGGAGCTGGCGGGCGGGGTGTTGGAAGTGACAGCCCGGATCGGGACGGCCGCCGCGAATGCGCTGTTCGATCCGCTCGCACTGGAACCCGACGTGCTGACCCGCGCCCGCGTGGTCACCGAGCTCTCCCCGGCGGCCGCGACACTCGCCGCCCGGCTGGCTGCCGACGCGACCCTGCCGGTGAGCGCTGTCCTACGGGTCTGGGTCCGAGGCGTCGCACCGCGGCTACCCCTAGCCGTGGTGCTCGACCCTCGGCAGGTCGCGGAGCACCTGGCGCAACGGTTCGGCTCGGTGGCGGTGCTCGACCCTGATGATCTTGCAGACGCGCTGGATGCGCTACTCACCGATCCGGCGATCACCGTCGAGGGCGACCCGGGTGTGATCGAGCCCGCACTGCGGGCCCGGGTACTCCGGCTACGGCTCGGCGAGCGGATCGCGGTGCTGCAGCTCTCCGCGGTAGAGCGGTATCGGCTGCGGCCGGTGGCCGAGGTCCCCTCGGGACGCGAACGGGTCGACCTCGCCGCACCCACCGCGGTCACCCTGCACCGCGTGCTGACCCTCGACCCCTTCGCTATCGCCCGGGCGATGGCGGGTGGGCAGGCAGGCTTGGTGCGCCGCATCGATGTGCCGCCGCTGCCGGTGGGCCGGGCCTCGGTCAGTGTCATGGCGAACCTGCCCGAGCCGGTGGCCGGACTGCTCGCGCTGTTCGCCGACCTGCGCTTTCCGCCGACACCCCAGCGACCGCAGAGTGTCACCGCCGGGGTGGCGCTCGACCTCCCGGAGCGCACGGCGACCGCCACCTTCCTGTTGGCACCGGGGGAGCGCCCGGCGGGTGAGGTGCGGCTGCGGGCGTTGGTCGACTCCGTGCAGGGTCCCCGGGAGTTCGACGGCCCGTGGCGAAGCGCAGCGGCCGAGCAGTTGTTGCTCGGTCCGGACGCCTTTCCCGTACCGCTCACGGTGCTGCGCGCCTCGCCAGGCCTGCTCGGCGTGGCCGTCGTCGAAGTGCGCCGTCTGGGTGCCACCGCCCCGATCGCCCGGCTGGATCCGGGCGGGCCCACCGTGGCGCTGCCCCGAGTTCCCGGGGATGACCTGTTGCACGTGCTGGTCGTCCCACTCGGACCGGGACGGCCTGTTGAGCTGCCGCTGGAGCAGGCGCGACGTATCGACCTTGACCCCGCGACGCTGCCCGGCTTCGGCGCACATCGCGCCACGCTCACCGCCCGGCTCTCCCCCGGCGACGCGCCGGTGCGGGTCGACTGGTGCCCAGAGGGCAGCACCGGGCCACCCGCGTCGGTGCAGCTGACCGGGACCCGGCCGAGCACCACGATCGGTTGGGTCGCGACCTCGCCGTTCCAGCCGGGAATCATCTGGGGAGTAGCCCACGGCGGAGTTGTCGACTCCTGGTCCGAGCCGGTGCCTCCGAAGGAGGGATTGGTGATCGAGGTGACCGATGGCGGGCATCCGGCGACCGATCCACCCGTCGTGGTGGACGGCGTGGAGCTGAATCGTGATCCCGCCGATCCGGCCGTCTGGACCTACCTGCCTCCCGGACCGCTGCTTGAGCTGCGGACCGACGGCCGCCCGGCGATCGAGTTGGTGGAAGCAGGGGACGTCGCGTTCCTGCAGCTCACCACCCGGATCGATCGCCTGGAACAGGCCCGGGCGACGCTGCTGGCGGGGCTGCCGGCAAGTGCCGGGGCACAAGCGGTGCGGGCGCTGCCGGTCGTCGTGCGCCGGGTGGCCCTGCAGCTCGCGAAGGCCGGCGGCACCTGGGTCGACGTGGCGGCCGGCGGCAGCTCCGGCATCCCCCCGTGGACCACCGCACTGTCGACGATGCTGACCGCCGAGCAACTCGCCGCGCTCCGGGCGGCCCTGGGCGGAGAGCGCGGCCGGCTGCGCCTGCTGGGCGAACTCGAGATTCCCGGCCGAGCCGCGCAGGTGCACAGCGGGACGTCATCCGACGGACTCACCGCCACCACCCCCAACGGTCACGTCGAGGTGACAGTGACGACCCGCACGGCGAGCAGCCCACCGCAGCGCAGGCGGATCGTCGAACAGACCCACGATCTCGCCGACCTGATCGCCATTCCGTGAACACCGTCCTGAGGAGGAAACCGTGCTGAAGCTTGCAGGCGTCATCGACCTGCCCGAGGCCACCTGCTACCCCGATGACCTCATCGAAACGCAGTGGTACGTGCTGCCTGTCAAGCCGACAATGCGGCGGGAGACGAACGGCAAGGCGGCGTTCAAGTTCGTCAAGTACCGCACCCCACGGCCGATGGCCAACGGAGAGATCGGCGCGGCACTGGTGTTCATGGACGTGCAGCTCGCCCTGACCGCCGCGGAGGAGCAGTCGGTACGCACCCGCATCGCCGAGGCGATCACTGCCCGCCGGGGCCCCGGGGGGCAGCCGGTCGAACCTGCCCAGCTCACCCTCACCCGGCCGCAGTGGACCAAGGCCGAGGTGCTGGTCGAAGTCCTGGGCGGCACCGGCAACCTGGTGCAGAAGGTCAACCACGCCGGGGTCCCTTCGATGTACGGCAGCAACGTGGTGGCGATGTCGGCCGAACTCAACCAGTTCGGTGCGCCGATCTTCGAGGGGGTCATGAAATCGGACGGCCTCGGCGGTGTGCGCGTGGTCTACAAGATGGAGTTCAACGCCCGGATGCCCCCGGTGCAGGCGTTCGGCACCTGGTCGGCCTCGAAGTTCTACAGCTTCACCCAGGAAGTGGACTTCGAGGAGAACTTCTGGTCGGAGGACGACTTCAGCGAGAAGGTCAGCGAGATCTTCACCAACTCCGAGTCGCGCAACGTCGTGGTCGACCCGGGAGGGCAGGCCAACGAGGCCGTGCAGCAGGTGCTCGACCGGGTGGAGGCGGCCGTCACGGCCCAGCTCGACGAGGCCGTCAAGCGCAACCTGCTGGAGTCGATCCCGCCGGAGAGCCGGGACTTCTCCAAGATCCGCGACGAGGACTTCGAGAACATCCGCCGCGAGGTCACCGTCAACAAGCGCTCCGACGTCTCGGTGTCGATGACCGTCAACCAGGTCATCCCGGTGCCGGTGGCGCCGCATGCCAACTTGCCGTCGGTGGTCTCCCAGGGCGATGGGTGGGAGGACTACGCGATCGAGGTCGAGGCCGACGATCCGTTCTTCAAGCAGCTCAACGTCGCCATCGCGGTCAACGCCGACTTCGAGAACCTGCCCATCTTCAGCGTCGACGTCTCGATCGACTACCCGCCGGAGCGCAACCGCGGTGGCATCAAAACCTTCACCTTCAAGAAGCCCGATGACGTCGCCCGCTTCGTCGCGTTCACCGACGGTGGCCCGACCGCGTACAAGTACCGCTACGTCGTCAACTACATCGGCGAGGCCCGGACGTTCCAGTCCCCCTGGACCGACCACGACAGCGATGATCTGAAGATCAACGTGGACGAGCTGGGCCTGTGGCTGGTCGACATCCGCCGGGGCGACCTCAACTTCGACCAGGTCTCCCGGGCGGTGCTCACCCTGGAGCACCCGGAGATCGCGCCCGGGGTGCCGCCGGTCGTCCGGTTCGAGATCAAGGACGACACCGAGTTCGAGGTCCGGGAGGTGCTGCTGGCCCCGGTGCAGCCCTATGGCGGGTCGATCACCTACTTCATGAAGGACGGGCGGGAGTTCGTCCGGCGGTTCACCGGCCAGCGCGCGCAGCGGTTCTTCGTCGACGACCCCTTCACCGCGACCCGCACCCTAGTCATGCGCGCCCGCGGCGACCTGGAGAACCAGATCAGGGACATCGCGGTCGACGCCACCTACCGCGATCCCGACAACGACTACACCCAGTCCACGCAGGTCACCCTGTCCAAGGACAAGACCTTCTTCGAGTGGAAGTTCCCGGTGATCGACGAGCAGGCCGGGACGCTGACCTGCCGGGCGATCACCAGCCTGCTGGACGGCTCGCAGGTGGACACCGGCGAGGTGGTCGTCACCGGGGTCACCGAGTTCTTCGGGCTCGACAGCGCGAAGCTGACGGTGACGATCAACCCGGACCTGATCCCGTTCGACGTCGTGAAGCTGGTCAGCGTCACGCTGCACTACATCGACGCGGCGAACGGCATCGACGAGAGCGAGAGCTTCACCCTCCGCCCGAACGGCGCGCCGCAGAAATGGGAGCTGCCGATCCGGGATCGGACGAAGAAGAGCTACGAGTGGAGCGCGACGTTCTTCATGGTCGACGGATCACGGCGGGAGAGCTCCTCGGGCGGCCTGGTGACCAAGGAGAGCCTGTTCGTCGAGCTGCCCGCCTGATCCCGACCGGTCCACCCCCAGGAAGGCCGAGCCATGCTGTCCGAGGCCCCCCCGTTCTATCTGATCAAC
>JBOHHE010000201.1:0-3022 GCA_050700355.1 Pseudonocardiaceae bacterium
GGTAGGGATGGCGGTCAGGCAGCATGTCGCGGACATGTTCGAGTGCGGCGCGCTCAGGAGCGAAGGCGGACGGGGTGACCTCGTTCCAGCGCGACGAGTTCGCCTCCACGTTACTCTCCGGACGTACTCGCGTCGTTGGTGATCAAAACGGAACGTCCGCACGCTACCGCGATTCCGTGACATCGTCTGCGAGGAAGCCGGCGGATCAAAGCCTTCATCGTCGTAGCTCGCCTGCGTGCTACAGCGCACGCCACCCAGCTCTGCGCCCGGGTCGTGCCGATCGGCCAATCTGGGTGTGCGGCCGCTGGGCGGCAGGCACACTTCCACGATGCTGGCGCCCATACGAATCGAAAGTCTTAGGAGTGAAACCGTGTGGATGCTCTGGTCCGCACGGTTTGATGGAATCAATGTCGATCAACGCAGGGCCGCGTCGAGAAATATCGCGGCGTCGGGGTGGAGTTCGCCGCGGCTGACGTAGGTGTCTTTGAGGAATTTCGCTTGGCCCATGAGGTCGGCTTTGGCGCGGTCGGTCAGGGTCATCTCGTCGTCGAGGATGGTGGCGTAGGTGCGTCGCCAGGTGTGCGGGGTCATCCACCCCAGACCGACTTCTTCGCGGACTTTGCGCAGGGTGCGTCGCACGTTGGACGGCCAGCGGTAGGTCAGTTGCCTATCGACGCCGGCGGCGGCGAACACCGGCCATTCGGGGTTTTCGTCGCCGTGGCGTCGGGCGCGCAGCCGGGTGGTGACCAGTTCGGGCAGGGGCACGATCCGCAGCGCGGTGGGTGTCTTGCCGTCGTGGCGTACCAGACCCTTGCCCTTGATGTAGACGAGGTTGCCGGTAACCGCCACGATGGGCACCAGGCGCATGTCGTCCTTGGTGACCACCGGGATGCCGTCAAGATTGAGGTCCATCCAGCGCACGGCGCACAGTTCCCCGACCCGCATCCCGGACCCGAGCGCGAAGCGGATCAGATCCGGCAGGTCTGCGCCGATCGAGAGCTTGTCGGAGTCCACGAAGGCGAGCAGTCGTTGCCGCTCCTCAGCGGTCAAACCGCGGGGCGGGCCGGTGCGATGCCCCTTGGGAGATTCGATTCGCTCCAGCTCGCGGACCGGGTTGGACGCGATGGCCTGGTGCAGCACCGCCTGCTGCAAAATCCCGCTGACGATGGTGCGGATGGTCCGACGTGTATTCGCGGCGTACCGGACCTTCTCCAACGTAGTGCCGTCCTCTTGGTGAACGGTGCGCCGACCTTTCTCCAACTCGGCGAAGAAGGCATCGATCCGCGCAACGTCGCACTCATGCAGGCGCAGCTCACCAAGCCGAGGGAGCACCAGCCGGTCCAGCCAGTGCCGATAGGTGTCGGCGGTGGAGTCCTCACGCCGCTCGGCGATCTTCGCAGTCCAGATGGACGCGGCGTCAGCGAACCGGGAGTCCTGACGAAGAACTTCGGTGCGCTCCCCCCGGCGCTGGCGTAGTTCGTCCTGCAACGCACGCTGCGCCCCGGCTCGTGACGAGGCCCAGCGCTCGACCCGCCGAGTCACCCCGTCAAGGTCGCGGACACGGCAGCGGGCCACCCACTGCCCACCATCCCGAGTGACCTTGACTGACCCGTGATGTCCGAGCGCCAGCGGCGGCCGAGCCACGTCTGCCCTCCTGTCCGGAGAGGGTTTCCGTCGGGTTTCCGACAGGTTTGATCTTCCGGAAGGATAGCAGACATGAACGACAAAGCTCTGAGCTGCGGTGAGGGTGGGCCGCCTGGGGATCGAACCCAGAACCCAAGGATTAAAAGTCCTTTGCTCTGCCAGTTGAGCTAACGGCCCCGCGCGTTGATGGTAGCCAACGCGGCATCGCCGCTGGTGGCAGGTGGACGGCGTGGGGCAGATCAGGCTGATCGCGGCGTCGCGATCGTGGGAGGAGCCCGAGTCGAGCATGGTGATGTGGGATTTCGTGGTGGCGACCGCACCCGAGTCTGAGCCAACATCCCCAATCCACGATCCCGCCACCGTCATCGCCTGGATGCCCCGATCCGACGTCACCCTCGGTGATCTTCATGCCCCAGGCACCTACTGATGAACTGCAGGTTATGACATGTTTCTGAGTCAGGTCGATCCGCACGGTCCGGAGTCAAGATTATCATCGTCGCTATGCCGACCGCACTCCCCGGGTGTTCGTTGTCTGTCCGTGGCTCTCACTGTGGATTCCTATGCTGGTGTGCTCGCTGGCTGGGGTAAGGCCCATACCCGTGGAGGTGACCTCGGGTATGGGCCTTGTCGTTGCAGGATCCGAGAACCCCTAGACAGCAGGGGACCCCGCGGCCGGGGCAGGAGCGGGGGCGGGCTCGGCCGGAGCAGGCTCGGCAGGGGGTTCTGGGAGATGGACAGGGGCGAGATCGGCGGGGGGTGGCACGGCGCCGACGGCGGCACCAGCGGGGTAGCCGACGGGGTCGTACACGTACGGTGGGGCCAGGTCGGCAGGTGCCGGCGGGTGCGTGATGGTGCCAGGCTCGGAGACCGTGCCCCCGCCGGGGAGCGTGATTATCTGCATTGTGGTCCGGGCCGGCAGGAACTCCATGTCCTGCTCCACGATCTCTGTCATGCTCAATACATCAGGCATTGCACATCCTCCTCGTTGTGCAGAAACATCTCTCTGTTTCCGCTTCGACAAGTCATAGGCGATATCCAGGGCTCACGATCAAATCTCGTCACCGTCCTCACCGTCGGGTAACTCCCACCACCCGTTCGTGCAGATCCGGCCTTCTGGGTCTTTCTCGCCTGGCTGGTACTCCCCGTATCCGGTGGTCTGCCTGTTCGGGCCGGGGAAGTGGCTTGTGTAGTAGTAGCGGCATCCCTGGGTGGTGGTACCTGTGTCCTGGACGGTGGCCACTCCCCACGGTTCCGCACAAGAGTCCTAATCCCAGCCCGGCGGCTGTGAGTGTCCTGCGTGATTGACGCATCGCGTATTCCTTTCTTGCGTCGTGGGTGAGTGGGACACCTTTCATGGTGTGGCCGGTCGGAAGGGAGG
>JBOHHE010000202.1:0-1788 GCA_050700355.1 Pseudonocardiaceae bacterium
GCCTTCTCCCTCCGCGACCATGTTGACGATCGTCCCGTTGACGTGAATGGGGACATCCCAGCGAATCTTGTAAGTCTTATGGGTGCAGCGCTTCTGAGGTGTGGAGATCAAATTGGAGGAATCACCCCGTTCTGGTAGTTGGCCTCGTGTATTCGGTGTTTTTCCTGGGTGAGGTGGTAGTCCCAGTAGTCGTCGAGGTCTCCGTTGCTGAGCAGGGCCCGGAGCTTGAGGACGGCTTCGGCGCCGGGCAGTGCCCAGCGTGCGCCGGTGAGGTCCATCCTGTCTTTGATCAGGTGTCGGCAGGCGCCTTCGATGACGCCGGTGGCGATGGGCCAGCCCTGGGTCAGGGCGGTGGGGTAGTCCAGGTAGGGCCCGGCGTTGGTCAGGTAGCGTGCGCAGGCGTCGGGTCCGGCGCGTTGACTGGCTGGCAGGTCGGCGGTGGTGGTGCGCAGGGTGGTGGCCACTTGGTCGCTGTGTCCGTGCAGGATACGCAGCCCTTGGGTGCGGACCCACTTCTCGGCTGCGGGGTCGCCTTCGTGGTACAAGGACCAGGCGGCCTTCCACACGTACTCGAGCACGTGTACGAAGTCGATCACGATAGTGACCTTGACGTGATGGGCTTGGGCCTGGGCGTGGGTGCGCTCGATCTGGTGGGCGTTGCCGTCGACCAGCACGACCCAGCGGCGGTGATGGTCAGGGTCGCGGCGCTCAGCCTCGTCGAAGACCTGGCCGATGACCTCGCCGGCCTCGGCGGTGATACTGGCGGTCAACCATTTGCCGTGGGCGCTCGGGCGGGTGGGGCCGGGGTGGTGCCGCCCTGGCGGAGCCAGGATGTCCTCGGGGGTGCGTGGGGCGGGGGTGGCGTCGTAGACGGCCCCGACCTCGGCCATCCGTTTGCGGTGGCGTTTTTCTCCCCTCGACAGCCGGGTAGCCAGCTTCGGGGTGGCCCGGGCCGCCGCGGCGGCGGTTGCCGGGCGCAGTGCACCGGGGCGCATGACCACGCCCTTGCCGTCGTAGGACAGCACCAGCACGTCCCCAGCCCGGCTCAGATGCCGGGGGCGCTGGGCGTAGAACTGATCGAAGTCGACCGCGGCACGCCCGGTGAGCTCCTCGACCTGCCGGTTGCCCAGCCGCTGCCCACTGATCCGAGCGATCGTCTCAGCGGCCTCGGCGAAGGAGCCCCGGGCACTGTCTCGGGCCGCCAGCAGTCGCAACCCATGGGAGTACTTCTCCGTAGGAAGGTTCAGCACCCCCTCGGCCGGGTGCAGGCTGGCGTGCCCCCGCTCGCGGTAGGTGAGCCGTCGCACCGTGACCGGGCCGAACACCGTGGCCAATCCACGGGTGCGACCGGTCTCGGCGTGAGTGCGGCGAACCTCATCAGCCCCCACAACCTGCTCCAGCCGGGTCTCCCGCGCCGCACGCAGGTCCAGATGGTCCTGGGTCAGCGCCCGCAACAGCTCCCGGCCCTCGGCCTGCAGCCGGGCCTCCAACTCCCCGTGGGCCAGCTCGTGTGCCTGCTGATCCTCCAACCAAGAGACCATCGCCTCGAAACGCTCACGCGATCGGCCGAACGCCCCACCGGAGATCTCCAACGCGTATGCTTCCATCTCGGGCTCCTTCTCTAGTTCTTGTCCACCCACTCAAGAACATAGATAGAAGGAGCCCGCCCTGCTCGTCGTCACGGCCTGTCAACCACCCGTGACTAACAATTCAGTCTCCCCTCAGAAGCGCTGCACCCAAGTCTTATCCTGGTCGAACATGCGTCTGACCTCCTGCTCGGGTGTAGTG
>JBOHHE010000203.1:0-36535 GCA_050700355.1 Pseudonocardiaceae bacterium
CAGCGCCGCCGTGCCCGCCCAAGCACCGCACCCGGACGCCGACACGACCGACACCGACCCCGCCGATCCACCGGATGCTCCTCCACCAGGAAGTACAACGCAGCACACGCCCGCCACGAGGCCGATCCCATGCCATCCCTAGCACCGGCGCCGGACTTGGCAACAGCTCCGAGGACATCGCGCATCACCTCCCGCAGCAAGTGGTAGCTGGTCTGGTAAACAGTGAGACTCTTGCTGATCATGGGCATGACGCCGACACCCCCTGCCAGCTGGCAGACAGCGCCGACTGCACCCCGAACAGCCGAGTCGAACCGCCGGGGCTGGGGAACACAATGCAGTGGACCGGGCCGTGCTGAGCCGTTCTCGGCGACGATCCCCGCCTGCGTGGACCCCTCTCGGCGCCCTCACCCACCGGCCAGTGCAGCACAATGGCGTCCCACTCGGTAATGCTCGCCCACCACAGGATGCGACACGGTGCGGACTGGTCGTGAAGCCGAGAGCCGTTGGGTCGACCTTCCATCACTGGTCCGAAATGGCAACGTCGGCGGCTCGTTGCCGATGATGGACCCGTGCGAGTCGCCACACGGACGTCCTTGACGGTGTAGCCTTCCAACCGAGCTAAATGCGTCTCAGACGAGGGAGTCAACCGTTTCATGGGTACCAGCGAACCAAACCGGAAGCCTTCTTTCCAGACCGAAATCTTGCCAGCAAACACCAGCGCGTTGACGGAAACCAACGGAACTTTCCATCGAGATGCCGACAACCCTGTCATACAGGTTTTTGTGAGCGGCACCTGGAAGACGAGTAAGGCGGCTGAGTACCGCGCGCAGGGTTGGAGGCTAGGCCAGTTTCTTGCTCGCGCGGGAGTTGATCTTGCCTGCGGTCCTGGAACGGGGATTGCCCGACACGTCATCGACGGCTTCCGCTCTGAACCAGAGCGAGGGAGGGTGCGGTACTACTTGCCCCTGCGGACAGAGATGGAAAAGGTAGGAGAGACGGTCGAAGAAGGGGCCGATGAGATCGTTGAGACTGATTTCGACTATCCTATGCGAAACGTGTGGCAGGTGAAACAGTCGCACGGCGTCTTTGTCCTCACCGGAGGTGATGGCACCTTAGAAGAGGTCTTGTCGGCCGTGATCGACTATGGTCTCCCGGTCGCGGTGGTCGATGGAGCTGGAACCGCCGCGCTCGCCTTGCGCGAACTGATTAAGGTCTATCCTGGCTGGGAAAGCCTGCTTCGGATCGGCCCGGATGTTCAGTCCATCGTTCAACCGTTCATTGACCAGGTAAAGACTACCCGGCATACCCGTCTCGCTATCCATAAGAATACAACACGAGCGGACGCCGCCATATGATCACTCAACCACCCATAATTTCACCTAAGCAGCTTGACTCCGCAACAGCGGCCATGATCGACGAGCAAATCAGGTTTGAAGTCGGTCACCTGATCGAGAGTCTTGATCTCACACAGTCTGCATTCGCCAGAACAATCGGCTATGGCGAGGGGACAGTCTCCAAATGGAAGAGCGGACAGCAGAGGTTAAGCGAAGGGGGGGCCAAGAGCATCGATGACAAAGGCTACGGCCCGACGACTCTTGGCCTCAGCTTCTCTGACCTACTACGACTCTATCGAGCATATGCAAGCTCCAGAGGCGAGACTGGAACTCGTACCACTTGGGACGTCTTCCTCAGTATACCGATGGCCTCGGTCGGTCAAGAGTACGCTAAGACACTTGCTGACGCTCAGCAGCTCCGGGCGGCGCTGACGGAGCACTGCGGGGGTGGGTGGGCGTCAGACCACGGCTCAGTGCAGTGAATGATCAGACAGCAGCCTCGTCGGTCAGCAGGTTGCGGGTGCGGTTGGGGTCGACTGGGATGCCCGGACCCATCGTGGTAGAGAAGTTGACCTTCTTCAGATAGCGACCCTTCGCGGCGGACGGCTTGGCCCGCAGCACCTCGTCGAGTGCGGCCGCGTAATTTTCCACCAGTTTGTCGGCAGCGAAGGACACCTTGCCGATGATCAGATGCAGGTTGGACTGCTTGTCCACCCTGAAATTAATCTTTCCGCCCTTGATGTCGGTGATCGCCTTGGCGACATCGGGGGTGACGGTGCCGGTCTTCGGATTGGGCATCAGACCGCGGGGACCGAGGATTCGAGCGATCCGGCCGACCTTGGCCATCTGGTCCGGCGCCGCGATGGCCGCGTCGAAGTCCAGCCAGCCACCCTGAATGCGCTCGATGAGGTCCTCCGAACCCACCGCGTCCGCGCCTGCCGCCTCTGCTTCGGCGGCCCGCTCACCTGCGGCGAAGACGACGACGCGGACGGTCTTGCCGGTGCCGTGCGGCAGGCTGACCGTGCCGCGGACCATCTGGTCGGCTTTACGGGGGTCGACGCCCAGACACATGGCGACCTCGACGGTGGCGTCCATCTTGGTCGGGGAGGTCTCCTTGGCGAGGGCAGCAGCCTCCAGTGGGCTGTAGAGCCGTTCGCGGTCGATCTTCTCGGCGGCCTGACGGTAGGCCTTGCTGCGCTTCATGGCACTGCCCTCCATAAGGGATCAGTTCGTGGTACGGACCAGCGCATGGCCCTGCCACAGTGGTTAGCGTTACAACGGTAAGCGTTACAGCGGATTAGTCGCCCACCGTGATTCCCATTGACCGGGCTGTGCCGGCAATGATCTTGATGGCGGCATCAACGTCCTTGGCGTTGAGGTCCTCCATCTTGCGCTCGGCGATAGCGCGCACCTGCTCGCGGCTGACCTTGGCGACCTTTGTCTTGTGCGGTTCCGCCGAACCCTTGCTCACCGCAGCGGCCTTGAGCAGCAATGCCGAGGCGGGCGGGGTCTTGAGCACGAAATCGAACGAACGGTCCTCGAAAACCGAGATGACCGCAGGGACAATCTCGCCACGGCTGTTCTGGGTCTGAGCGTTGTACGCCTTGCAGAACTCCATGATGTTCAGCCCGTGCGGGCCGAGTGCCTGCCCGACCGAAGCCGGGTTGGCGGTCCCGGCCTCCAACGCGAGCTTCACCGTGGCGGTCAGCTTCCTCTTCTTGGGGGGCATGGTTCCTTCCTAGATTTTGGCCACCTGGCCGAACGACAACTCCACCGGCGTTTCCCGACCGAAGATCGACACCAGCACTTTCAGCTTCTGCGCATCGCCGTTGATCTCGTTGATCGTCGCGGGCAGCGTGGCGAACGGGCCGTCCATGACGGTCACCGACTCCCCCACCTCGAAGTCGACCTCGACCGCAGGCTTGCCGGTACCGGAACTCGCTGCTTGCTTGCCTGCGCCCGCAGGCACCTTCTGCTGCTCCGTCCGCGGAGCGAGGAACTTCGCCACGTCAGCCAGGGACAGCGGGGAAGGACGTGAGGTGGCACCGACGAACCCAGTGACGCCCGGGGTGTTGCGCACAGCACTCCACGAGGCGTCGTTGAGTTCCATCCGAACCAGGATGTAGCCGGGCAGCACCTTGCGCTGTACCTGCTTGCGTTGACCGTTCTTGATCTCGGTGACCTCTTCGGTGGGTACCTCGACCTGGAAGATGTAGTCCTCCACGTCCAGGGTCTGCACCCGAGTCTCGAGATTGGCCTTCACCTTGTTCTCGTAACCGGCGTAGGAGTGCACCACATACCAGTCGCCGGGGGCTCTGGCCAGCGCTCTGCGCAGCTCCTCCACCGGGTCCTCGGCAACCTCGGCCACTTCTGGCGCCTCGGTCTCGGATACCTCGATCTCGGATACCTCGGTGTCGGGCGCTTCGGTGTCGGGCTCCTCGGCCACTTCGGGTGCCTCGGTGTCGGACAACCCCGTCAGCTCCTGCCCACCTTCGGGGGAGGTCCCACCTTCGGGGGTGGTCACAGTCGGCCTCGCTTCCTCTTATACGTCTTATACGTCGTGACAGGCGATCGGACCGGTAAATAATGAGGGTCAGCCGAACACATAGAACACGGCCTTACCAAACCCCAGGTCCAGCAACGCCACGATGGCCACCATGACGCTGACGAAGACCAGCACGACCCCGGTGTAGGTCACCAACTGCTTGCGGGTCGGCCAGATAACCTTGCGAAGTTCTGCGACCACCTCGCGGAGGAAACGCACCGCTCTGGTCGGCAGGGAGACCTTGGTCTCGGTACTGCCGCGCGGCCTGGTCGGATGACCCTTGCCTGCCTCCCCGCCAGCGCGGTCGTCGCTCACACTCATGTCCTCCGCTCGGTTTATCTTCTCCGGTTACGCTTCGTCGGGTCTGTTCGACGCCGGATCGGTTCGACGTCGAGTCACATCAACGCAGGGGTGACAGGACTTGAACCTGCAACCTGCGGTTTTGGAGACCGCTGCTCTGCCAGTTGAGCTACACCCCTCCGCGGTGCGCCGAGGCGCCCCCGGTGCTGGTACGAATCAATCAACCCTCGGACCACGGCTGACGCCGGGCACAAAAGATCAGCTGATAAACCCAGCGGGTAAAGTGTAGCCAAGCTGGGCAGCACACTCCAACTGGCTATCCGGCGAGCGCCGGTCGAGCGGGCTGCCCGACCTCGATGATGAGACGATGCCGAACATGGCAGCCCTCCACAGCACCCCCGACCACATCGGCCCCGCAGGTCCCGACCCCGACAACCTCGGTTCCCGCCGGATCTCCGTGCGGGTGGGCGGCATCGCCGAGTCGGCCACTCTGGCGGTGGACGCAAAGGCGAAAGCTCTGAAAGCGGCGGGCCGCCCGGTGATCGGGTTCGGTGCGGGTGAGCCCGACTTCCCGACGCCGCCAGAGATCGTGGCAGCGGCCGTCGCGGCCTGCGCAGCACCGGCCAATCACCGGTATACCCCCGCCGCCGGTCTGCCTGACCTGCGAGAAGCCGTTGCGGCCAAGACCGCGCGAGACTCCGGACACCAGATCGAGCCGAGTCAGGTGCTCATCACCAACGGCGGCAAACAAGCGGTTTACCAGGCGTTCGCCACACTGGTTGACCCAGGTGACGAGGTGCTGCTGCCCGCACCGTACTGGACGACCTATCCGGAGGCGATCGCGCTGGCGGGTGGCGTGCCGGTGGTGGTACCTACCGATGAGTCGAGCGGCTACCTACCCGGTGTCGAACAGCTCGAGGCTGCCCGCACCGAGCGTACGAAGATCCTGCTCTGGTGCTCCCCCTCCAATCCGTCCGGAGCTGTGGCGCCCCCGGAGCTGGTGGTCGAGGTCGGCCGCTGGGCAGCCGAGCACGGGCTGTGGGTGATCACCGACGAAATCTACGAGCACCTGGTCTACGAGGAGGCCCAGGCGCTATCGATGCCGGTCGCGGTGCCGGAGCTCGCGCAGCGCTGCGTCGTGCTGAACGGGGTGGCCAAGACCTACGCGATGACCGGCTGGCGGGTCGGCTGGCTGGTCGGCCCGATCGACGTCGTGAAAGCGGCCGCGAATCTACAGTCACACCTGAGCTCGAATGTGTGCAACGTGGCCCAGCGGGCCGCCCTCGCCGCGGTGTCCGGACCGCTGGAAGCCGTGGCCCGAATGCGTGAGGCATTCGACCGCAGGCGGCGCACCATCGTCGAGCTGCTGTCGGGCATCGAGGGCATGACCTGCCCGGTGCCCTACGGAGCGTTCTACGTCTATCCGTCGGTGCACGCGTTGCTGGGTCGCTCCCTGCGCGGCACCACAATGCGGACCAGCATGGACCTGGCCGCAGCCGTACTGGAGCACGCCGAAGTGGCGGTGGTGCCCGGCGAGGCGTTCGGCACCCCGGGATACTTCCGGCTGTCCTACGCGCTCGGCGACCAGGACCTGCACACAGGCGTAACCCGGATGGCCAAGCTACTCAGCGAGATCGGTTGACCCGGGGTTGATTCAGGTCAGGGCAGGGCGACGACAGCGGTGGCTCTCCCCAGCACGGTCCGGCCGTTGGTACGGGCCGTGAGAGCGATCAGCAGGGTGCCGTCGTCGCGTTCCTCTACCACCTTGCCGGAGAGCTCGACAACCGCCCCCTCGGCGTTGTCGGGAACCACGACCGGCCGGGTGAAGCGCACGCCACTCGCCACCACGGCACCTGGGTCACCTGCCCAGGAGGTGACCAGCCGGTTGGCCAGAGCCATGGTGAGCATGCCGTGCGCAATGACGTCGGGCAGACCGACCTCCCGGGCGACCCGCTCGCTCCAGTGGATCGGGTTGAGGTCACCGGAGGCTCCCGCGTAACGAACCAGTTCGGCGCGGGTGAGGCGGACCTGCATGGGCGCCAGCTCGTCGCCAACGGCGACCTCGGTGCGTCGTCGCAGGCTCACTGGTCCACCACCGATTCCACGCCCCGGACCACCAGCATGGACCGGGCCGTGGTCACCGGAGCACCGGTGCCATCGGTGATCTCGCAGCGTACGGTGAGCAGATCGTTGCCCCCCTTGGTGAGGATCCCGTCAACATGCAGGGTGGTGGCCAGCTCATCCCCTGCATGGATCGGCCGGTGATGGGTGAAGGACTGATCCCCGTGCACCACCCGGCTGAAGTCCAAACCGAACTCAGGGTCGCCGACCAGCAGTTGCTGAGCCTTCATCGACAAAATGATCGCGAAAGTAGGCGGGGCGATCACATCGGGGTATCCGGCTGCACGCGCGGCGTCGCTGTCCCGGTAGAGCGCGTCGTCGTCACCGATGGCCTGGGCGAACTCCCGGATCTTCTCCCGGCCAACCTGATAGCTGTCTGCTGCCGCATAAGAACGTCCGACGAAGGACGGATCGAGTGCCACCGACGCAGGCTAGCCCGCCGATCGAGAACCCGATGGAGCCACCCGACTCAGCGGGGGCAGCCACTGACGCTACTCAGCGGGTTTCGCGGTGCACCCGGTGGCAGTTGCAGTTCGGGCAGTACTTACGGATGGTGAGCCGGTCCGGGTCGTTGCGTCGGTTCTTCTTGGTGATGTAGTTACGGTGCTTGCACTCCTCGCACGCCATCGTGATCTTGGGTCGGACGTCGGTGGCGGCCACGGTGCCTCTCCTTCACAGAAATCTCGCGCATGGCGATCTCGTTGGGGCCGACGCATGGTGCGCCAAGCCGATGGTAGCGGTGGCCGGAGTCGAACCGGCGACACAGCGATTATGAGCCGCTTGCTCTTCCGCCTGAGCTACACCGCCTGGAGGGAGAAGACCTCCGCACGAACTGACCGCAGACCCGCAGGGCGGGCCCGACGGCCGTTCGTGGAGCCCCAATACGGAATCGAACCGTAGACCTTCTCCTTACCATGGAGACGCTCTGCCGACTGAGCTATTGGGGCCGGCGCTCGAGTGAGCGAGCAACGGCGACTTTACACAACCCCGGGGCCGTCCGTGAAATCGGCAGCCTCACCGCACCAGGGTGAGCACGGTTTCGTCATGCACGCCGCGGGCCCGGATCGTCCGGGCCTGCAACCAGGCATCGAAACGCTCCGCCCCGAGCGGGCGGGAGATCAGATAGCCCTGGGCGATGTCGCAGCCCATCTCCACCAGCTGATCCCGGGTGCCGTCCTCCTCAACGCCCTCGGCGATGACGGTCAACCCGAGCGAGTGGCCGAGATCCACGATGGCCCGGACCACCGCGAGGTCACCAAGATCACTGGCCAGCCCGAGCACAAAGCTCTTATCGATCTTGACCTCGTCAACAGGAAGGCGGCGCAGGTAGGCCAGTGAGGAGTAGCCGGTGCCGAAGTCGTCCACCGCGATGCGGATGCCCATGCCGTGCAGCCTGCGGAGCACGGGTAGCGCGCGCTCGGGATCGCTCATCACAGCCGACTCGGTGAGCTCGAAACCCAGCAGTGCCGAGGGCACGCCGTGCCGAGTCAAGGCCTCGGCGACCCGATCCGAGAATTCAGCGTCGGCCAGGTTGCGCACCGAGAGGTTGACCGACACCGTCAATGACAACCCACGATCCAGCCAGGTGCGGCACTGCTGAAGTGAGCGATCGAGCACGAACCCGGTGAGCGCGTCGATCAGGCCGGTGGCCTCCACGATGGCGACGAATTCCTCCGGGTCGAGCATCCCGAACTCCGGGTGGTGCCAGCGCACCAGCGCTTCCACCCCGATCACCTGCCGGGTGAGCAGGGCGAGCTGAGGCTGATAATGGACATCGACCTGACCGGTATCCAACGCCTGCCGGAACTGCGTGACCAGCTGGAATCGGCGCAGGAAGACCTGCCCCATAGTGGGTGCGTAGGCACGGACGTACCCGTCGCCCCCCGCGCGGGCCGCGTGCAGGGCCACGTCGGCGCGCTGCAGCAAGACGTCGATGTCGCGGCTGGGCTCGATCCGGGTGAACGCCAGGCCGATCACCGCGCTGCACTCCACAGCGAGCTTCTCCACCGAGTAGGGGGCGCTCAGCACCGCCCGGACCTTCGCGCACACCTGCCGTGCCGCGCTCTCATCCACATCGACCAGCAGGGCGGCGAAGGTGTCACCCTCCAGCCGAGCGGTCAGAATGCGGTCGGTGAGCTCTCCACGCAGCCGGTCACCGGCCGTTTGGACGATGCGATCACCCCAGATATGCCCCAGGGCCTCGTTCACCGACGACAGCAGGTCGAGATCGACGACCAGCACGGCGCACTGCGCCGAGTCGGCCCGCAGCACCTCGTTGGCGGCCACTCGGAACCCCAGCCGGTTGCGCAGTTCGGTCAGATTGTCGTGATAGGCGTCGTGCTGGAGCCGGGCGAGCAACCTGCGGTTGTCCATCGCGGTGGTGAGATGGCTAGCCAGCGTGCCGACCAGCCGCACATCCGCGTCCCCGAAGCCACGCAAGCGGCTCTGCCGATCGTGCACCTCGATCACGCCCAGCACATGGTCGGCACCTCGAAGGGGGGCCACCAGCATTTCGGAGACTCTTCTGACGATCAGCGCACCCGTGATCACCGGGTCTTTGCTGCCTGCTACCAGGTGCAGTACTTTATCTGTCTTCGCGAGCGGGCCGCCGACCAGCAGAGCTGACACCTCCCGGTGAGAGAGCGGGCGGGGCATCGGATGGCCGGCGACCACGGTATGCAGCCCACCCTCGGGCAACATCCGGTGCAGCACCACACGGGTGGCGTTGAGCTGCTCGCGGGCCAGCTCCATCGCCGAGCTCCAGCAGACGTCGTCAACGACGTCCAGTTGATCGGCGGTATCACTGATATCCCCAGCGCCCTCCTCGCCCTGCCCCACCCAGCTCCGCCCTGCACCGCCTCGTGCCGTGACGGCCACCTGCAGGCTGAAGTCGTTGAGGACGCCGAGGTCGCGCTGGTCCCGGAGCAAGCTGTAATAGCCGCGGTAGACCGCAGCCAATATCACGGCGAGCAGGACGGTTAACAACCAGCCCCAGCGCACCGTCAGCACCATCTCCGCGGCGGCGATCGCGAGGGCGGCGTTGAGCAGGCCGGTGAGGTAGAGATGAACCACAGGACGGGCACTCTCACCAGGACGTCTGTGGTCGAGCAAGACGAAAAACGCCCAGGTGAGGCAGGACGTGACGGCGTGCGCGATCACGAAACCGCCCAGCATCCAGCTCCACAACGGCAGCCATGGCCACATCGGTTGCAACACCAAGCGGGCGAGCAGATCGGTTAGCGCGACGGTCAGCGTGGCGTACGAGGCGTTGAACAGCAGTTTGCACCAACTGTCACCGCGGAGCAGACGAGCGATGACCACGACACCGACGTAAGCCGCGAGCACCACCGCAGCAGGCAGAAACAGTAGTCCGATGAGCAGGGGGATCTCGGTGGGAGTGATCCTTGCGGTGTCCCGCCGAACCTCAACCTCTATGGCCAGGCGCCGCGCGAGAACGAACCCCGCAACGAGTGCGAGAAACCCGAGCAACGTGCCGACGTCGGCCTGGAACGGGGCGGTGCGCACCATGGCGAGCGCGGCGATCACCGCCCCAAGCCCGAGGACAGCCACGAATGCCCGTGGGGCAAGTGGACGCCCGCGCGAGATTGACACATCCGTTCGATCCAAACGCACACGGGCCTCCACTCGGGGCGACACCGAACGGGTGTATCTTCCCTCACTCGGGGCGTTCTGGCCAGTACGGAGCGTCGACAACGGATGCGTCTGATATCCGCGCTCCGAGCGGATATCTCAACCGACCTCGACGCCGGTGACGTCTACCGTCAAGAAGCCCACCTCCACGCCGTCGTAAGCGAGGACAGTGGCGGTCTTGGCCATGCGCGTACGAGTCATCTCCAGCTCCAGGTGCTCAAATTGCTGAGCTCGCCGCCAGCAGAGTGACGGAGAGTCAAAAAATATCGCTCACTTGGGTGTAGTGTAACTATCTAAGTGTGACAACACCATCCAATGAACACGAACAGCGATCAGCGGTCGATCCGATGGTGTGAGTGGTAGACGTTTCAACAGGTGTATTCGACTCGCCACGCGGGGGTTACAGCGAGCCACATCCAAGTCGTGCTAGAGACGATCAACAGTCGCCGGCCGCACCAATGAACGCCTCCACCGAACCGTGAGGCCCGTGACGTGTAACCCGATCGTGTTACGTGCTGTGGGCTATCTGTGCCCAGACCGTCTTGCCGACAGGATGCATCTCGACACCCCAAGCGGTGGCCAGCCGCGCAACCAGTTCCAGTCCTCGGCCCGGCCGTCGGGCTCCGACGTCACCCAGCGACGGTCCGGACAGCAGGCCGCGGGAGGCAGCATCCCGCACGGCGATCCGCAGCCCGCGATCCCCTTGTTCCAAGGTCAATACCGCCGCGGTGTGCGCGTGTCTGACCACGTTGTCCACCAGCTCACCGACCACCAGTTCGGCGATCTGCTGGCCCTCCGCGTCGACCTGCCACATCGTGCAGGTGTCGCGCACCAGCTGGCCCGCGACGTCCGGAGCACGATCATCACACCCCAGTTGGATCCGAGTCCGTACCAGTGCCGGCCGCCGCTCGATCGCCTCCTCGGCCTCCGGGAGCAGTTGATACACAGGAACCAACGCAGGAACTCTTCGCTGCTCCAGCGCCTGCGCCATCCGCTGATCCGGCCGACACAGTACGAGACGAACCCGAGGCCAACCGCCGCACTGATCCAGCGCAGCGGGAAAAACAGTGACGCACGAAGTCCGCGCCAACTCGAATCCATCCAAGTCGACCACCACCCGGTGGTGGTCGAGTAACTCCGTGGCCAATGCCCGGCATAGCTGAGCCCCAGTACGCTCGGTCAACACACCTTGTGGTTGGACCACCCGTAGCTGCCCGTGCGGGCGCACCCTGACATCGATCTCGGCACCCATCGCGCCGCCCCCTAGCTGACCTCGCCCCACCAGTGAGCCTACGACGCACCGCAACGCTTCACCCGCACAACAACCCGAGCGAGGCCGCCAGCTCCGCTGAGTTACCTCTCGGCCATGCTCGCTAAACCGTGCCCCGTCGTCCCGCCTGAGCCTTCTGACCAATAAGCTCGGCTACGTGCTTCCTTCCGTGCTACAGAGGTCCGCCGTCACACTGCTCGCCCTGCTGGTCCTCACCCTCGGTGGCACCACCGCGTGTAGCGGCCAGGGCTCACAGACGGACTGCTCGTTAAACGGCTGCACGGTGACGTTCCAACGCACTGGCTCCACCGAGGCGTCGATACTCGGTATCAAGGCGAACCTCGTTGGCGTCGAGGGCGGCAACGCCACCCTGGAGGTCGCGGGTCAGACGGTGACGGTGCCCGTCGGCGGCGAGGCAGCGGCCGAAGGCTTCACGGTGGGCGTTGAACAGATCACCGACACCGAGGTCGTAGTACGGATCACCCCGTAGCCGGGATCGGCGACATTGGCGCCATCGGTCTCAGTCCGGCCGATATCACGAACATCGACATTTGGGATGCTGCGTATATGTTCTCTGTTCCGGCGATGTCCGCCGAGGATGTCATCGCTCAGCCGGCCCGAGCCCAGTTCGAGGCGTTCCTCGACGAGCATCGGGGTGCGCTTCAGGCCTGCTTGGACGGATTGACCGAGGAACAGGCACGCCGATCATTGGTGCTTTCCCGGACCACGCTGCTGGGTCTGGTGAAGCACGCAACCTTCGTCGAGAGGGTCTGGTTCGACGAGGCGGTCACGTGTCGGTCGCGCGCTGAGATCGGCATCCCCGCGACGCCAGAGGAGTCTTTCATCCTCAATGACCAGGACACCATCGCCACCGTCCAGCAAGCACACCGCCAAGCATGCCAGGCATCACGCCGCGCGACGTCATCTCTGGAGTTGGACGACATGGTCCACGGCAACCGCCGCGGCCCCCTCCCGCTACGCTGGGTGTACCTCCACATGCTGCGCGAGCTCGCTCAGCATTGCGGACACGCAGACATCCTGCGAGAGCAGCTGCTCAACGAGTAGCGCGCTGGCGTGTGCTCATGCGGCGAGTCACAGGCTATTTATGAAGCTCTGACATCTTATGTCTCTCTTCAGGATGACGTGAATCCATGTGGCCAATGGGTAGTGTGGTCGGCGATGACGCCGCTGAGGCTAGCATCGCACAATTCAGCGTTGGTGAGGTCAGCGCCGAGAAGTACAGCTCCCTGCAGATCAGCTCTGGTGAGGTTGGCTCCGTGGAGGTCGGCGTGGGACAGGTCGGTGTTGCGAAGCACGGTGTCGGACAAGGTGGCGCCGGCCAGTTTCGCGCCGACGAGACTGGCACCCTCAAGGTTCGAATACGCCAAGCACACTCGGGGGATGTTCAACCCGTCAAGCTCCGCGCTGCGGAGGTCGACTCGCTCCAGCTCTGACCAGGAACCATGCAAGATCATCGCTTGGCGGCTGAGCACAGCGAGCGCGGCCCCAATGTCATCGGCCAAGCCACCGTGAAATCGTGTCCGATCGGCCGAGATTTCGGATTCCGGCTTGGTAGGTGGCCAGGGGGCGTGGCGGCGGACGAACGCAGTGAGTAGCGCGTGGGCGTGTCCACAGTAGCGCGCGTCGAGTTCGGACAATTGTTCCAAAGCATAGACACCGCCGTGCCGCACCGATACCTGATCACTGGCGAGTTGATCGATCGCTTTGGTAAACAGACTAATGGTGTAGCCTTCACGGTTGGCGCGTACCTGGCGCAGGGTCATCACCGCGCCGAACGCGACACCGCCGAACGCGAGAAGGCCTCCCAAACCTTGGAGCAGAGTGGAACGGACATCGTTTTCCGCCTGGAGTCGCTCTGCCGAGGTCAGACCTGAGCCTGATGCCGCAATCCAGGCGGGAGCCCAGACAAGGCACACCGACAGCACGACGACCAGAAGAATGCCAGCAAGGAATACCGACGTCACAACCTTGATTGGTCTCCGACCATGCATGGGGCTCCCTCGACTGACCAGACACCCTAGATCTCTCGGCCCCGGCTCGGGGCTGGGGCACTACGGGCCTGCCGCGAGACGGCCATCATCGTGCATTGTGTTGTCGCAGATGGGCCTCGACGAGTGGGATGGCGACTGACTCCAACCCTCCCGGAACGTTGAGTACCGGGTGCACGTTCACCTCGAAGATCACACCGCCATTCTCAACCGCCAGGTCAACGCCACCGAAGGGCAAACCCAGCGATTGCGTCGCTGCTATCGCCAAGCGGTGGTACCGGGAGGGGAGATGCCCCGGTGGGAGGACCGTGGAGATCGCACCCTGCAACTCATTGCACGGCGCGTCGGCATCGGCCTGCACGTGCTCACACACCCGCAGCACCCGGTTGTGCAGAACGACGACCCGAAACTGGTGGCGCCGCCCGTCGGCGGTGACGTTGCCAGCGTCACGGGACAGCAACCAATCCAGGTCCCGCGCGGCATAGTACCGAACTGCAGTGTCCAATTGTTCGCGCGTGGTCAGATGAAAGACGTCGTTACCACCGGCTCCCACCACCGGTCTCGCCCAAGTGTCCCCGCCCAGTCGTTCGAAGGCTTCCAGCGCCGCGCCAGGTGACGGGCGGCACAATGCGATCGTCTCCATCTGGGGAATGCCGTCGCGGCGGAAACACTCAACGGTGCGGCGTTTATCAGTAGCATTGCGCCATGCCTGCGGGTCCACATTGAAGGACAAAGGTCCCGCTGGGTGCAGTCGGCGTTGGAACGCCGCCAGCCGCCGACGTTGCGCCGGGGGGATCTCATAGACGACCAGAACCTCGGGCGCCGCGACGAATCCCTCAGATGTCACCTCCATCCAAAACTCGCCGCCGCCTGAGTACACTCGCCCCTCACCCCCGGTCAGGAAATGCCGGGCATCAATCGACAACGGCGGAATCCCCGTAAGAAGCTCGACCGCTTTCTCCAGCGGTCCGCGGCTTCCCTCCTGCGAGCCGTGATCGGTCATCACCACAACACCATCCAGGCCCTTCGGGGCGGACCGGGCCAGGACACTCCAGCTGGCCTCATAATCCGGATAATCCGGGACAGCGCACTCGCCCACGCCGAGCTGACCGCCAGCGCCAACGACCATCCTCACCCTCCTCAGGCTCGTTCGGATGGAGGTCATCCCTGCCCAACAACCCACCAGACAGTACAGACCACAGCAATCCCGGACCGGCGCGCGAGGTTCCGTCTCAACCTCCTCCAGCCGCGCGGTCGGCCGCTCAACCAGCGAGCACAGCTCGACAGCGGTGAGCTATAAGCAATTGGAAGGACCCCCCAAGCCGCGCTCTCTCGGATGACTCGCCCCGGCCCTGGGGGCCGTCGGGCACAAGGGAAAAGAGCCGTACCGATGATGCTCCTGTCACAGGAGCGGCTCATCGGGTGCCCAGTCGGACCAGGCCATGACTCCCATTACTCCCCCACCGAAGGAGCAAGTTAAGCACGCCGGTCACCACTCCCTCGTCGTCGCGATGCTGCTCAGATACGCCTCGATCGCCTCGGCTCCGGCGATCGGGCCGCTTGGGTGGGTGTCCCGGTTTCGGCGAGTCCGGTAAGCGCCTGCGGGAGTGGGCCCTGGTGCAGGACGCCGAGGCGTTGGGTGGCGCGGGTGAGCGCGACGTAGAGCTCGGCCGCGCCGCGTGGGCCGTCGGCGAGGATCAGTTGTGGTTCCACGACCAGGACGGCATCGAATTCCAGACCCTTGGTCTCCGATGGCACTACCGCGCCCGGCACTCCCGGTGGCCCGATCACGACGCTGGTGCCTTCGCGGCCGGCTTCGTCCCGCACGAATTCCTCAATGGCAGCGGGCAGTTCGTCTTCGGTGACTCGCCTGGACCATGGCGCGACGCCGCACGCGCGGACCGACTCCGGTGGCTGGGCCCAGGGTGCGAACTCGGCGAGCAGCGCGGCGGCGATGGTCATGATCTCCACCGGAGTGCGGTAGTTCACCGACAGCGACCGGTAGATCCAGCGGCCGGGTACGTACGGCTCCAGCATCGTGTCCCACGAGGTCGCTCCGGCCACCGACCGGCGTTGGGCGAGATCGCCGACCACCGTGAAGGATCGGGCCGGGCAGCGTCGCATCAGCACCCGCCAGTCCATTTCGGACAGTTCCTGGGCCTCGTCGACCACGACGTGGCGGTAGGTCCAGTCCCGGTCCGCGGCGGCGCGTTCGATGAGGTCACGGGTATCGCGCTCAACGAAGCGGTCCGCCAGGTCCTCGGCGTAGAGCAGATCCGTGGCGAACAGGTGGTCCTCGTCGTCCATTGAGTCCTGGCGGTCGACGAGGATGTCCATCACGCCGGCGGCGTACTCGGCCTCGGCCTTCCGCTCCTGCTCGGCGGACCCGTCGGCCGCCTTGTCGCGGCCCAGCAGGTCGACCAGTTCGTCGAGCAGCGGCATGTCCGACACCGTCCAGGCCTCGCCGTCGGCGCGTAACAGCGCCTGGTCGGCGCCTGCCGCTCGCAGCCGTTCGGGGGCCGTGTACAGCGGCGCCAGCAGTGTTTGCGGCGTCAGCATCGGCCAGAGTTCGTCGAGCGCGGCAGTGAATGTGTCGTCGTCCGCAAGCTCTTCGAGCAGGTCCACCCGCAGCTGCTCCCATGCTTCGCGGTCCGCCCGGGTCAGCCAGCCCCGGCCGATCCGGGCTATCGCCCGTTCGGTGAGCACATACGTGACGATCTCGGTGAACACCGCGCGGGCCTCGTTGTGCGGCAGCCCGCTCGCGCGTGCCTCCTGCCTGGCCCACTCCGCAGTCTCGGCGTCGATCCGCACCGTGACGTCTGATAGTTCGATCGGCAGCGGATGCTCCGGCAGCCGCTGCCGATCCGCGACCGCCGCCGCGAGCACACCGAGGATCGCGCACGAGCCCTTGAGCCGCGCGACTTCCGGGGTGTCCTCGGCGGTGACGTGCAGGCCGGGCACGAGGTCGCCGGTGGTCGTGAACACCACGGCGGACTCGCCCAGCGACGGCAGAACGCGGCTGATGTGGTTCAGGAACGCCGGGTTGGGTCCGACCACCAGCACACCATGACGTTCCATCCGCTCCCGCTGGGTGTAGAGCAGGTACGCGACGCGGTGCAGCGCCACCACGGTCTTCCCGGTGCCCGGGCCCCCCTCGATCACCATCACCCCGGGGTGGTCGAGCCGGATGATCTCGTCCTGCTCGGCCTGAATCGTCGCCACGATGTCGCGCATCCCCGCACCGCGCGGCGCGTTGACCGCCGCGAGCAGCGCCGCGTCCCCCCGCTCGCCACCGCTCGGGCGGCCGAGCACCTCGTCGGTGAAATCGACCACCTGGCGCCCGCGGGAGTGGAATTGACGGCGCCGACGCATGTTCTCCGGGGTCGCGGCAGTGGCGACGTAGAACGCGCGCGACGCCGGCGCCCGCCAATCCAGCAACACCGGTTCGTACTCGTTCTCCTCGTCGAGAAGGCCGATCCGGCCGATGTACGAATGTTCACCCGAAATGGCGTCCAACCGGCCGAAGCACAGCCCGTTGTCCGCCACGCCCAGCCGTTTCATCTCTTTGGCCAACCCGTGCACCCGGACGTCCCGTTCCATGGGTGTCACGCCGTTTCCCCGCAGCGCGGCATTGTACTCGGACTTCACTCGCGCGCGCTCGGCGTCGAGCCGGGTGTAGAGCCCGGCCACGTAGCTCCGCTCGGACCGCAATTCCTTTTCGTACTCCTGAGTTGACACATGCCCCTCACAGCGTCTAAACTGGTGTTAGATTCGGCGGGTTCTCCATTGTATTGTGGAGGGCACGCCGATTTTTTATTGTCCACCTCTTGTCAAGCCCCTCGGAATCACGAACAAGCGCGGCCTCTGCCGCTTCCGACACCGCCCGAATGTGCACCGGCCACAGCTGGCCGGGGCGTGGCCTGGTTCGCCGAACAGCCGATTCCCATTGTCATCTCCATCAGTGCTCGGTCTGATGGAGGAGTCGTGGCTGAACCCGAGTCGCCGGGAGGGCGTGCTGCTGCCGCAGAACGCCGCCGAGTGTGCCGGTCTGTTCGAGTATGTCGAGTTGGCGATGCAGCCCGGCGTCAGGCGCTTCCCCTGGCTCGAGGATCGGGTGTGGTTCACGTGGACGCCGGCGGCCTTTCTCGGCTGAGCGCGTCGAACTGGCTGGCGATCAACTCGGCCGCGTACCGGGGCAGAGATGACGGCGGCGGCGCAATCGTCAGCGCGCGTCGACCAGCCCACCGGCACCAGCGGCACACCAACACCGGCCAACCGCGCCGCGAACACCTTGTCCGGCGGCGCGCACACCCGCACCTCCACGCCGAGCGCCCGCAACCGCGCCGCGAGTCCCACCAGTGGTTCGACGTCCCCGCGCGACCCATACGTCGACAACAACACACGCATTTTGCGACTCCCATTTCCGCAGGTTCTGGCCTCGGCCAGCGATTCTGCGGCACGACCCGGGTCTTGCCGCAAGCCCCCCAGTGCGCTATATGTTGAGAGTGGAAGGAGTGAGTACCCTCCTTCGCTGTGCTCGCGACCACGCCGCCCTGCTCCGTGACCACGCCGCCTGATAACCTGCGCACCCATCGTTATTCGTGATCTCGCGGCTGACCGTCGAGGGTGAGCAGCCCAACCCGCTCGCGATCGCCTGGAACACCAGATCCGCAGCCAAGCCACGCGAGATCTCATCCCGCTCCGCCAACGACAACCGCCGCTCCGCACGCGACACCGAGTCGATCAACGCTGGCAGAACGCGGATAGCAGAGGATGATGGGACACTGCTGGGGACAATTGCGGTGGACTCAATCTCTGAGCCGGGACTGTGGAATTGAGCAGGGTCTACATCATACACCGCATGATTATCGACCGATCAGCCACTCGGCGAGGTGTGGGCGCGATGCTGCTCGATCACGCGGAGCGTTTGGCTCGACGGGACGGCCACCAAATGCTCATCTTGGACGCGTGGATGTCGAATACTAGCCTACATGCGTACTACGAATATCAGGGATTCCGGCATGTTCGTACCGTGCTAGGCCACTCCGCACCGAGCGCGGCAGTCTTCGCGCGCCCAGTGCGGACGTCGGTCACCGCCTGAATACATTCGGCGGGCTCATGCCAGGGAAAGGATACGACACCGGTCCGCCAGTTGTGCCGCCGGACCCGACGACGGGGGCGGCAACGCTGGCCTGGTAAAAAGCCACCAGGTGGCGAACTCTCCGACCGGCGACAAGGCAACAACAAAGCCATCTCTTCACTACGCTCCGCCGTCGAGAGGCGCATCGCACACTTAAAGAATTAGAAGATCCTCATCAGCGGCTACCGAGGCTGCCTCTCCGAAGCTTCCTAACCTAATTCTCATTATCACGGCACTCGAATTTCACCGACCCGCTGGCAGCTCGTCAGAATAACGCCCTAGAGTGAAAATGTCGCAATTGTCGCCGCATATCTATACCCGTAAGGGCAGGGCGCGTGACCCATATGGGTAACCTGCGCTGCCCACGCCACTACCTCCGCGTCTTTTGACAGTTACGTGATCTCACTGGCTTAATTTGTCTAAGGTTACTGAAGTATCAAGACGGTCCGGCAGATGCTTTCCTAGCACTGCTGTTCGAGAGGAGAAGTCAATGATGAAGAAGATGCTGAGCACGGGGCTCAGCACGGTCTTGCTGGCGGGTCTGGTAAGCCTGACGGCCGCAGGCCCAGCTCAGGCCGCGTCCGTCGAAGAGTCGGTGCCAGCCGGGAACTCGCAAGCCGCCGCCCAATGCGGTTTTTACCGGTACAACGTCCAAGCGTCACAGTTCGCCGCATACAACCACTGCGGTCCGACAACGGTGCGGATCCATGTCGACGTCCGTGGGAACGGTGGCGCGAACAACTTCCATCTCTGCGTCGGCCCTGGGAACACTCAGCTGCCGGGCGCAGGTCCGAACTACGACAACGCGTACTACATCGGCGGAGCCGGGTGTCGGGAGGGACAGCGCGGCGGGCACACCCCCCATTGAGGCGGTCGATTGCCGGAGCCTGGTCGTTATGGTTCACCGGCAGGCATGAACTAAGACGGCCGCGTGGGAGGTAGATGAGCCAGGTCGGCTGCCGTCGCGCGTAACAGCTGGTTTCCCCGCCTCCTGAAGCTGCCGGTGCGGACCTAACTCCGGTAACGGCCTAACTTTCCCAGATTAGCGTAGCATTCGGAGCAGCCTGCCAGCCGCGTTAGAAACCTAACTGGGTGCCGATCGGCCTAACTCCACCCTCTAGCTCTCTAGGACTCGTAGTCAACCGTCCTTGCCCGGTGCTAGCAGGGCCAGCACCGCATCGAGCTTGGAGTTCAGCTCGCCCAGCGTGACGCTGTGTTCGGCCAGTGTGACGCTGTGCTCGGCCAGTGTAACGCTGTGTTCGACGAGAAGCCGTCCATGCTCGGTCTTGACCTCTGCTAGGTCGTCGCGGATCTCGATCACTGTGTCTGAGATCGCGCGCAGGTCTTCCCCGTGTGCATCGACACGGCGGACGAGTTCGGGCGAGGACATGCCGGGGAGTGTATGCCTCGTGGCCACGTGAAGGTAGCCGGTGTGACAGTCGGGCCGGACCGTCACTGTCACACCTGTCACTCTGCCACTCTAGGGGGTCTGAGCTGTGTAAACAGGAGTGACAGCATAGTGACAGGGGTGGTTCTGCCACACCCCTCTCTCTAATTCTCTGTCACAGCGTCACCCGAAAACCGGTTGACACAGGGGGCAGCTGCACGAGTGATCTGCTCGCCGCCTGACCGGCGGTGGTCAGCCGGTATCGGCCACACACGGACCCTACAACGAGCCCTAAACGGTCGTAGGCGCGTTGGAGCGACAGGGGCAACGAACTCCCCCTGTTTCAGCCGGTTCGCCCGAGCGCGATGGGTCCAGGACTAGGGCGCGTATAGGGCGCAGCCACCCGTAGACGGCCGGACGGGGCCGGACGCAGCCGGACCAGACGAAGATCGGCCCCTGACCGTGTCGCTGCTGGTCAGGGGCCGATCTGGCTGGTGTGGCGGGTCAAGGATTCGAACCTTGGAAGGCATCAGCCGACGGATTTACAGGCGCCTCCCGATCAAGCCAGGACACCCTCTATGACCTGCACCGCCACATGATCCAAACATCGGCACGGCTCAACTTCGCCACGTATTCGCCGCTAAGCCACCATCGTGACGCAGCCAGTGATCGTTCCATTGGCTGCCAACTCGCCACCAGTCACGGCACACTCCTGTGACTACCGAACACAAGCGCCCGTCCTCCAGCCAGGCAACTTTCGGCGGGAAGGGTCTCGGCTCCGCTACGGTGACGCCTATGACGCAGCACTATCGGGTTGACGCTGCCCTGCCGCCGCTGCCTGGCCCGGACGCGAGCGACGACGAGCGCGCCGAGGCAGTCATGGCCCGGTTCGTTGCCCGGCACGGCGCTCCGACCTTGGAGCACTATCGCCGGGTATACGACTCATGCGGTGTGCCGTGGCCCGGGGAGGACGAGATCCGCCGCCGTCACCTCGTGGCCACTGAGCCCGCAGCGTGATCGGCGGGAAGGTTCTCGATTCCTCCTTCGTCTCACGATGACCGGGACTCCGTTGCGGATCCCGAAGATCTTCGCCATGATGAGTGCGCCACGTCCGGCTTCGCGTTCGCCGCGTTTGAGTCTTGACGACGCAAGGTGCTGCACGGCGGGTTTCTCCCGGACGAACCAGCCAGCTCCTTGATGACCGACCACCAGTCCTTCGGCGCGAAGCGTCTGAACAGCGGTCTACACGGTCTGGCGGGCGACTCCGTAGCGCCTGGCCAGCGCGTTGCCACTGGGGAGCTGGTGTCCAGGCCGGTATTCACCGTCACGGATCGCTTTCCGCAGGTCAGCGGCGATCTGGCGGGAGGGGGTCGGTTCGCTCGTCATCGAGATCAGCTTAGAACCACCGGTCCATGCCTTCGACCCTGCCGATCAATTGCGGAGCAGAACCTTGCGCAGATGCTCAGCGACTGGTTCGAACAACTGCAGCAGCATCGTCTCGGCGGCATCCCATGGGTACCACCCCACCTCGGCGAGTTCCTCGGGGTCGCCGACCCGTACCGCAGTGCCGTTGGCCGGATCGGCGGCGATGTAGACCATCTCGCGTCCCGTCTTGGGGTGAATGCGCGTCCCGAGCTGGCCACAGGCGACCACGGCCAGCCCCGTCTCTTCGAGAGTTTCCCGTACAGCGGCCTCGGTATGGGTCTCGCCCGGCTCTTGCGCACCACCGGGGAAGGTCCATTCGGGCTTGCCGTCGTGACGGCGCGCGAGCAGAACACCCAGCGGGCTGGTGACGATGGCGACGATGATGGTCGGTTGGTCAGGCATGGGCGACTCCTAGCGCTTCGAGGATCGGCGGGTACACCGCTGCGGCTGGGACGAAGTCGGTGAGCCGGAGAGCAGGCGCCCACGTGACTGCGGTGTTCTCCACGGGGTCCAGGTTTTCAGCGGATCGGGCAGGTCCCTATCTGCCCCTGATCAGGCCCGATGTGAGCCCTCGCGAGGGTCCCAGGTCAAGCCGGGCGACGCACTGACGCACTGATCGCTTGAAATCGCCGTCGCCAGCACGAACCGTGTCGTTGATCACTATTGGCGTGCCGCTATCCTCAAGATCGTCCGGTGATGCCTCCCAGCGTTGCGGGCGGGCACTGATCACAGCGCGTTGCATCCGGCGGGGTCATCATCCGATACGGGGCGCCCCCAAAGGGCGGTACCTGTTGCTCTGTGCCATTCGACGAGCTGGAGTAGCCGCCGGGCGATCAGTGTCTTTTTACCAGGTAGGCGGCAGTCTCGTGGGTTCTAACCTTCCGGATATGACGCAGCGCGAAGAGTCGCTGATGCAGTTGGGGCAGCGTTGGTTCGCTGCAAGATCCCTCTGGACAGGTAGTGGGGCCGCACTGGCCACTGCCGTGGTCACCACGATCATCCCCGTGGCACAAGGATGGATGCGCGTCGGTGCGGCCGTCCTCGTTGGTCTCCTTGCCCTGATCGCCTTCACAGTCCCCGCTGCACGGGAGGCTGAGGCCCAACGACGTGCCCAGCTCGCTGAGGACAGGCTGCTCGCCGCTGATGTGGCGCTGAAGCTCACCGTGTCCGACGCCTTACTGCCCGTACTGACATCCGTCGTCAACGGAGTCGATCCCGCCAGTTCAACCCCCAACGAGGTTGCCGCCGCTGAGACCTTGCGGATGGTGCTCGGTACAGCCGTGCATCTCTGCGGCGGTGGCCGGGGACGGATTCGAGCATGCTGGTACGAAATCAGGGGCCTGAACTCCGACATGCCTGGGTTGTACCCCGCTGCGCACATCGGTCGGGGAATTAAACCGTCTACCGAGTTCCCTAAGGCCGAGCCTCGCGGACAAGCCCTGTTCGAGCTTCTGGCCGACGACAAGACTGAGCTGATCAATGACCTCCACATCGAAAAACCGATCAACTGGAAGGCAACGACGAACGGCCGCACCTCCTACAAGACGTTCCTGGCGGTCCCAGTACGCACTGATGACCAGGTGTTCGGCATCATGACGGTGGATGCCGATCAGCCAGGCGTCTTCACCGAAGCTGACGTCGACCTTGCCAGACTGCTCGGCGTCATCCTCGCCCTGGCGCTGTCACAACAGACACAGACACAGCCCGTGGTTGCTATCGCTCTCCCACCCGGTGGGACTGGCAACTAGGTCATCAGACCGTTGGGCGATCAATCGTTGACGGTCCTCCCTCCGATCGTGTGTCATAGCACGGCCGGAGGGAGGCCACGCACGATGAGGATCGGGCCAAGCCGCTCTGTAGAGCGGGCACAGGAGATGCTGAGAGACCCTGACCGCTACTTCGCACAAGCCCGTGAACGCGCCGAACGTGATCTCAGGACACCACGCTCCCCCATACACGGGAGCAATTCAGAGACCAACCTCAGCAGCAGAGCACCAAGTGGCGACTGCCCGAGCGCTGACGTCCCTACCTTCCAACGGTGGGGCCTAGGCACACATCAGCAGGCGCGCGCACTCCATGAGGTCACCCTCAACCACTTCCGCCGTGTGCTGGGCGACAACCACCCCTACACCCTCAAATCGGCCGACAACCTCGCCGCCGACCTCCGCGCCCTAGGCTGCAACGAACAAGCAAGACAGCTAGAAGCATGGGTGCGGACTCATCGCTAGGCAGTTCAAATCCCGGGAATACGAGTGGCTAACCGCCCCATCAACACGAGTTGGGCAGAGCCACCGTTAACGGGACGGATCCATGTCGTCTCGACTGATCGCGATCCGATGGCGGTGCTCGTTGACGAGCTCCTGTAGTTGATTCGGTGTTCTCCGGCTGCGCCAGGGTGCGGGACGATAGTCGCAGGGTGGGTGCGACGTGGCGGGCGCTGACGACTGGACCCGTTCCCTCGCCTTCCGCACAGCAGCAGCAGTCGGCTTGCCCGGTCGCGTCGTTAGCGTTCCACATCTGCCGAAGCTGCCAGCACGGAGGACGAGTCGTGATGAGTGATCTTGCCTGGGGCGCTCTAGTCGGCGGGCAGGTCGTACACCAGTTCGTAGCGCTCGGCAGCCAGGATCATGTCGTTGATCTCCGTGGGTAGCTCTCCGGCATAGGCGACTCGGGTGATCGTGAGGACCGGGGCGCCAATGTCGAGGCGCAGAACTTCGGACTCATCGGCGGTAGCCGGGCGGGCGGTGACGCGTTCTTCGAATCGCGTCAGGATGTGTCCGGCTTCTTCCAGTCGGGCGTAGATCCCGCCGGGTCCTGGGTTCTCCCGCTCGATCGCCGTGCCTTCGGTGAGAGTGCGGGGCAGCCGACTGGTAGCGAGCTGCACGGGCTGTCCGTCAGCGCTCATCACTCGGTCTCGGACAAAGACCTCAGCTCCGGCCTCAATGCGCAGCTCGGTGGCGATGAGCTCGCAGGCCGGTTCGACCCGAAGGGTGACCTGGGAGTCAAGCCGCCAACCCCCCTGCGCCGCGTCGGTGGTGAAGGCACCACGTCCGGCTTCGCGTTCGCTGCGTTTAAGTCTGGACGACGCGAGGCGCTGCACGGCGGGTTTCTCCCGGACGAACCAGCCGGCTCCTTGATGGCCGACCACCAGTCCTTCGGCGCGAAGCGTCTGAACAGCGGTCTGCACGGTCTGGCGGGCGACTCCGTAGCGCCTGGCCAGCGCGTTCCCGCTGGGGAGCTGGTGACCGGGCCGGTATTCACCGTCACGGATCGCTTTCCGCAGGTCAGCGGCGATCTGGCGGGATGGTGTCGGTTCGCTCGTCATCGCGATCAGCTTAGAACCACTGGTCCATGCAAATCTTCAGCCATCCCGGTATGGACAAGCTTGTTCACTCAAGTCAGACTGAGCAAATAGAGCGTCACCGTGGCGTACCAGAGCGTGAACACCTATGAATGATCACGAGGAGGTGGAGAGCGTGGAGCGGCTGATCCAAGGCATCACTGAGGATCTGGTCGACCGTGATACTCGTTCAGTTGGTGGCTGGCGTGATGGGCAAGTCGTCGTAGACGAGCACTGTGCGATCCCCGGTGGCCACGACACGCAACAGCTCGATTGGCCGTCCGTCCTGGTCGCGGGTAACCCGCCGGATGTCCAGCACTGGCATACCGGACACGAGTCCCAGCGTCTCCGCTTCCTCGGGTGTCGGCATCCGGGTCGAGACTTCCTCGTTCATGGCTGTGGGGGTGATCCCCAGCTCGACGAACGCCGCGTACACACGGAGGGGGGCGTCGGCCGCGAGCGGCGACCCTTCGACCAGTGCCAGCGGGATCATGCTGGAAGAGATCTGCACCGTCTCAGGTTCGACGTCATCCAGGAGCATGTGTCGAGCCCGGACAATCACCATGTCCCCTTCCGGGATGTCGAGCCCTCGCGCGACGTCGGCGTCAGCGGGGCGCCGTTCGACCTGGACCACCCGGACGTTTCCGACCAGACCGGCGGCTTGGGCTGCGGCGCTGAAGGGAGCTGGTGGGCCGGGGTGCAGGGTACGGCTGTATTGGCTCAGCGACAGGCGCACGACCCGGCGGTCCCGGATGTAGGTAGAACCGCCCTTGATCGTCGTAATGAGCCCTTCGGAACGCAGAACGGCCAAGGCTGCGCGGAGGATGTCCCGGCTGACACCTCGCTGAGCAGCAAGTCGGTTCTCGCTGGGCAGTGCGACTCCCGGCGGCAGACGGCCGCTGAGGATCTCGTCACGAAGTTCGGCGGCTACCTCGGCGTACCGGCTGGGTTTGGCTGGGAGGTCACCCAAGGCTGGACGGCCTCTCTGAGCTGGAGCGGGCGGGTCGTAGGCACAGATTACTGCACACAGGTGTGCGTTTATGCAGGTCAACCCGTAGAGAACGGCTCCGAACAGTGAGCTGTTCGAGGTTAATCCTCCGGCGACGGGGTGATGATCTCCTGATACTCCAGCTCGTACAAGTGCGCAGGCTTGATCATGACCGTCACTTCGACAGGCTGGTCGTTATGGGAGTAGACCATCCGGAACTGTCGCATCACCGGCACGTTGTCGGGCATCTCCAATGCTTCGAGCTCTTCGGTGGTGGGTGCTCGCGACGAGATGTAGTCCCGGAAGTAGAGCTGCGGATAACCCAGGTCGGCCAAGACCCGTGGCGCTCCCCCCGGGATCTTCGCTCTGCCGGCCAGGGGAGTACCGGTGGCCAGCTGAAGCGGATAGTACGACCAGGACAACTCGACTGGTACACCGTCGTGAGACATCAGCCGATGCCGCAAAATCGCGGTCATCCCGTTGTTGAGCTCGAGCACCTTGGCCGCGTCGACAGGCGGCCGCACCTCACCTACATCGAGCAGCTTGTAGCTATAGCCTCGGGGAGTCGGCGCGAAGTAAGCACTGACGCGAACGATGAACGACTGGCGGTCCCGGACATAGATGCCACGCCCCGGCTTCCTGTCGATGAAGCCTTCATCCTCAAGGGACGCGAGGGCGCGCTGGACGGTGGCCGGCGACGTGCTGTAGTGCGCCAGCATCTGCTGGGTTGGCGGCAACTGCGCGCCAACTGGCAAGTCTCCAGACATGATCTGCGCCCTCAGGTCAGCGGCGATCTGCTCCTGGCGGGATCGTCCGTCTCGTCTGGCAATCAAGACGGCCCCTCCATCTCCCCAGCTAGTCGCACCTGCACCGATCTAACTGTACCGGAAGTGCAGCATGCCGAACGATCCCCCGTGCGGCCCATCGGCCCCAGAAAATTTCCAAGTCATATTTCCGGAACTGTACCTTGTCATCGTTCCGGAATGGCATTACGCTCAGAGGCGTCACATCGACGCGCAAGTGCAGGTCAGCCGAGGAGTAATCCCGAGGAGGTCACGGCTCGGCATCTAGACAGCAGAAGGCCCCGGTCGGTGTTGCGAGCACCGGCCGGGGCATACATCGAACCTTGGGAGGTCATCGATGCAGGTTGAGGTTACCCGGATGTATCGGGTCAGGGAGGTGGCCGGGCTTTTCGGGGTGCCGGTCGCGACGATTGATCGGGCGATTGAGTCCGGTGAGTTAGAGGCGGTGCGGCGTGGTGATCGGTGTTTGGTGACCCGGGGCTGCCTAAGCCTGGCAGCTCACAGCCCCGGGTCTGCTCCCACAGAAAGGAGCTTGACCAGTGTTGCGTATTCCTGATCGGTGTGTCGCGGGGGTGGTGTTGCTCTCGGTGTGCGCGGAGGGTTGTTACAAGCACTATGTCAAGGGGTTGGGGTGGGTGTGTTGCAAATGCGGCAGCTGAGCAAGCCCCTGGCCCTGTGCCTTCCCACGTCGGTGGGGCCGGTGTCCCTGTCTGACCTTGGCACGGTGCTCAGTGCGGCGGGTTGTCGGCGTACTGGCTGATCAGAGTGGTTGACCCGGGGCTGCCTAAGCCTGGCAGCTCACAGCCCCGGGTCCACTCCCACAGAAGAGGAGCTTGACCAGTGTTGTGTGTTCCTGATCCGTTGTACGCCGGTGGTGGCCCGGTGAGCGCGGTGGATGTGTTCCGGGATGTGGCGGGTCGGCCGTATGCGGCGGGCTGGCGGTTCGACCCGGCCCACCCGCTGGAGGTGCAGCTGCATCTGACCCCGGGTGACGGAGTGGCACAGGTGTGGCGTTTCGCCCGGGATTGGTTGGCTCCGGACTCGGTGGGTGCCGGTGGGGACGTCGCGCTGAGCGTGTCGGGTGAGCGGCTGGTGCTGGCGCTGTACCCGGTGACCCGGCAGGCGAAGACGTTGGTCGGGTCCTCGGCGGTGGCTCTGGAGTTCCTGGTGGCCACCGAGGCCCTGGTCCCGCGTTGCTCGGGTTGCCCGGCGCCGGAGTGCGTGTCGTGTGTGCGGACGCGCGCTGGGCTGGACGCGGCGCTCGCCGAGATCACCCGGCAGGGGGCGCCGTGAGCCCCCTGCCGTCGGTGACCCGGGATCTGACTTCCTGATGTCAACCCCTTGATCGGCCCCCGGGGCGGCATGAGGCCGTCGCCGGCCGGTGACGCACCCGTCGCCCCGGGGTGCCTTCCACAGCTTCTTTCCACGACTTCTTTCCACGACAGAAAAGGACTCGATCATGACGACTGATCTGAACCCTGTGTGCGGTGATCAGCCCGGCGAGTCACCGCCGGTGCTGGCGCTGCTGGCCGAGCTCGACGCAGTAATCGGTGCTGCGGAGTACCCCGACCAGGCCGCGGTGGCGGTGTTGGGGGTGCTGCGGGAGTTCGGCCGGGCCACGGGACGGCCGCAGCCCACGCTGGCGGATTTCCTCGCCGCCACCGCGGCGCATCTGCGGGAGCACTCGCTGTGCGCGGTCTCGGTGAGCCCGTTCGGTGAGTTGCACCTCTGCGGCGTGGACGAGGGGCAGGAGGGGTGGGCCATCGCGGACTGGGCCGACAGCCTGCACGCCCCGATAGAGCTCTCCGCCTGGCTCCAGTCCCCTGTCCCCGGCTCGGCGAAGGCGACGGTAAGCGGCGCGTTCGGTGATCCGGCCACCCCGGTGCCGGTGGTGGTCTGGGACGTGCTGCCCGGAGCCGCTGAGCTGCTGGGCGAGCACCAAGGCGTCACGGTGTCAGCTGATCAGCTGCGTGCCTGGATGGCTACCCGCGCCACCGCCGCTGCGGTGGTTACCGGTGGGGGTGAGCGGTGGTGAAGATCCGGATCACCGGCAGCGCCGCCGAGTGCGACCGGCTGCTCGCGCGGCTGGCGCAGGTTGTGCGGGTGCGGGAGGTCAGCGGTTTCTACCCCAACCGGGCACCGTCGGCGCTGGGCCGGGTCTACCTCGATGTCGACCTCACCGAGCTCACCGGACCCGCGGTGGGGGTCAGCGCGGTGCGCACCGACACCGGTGTGGCTGTGTTCCCTGCTCTGCCCGGGGGTGATCAGGGATGAGCGGGGCCGAGCACTTGACGCTCAAGGAGTTCTGCGCCGAGCAGAAGGTCGCCCGCTCGACGTTCTATGCCTGGCGGGCCACGGGTAAGGCCCCGCGCTGCATCCGGCTGCCCAACGGAGAGATCCGCATCCGACGTAACGAGGTGGACCGCTGGCTGGACAACTTGGAAGAAGCCGCGTCATGAGCCCCCTCAGCACTAGCCGGCCCGCCACTTCAGACCACACCCTGACCAAGCCGGTGGCGGCGTGCTGGGGTGTGGATCCGGAAGTGTTCTTCGGTCCCTGCGACAGTCCCGAGGGTGGTCCCACCGCCGCGTGGGAACTGAAGGCACTGGCCGTGTGCGGGGACTGTCCACTGGTGGGGGCGTGTCTGAAGTCGGCGTTGGAGTTCAGGGCCAGCGAGCAGCACGGCGTCGTCGGGGGGATGACCGCCGGGCAGCGCCGCCAGGTCCTGCGCCTGACCCGCCAGCAACCGACCCGCTCCTATCTGGCGGGGATGGCCGGACCGGTGATGCGCCGTGGGTTGCCCCGTGAGGTCGATGAGATGGCCGTGGCCGGGCTGATGGCCGGGGACCGGCCCTGCGCGGCACGGCGCGCTGAGGTGGCTCACGCCGCGATCGAGCTGCACCGGGGCGGGCACGGGCCGACGTCGATCGCGGGACGCCTGGGGGTGTCCGAGCGGCAGGTGCGGCGCTGGTTGGAGCGCCACCGCGCAGGCCAGCCCCTGACACCCCCAGGAGGCCGCCGACCCGCCTCCACCCGCAACGGAGCGGCGGCGTGAAGCCCCCGGCCCGCGCCACAGGCGCGTTGGGGCTAGCCGAGCTCGCCGGAGTAGCCGAAGTAGGGGCCTGGTCGCGGTGCCGCTCCGGTGAATGCGTGGCCTGCTGGGAAGCCCAGCGGACCGCGACCCTGACCGGGCAGCGAGTATCACGGCGGCGCCCGGCACGCTGGTCGGGGCACTACCAGGGGCGCGCGGTGGGGTTGTGCGCCCACCACCACGGCGAACTGACCAGCCGGAGTCCGGGGGGCACCCGGTGAGCCGGGCGCGGGGCGCCTACGGGGTGATGACCCAGCGGTGGGGCTGGCAGCCCATGGCCTGGATGGACGCCGGGCTGCCCACCTGGTCCTGGCGCTGCGCCCCGGCCGGGCTGGTCACCCGCCGCCAGATGCGGGCCGCCGGGCTGGCCCCCGGCGGTGCCGAGCCGGTAGCGCAGATCGTGTGCCGGCGGGGACGGCGCCGCGGCTACCTCTACGACCCCGGCGAGTGCGCTCCCAAACGCAGCGCCACGTCCGCCCAACTCGTCGCGCTTGGTAAGGCGTTGGCCGCGCGGCGGTGGTGCCCGAGCTGCCGGACCGACGCCGGGTACTGCATCCCCACCTCTTTGGGCCGGTGCATCACCTGCGCTTACCCCACTCCCGAATCCACCGAACCGAAGGCGGCGGCATGAACACCCACCAACGACGTACCCACCTCACCCTCGACCTGGCCGAGATGATCAGCCCCGATCTGGTGCTGGTGCTGACGTGCACCAGTCCAGGGTGCGGGCTGTCGTTCGAACCCACCCCGGCCCGTCGCACCCCGGCCCGGCTGGCCTGCCCACGCTGCGACGGGTTGCTCTTCACCGCTGAGCTAGACCTGCCACTGGCCCCACCGCTGGGTGTGGGGGTTGATGAGCCGGTCCCCTTCGTCCTGGCCGAGCTGGCCCCGGTGGGGATGCAGGCCCGGGGATGAGCGAGCTGACCAACGGGGGCCTCGATCTGCTCGCTGAGGTGTGGGCCACTCACCTCATCCGTCTGGACACCGACGCCGAGCGTTTGACCCGCCGTGCGCGGGAGCTGGAGCGGCGCGGTGAGTCCCGGGTCGCGGCCGATCTGCGCGCAGAGGCCACGGCGGCCCAGGCGATCGCCGACTACATGCGGGCCAACTGCCCAGCTAGGACCAACAACCAGGAGGCACCAGATGCCTAAGACCCCACGAGATATCACCGGACTCCTGCTCGCGGTCCTGGTCTTGGTGGTGCTGCTGGCCGGGTGCGCCGTGGACGCCGACGGTGACGGGTATGACGACAACACCGGTAAGCCGATCGCGGTCTCCATCTGGGAGAGCGACGACTCCAGTGCCAGTGGTTGTGGTGCTGGTGGCGTGGAGTGGCTCTGCGGTGATCCGGATCCGGAGGTCGACCCGGAGGGGATGGCTACGGTCGCGCGGCACGAGGCCGGGCATGTGGCAGCCGCTCGGGCTCTGGGTGGGAGCGTCGGCACAGTCAGGCTGTACCCGGACGGAACAGGCCGCACCTACGCCTATGGTCTGCCCGCCGACCCCCAGTCACAGGTCACGTTCTTGGTGGCCGGTGAGATAGCCGCCGGGACCGCTCAGGGCGCTGAGGGTGACCACGCCGAGATCGACAAAGTCCTCTCCGGACTTGCGCCGGCTGAGTGGGACCGTATCGAGAGCGCGGCCCGCACCCAGGCCACCCGGATCGTGGCTGAGCGCGCCGACGAGATCGACCGGGACGCCGCCCGGCTGCTGAAACACAGGTGGCTGTGATGAGCACCTCAGAGCCGGCCTACCTCACCGACCTGCACGCCGCGCACAGCGAGATCGGCGCCCTGGCCTCCTGGCTGACCGTGCTGATCCGCCTGGCCCAGGACGCGGACGGGATGACCGCCGGGCCGCTGCGGGAGGAGATCCGCCGCATCGCCGGCCAGGTCCGAGACCGGGAGAGCATCCGGCGGGCTGGGGAGGTAACCCGGTGAACGCTGAGCATCTGGATCACCTGCTCGACGCGCTCGGTCGCGACGTCCAGGTCACCCGGAGTGAGTTGGCGATCCTGGCCTGGCTCGCTGGATGGGGTCACCCCACAGTCCGCGCCGTCGCGGGTGTGATCGCGCGGGCTGTGCACACTGCGGCCCAGCGCGAGCATCCGGTGTGGACTTCTGAGCTGATTCAGGACCTCGTCACCGGGTTACTCACCGACGGGGGACTCCTGGGTGACCTCGATCCCGGCGCCGCCCGGGACGCGCTCACTGATGCCCTGTCCGCAGTCGGGATCAGCCCCGGGAGAACCCGATGACCCCCCGGCGGGTCCCGGCGTGGCCGCTGCTGGTGCTGGCGCTGCCCGCCGGGGTGTCGATCTGGGCCGGGTGGGTCGGGCTGGGCCAGATGACCGGGTTCGGAGTCGTGCCGCTGCTGCCGGGGATCTGGGACGAGCTGCGGATCAACACCGCGATCACCCTGCCGATCGGGATGGAGTGCTACGGCGCCTACGCCCTACGGGCGTGGCTAACCCAGGGCACCCCACCCCGGGCCCGGCAGTTCGCCAAGTGCTCAGCGCTGGGAGCCCTGATGCTAGGCACCCTAGGGCAGATCGCCTATCACCTAATGGCCGCGGCCGGAGTCACCGCGGCCCCGTGGGTGGTCACGATGCTGGTGTCCTGCCTGCCGGTCGCGGTGCTCGGGATGGGCGCGGCGCTCTACCACCTCCTCACCGACGAACCCGAACCACCTGCCCCGGTGTCCGGGCCGGTCACGCCACCGGCTGGTGCACCGGTGGCTGTGTTCCGCCCTGGTGGAGTCAGCGGCTACCCGGTGGCTGCCTCGATTCGGCCCGCTGGGCAGCCCGAGACCGCCCCACCACCCCGACCCGGTGTCGCCCCGGCGTTCAACCCAGCCCGGGGCGCGAGCGTCCCACCGGCGGACCGGATCCAGCCCGGCTCCGCGCCGGTGACCAACCCGTCCGCCTCGACCGAGCAGTCCGTTCCGGTGGCTGGTGAGCGGGTCAGCAAGTCCCGCACTGATGCGCAGCTGTCTCAGGCGGTGCGGGACCTGACCAGGCGCAACGGTGGCACTCCCCCCAGCCAGTACCAGCTCCGCCACGCCCTGGGTATCGGCAGTGGGCGGGCGGCCCGGTTGCTCGCCGAGTTGGACACCACCACCCCGGCCGCAGCGGCGGTCGTCAATGGCGCAGCCCGGAAGGAGGGCACGCGATGAACCGACCCGAGCGTGAGCAAACCGAGCGGCAGCGTGGGCAGGTCGTGCCGTTTCCGGGTGCCCGGCAGGTTCCGGAGGTGGCGTTGGGGGCGGCGTTGGAACCGGCGCCGGAGGTGCTCGACGCCGAGCTGGTCACCGAGGAGGAGTACCGCCGACGCAGGACGCTGCCGGTGCGGGTCACCGCGCACCGGATAGCGCACCGAGTGGCCACGGTGGCGACCTCCCCGCGCGCGGTCAGCGCGGGTCGGGCCACGGTCCGGGCCGGGGTGCAGGTCAGCCGGGGGTTCGGGTCATGGGCCCGGCGCGGATGGGACGCGGCGACGTTAGGGCTCTACCGACGGGAGATCACCGCCGCTCAAGCAGCTGGTGACCGGGAGCGCCTCGCGGACTGGACCACCCGCGCCGAGCAGGTCCGCGAGCGTCGTCACCGCCGGCTGATGGACCTGCCCAAGCTGGCTGCCGCGTTGGGCATCGTCACCGCCGGGGCACTGGTCGCCCTGGTCGCCGCGATCTTGCTGCTGGCCGCGGTAGTACAGGTGTCCGGGACGGGGCGGTTCCTCGACGTGATCCACGGTGTGCTCGGGGCCACGCGATGGGTGCTCACCGTGGTACCAGTCGTGGTGAACGTGATCATGGTGGTTACTCCGGTGATCATCGTGGCCGCGGCCTGGCGGGAGGGTCGCCGGGCGGCTCCGGCGCCGCGGTGGTTGCTCAGCGAGGAACAACGCGCGCAGTACGACAGCGAGATCAGCCCCGACCTGCTCACCGCCGCCCTGCAACACGCCAAAGTCCCGGCCCTGACCCGATACCTGGCCGGTGGCGGCCGGCTGGAATTCGTGGTCCCACCCCGGGAACAGGGCGGAGGCACCTACACCCAGATCCGGCTCCCGATCGGAGTGATGGCCGCTGAATTGCTCTCCAGCACCAAGGTCGAACTGCTGGCCGGGAACCTGGGCCGGCACCGCCACGAAGTCTGGCCCCAACGCCAACCCGACGCCGACGCCCGCGTCCTCGACGTCTGGATCGCCGACAAAGGCACCATGGACAAACCCGCCCCACCCTGGCCACTGCTACACGACGGCGCAGTCGACGTCTTCCGCGACCGACTGCCCTGGGGTGTCACCATGCGCTCGGAACAGATCTCACTCGGAATGCTGCAAAAGCACTGGCTGGTCGGGGCCACCTCCAAACAAGGCAAAACCACCGTCGTGCGATTACTCGCACTTGGTTTGGCCCTGGATCCCACCGTGGAATTGCACATCGCCGACCTCAAAGGCGACGGAGATTGGACGATGTTCGCGCCCCGGGCAGTCACGCTGATTGAGGGGTGCAGCGATGAGGACGCCGAGGCCACCGCCACCATGCTGGAATGGGGCGTGGCTGAGTACCGACGCCGGTACGAGGCCAAATCGGCCGCCGGGATCGTCGGCAACATCACTCGGGAGATCTCCCGCCGTCCCGGATCCGATTTCCACCCGATCTGGCTGATCGTCGACGAATGCCAGGTCCTCTACGGCGCCCCCCACCCCATCGGGGGTGCGAAGGATGACGCGAGGGCGTGGCGAGCGGCGAAACGGCTGCACGACCAAGCCCGCGCGGTCAACGTGCACCTGATCCAGGCCACCCAACGCCCTGACGACCGCACCCTGCCGGTCCGAGTCCGCGAAGGTGCGCATGTCCGGTGCTCGCTCAACGTCCCGAACTACGAGACCGCGAAAATGGTCCTGGCCGATGCCGCCGACCGCGGCGCCCGACCCCAGGACCTGCGCCCCGGCGCCGACGCCGGCACCGTCGTGGCCACCGGCGAGATCGAAGACATCCCCAAAGGCCAAGCCTTCGCGATCGTCAGAACCCACTACGTGTCCACCAAGGACGCCTACCCAGTGATCGAACGGGCCATGACGATCCTGCACCGCACCGGACGCACGGTGCCCACCCCCGATCCCGAGCCCGAGCAGGCCCCGGCTGAGGTCGATCACCTGGCCAACATCGCCGAGGCGCTGCGCGGTGAACGACGGGTCCGGACCCAGACGGTGCTCGCCCACCTCGCCGAGCTGAACCCGGGCGAGTACACCGACTGGACGTTCTCCGACCTCAAGGCCGAACTCGGTCGCCATCCCGCGATCGACAAGGACGCCCGCTACAACGGCACCCAGGTCGTCCGCCTCGAAGAAGTCACCCAAGCTCTCACCGACCGTAACCGAAGGGACGACGCTCCGCCGTAGGGAGGCGGGCAAGCAGACAGCCCAGGGCCAGGGAGATCTCCCTACCACCTCCCTACCCCCACCTCCCCAGGCCCACCTGCGCGGACACCCATCAGGGAGGCACCCACTTGCCCGGGTGACCACCCCACTGGACCCCCGAACACGGCCTGCCCCCACTCCGGTGGCCACCTCCCTGCCCACCCCTGACCCGGAGCAACCCATGCCCCCATTCTCACCAGCCGTGACCGCACTGCCCACCCTGAGCACCTGGCTCGCCCTGGCCACGCTCGCTCTGCTCGGCTGGCGGCTGGCGCTCATCTGGTGGTTCCCCTACACCCCCTGCCGCCGCTGCAAGGGCAGCGGCCGGCACCGCGCCGGACGGTACTTCCGCCCGTGTCGCCGCTGCCGGGGCACCGGACGCCGCGTCCGCCTCGGACGCCGGATCTGGCACTGGGCCACCCGCGACAAACAACGCACCTAACGACATCCGGCCACACCGTGCGGCCGGAAACCCATCAACGAACAGGAAGGGCTGTCACATGACACACAGCGACTCATTCCACGAATTCGTCACCGACGACGGAGACCACGTCCAGGTCACCAACTCCGTCACCGGGAACTTCGCCGGACTCCAGGCCGGAACGGTCACCGGGGGAATCCAGATCACCGACAACGGTGACGACACCGAAGTGTGGGTCAACGGACAACGCATCCACTAACCGGAACGGTGTGACATGGCCAACGAAAGCGACAACGAGTACGCCGACAGACTCCGCGAGATCGTGCACGACGACCACGCCAACACCACAGGACGAGAAATAGCCAGGCAGGCACTGGCCCGCCACGCACTGCGAATGGAGCAGGAAAAAGACGATTAGCTTCCCGGCCGGGAACGGATCGGCTGACTAAAAGACTCCCGACCACACCAGATGGCCGGGCAACACCAAGAAAGGAACACCCACCATGTCTGACGACTGCGACCACGAAAACGTCTCCGTGACGATGACCGGCACTGATAACACCATCACCAGCAGCTCCGGCGTCACTTGCGACGATTGCGGAGACCAGCTCACCGAACCCACCGAATAACTCTCCTCGGGTGGCCCGGGGGGTGACCTTCCCCCCGGGCCACCCGACCAACCGCCTTCCACCACTCCCCCGGAGCAGGAGATCCCCATGCCCACCGCCACTCCCCACACAGTCCGCGCCGCCCTGACCGAGCTGCTCACCCAAGCGGACCCGACGGCCCCTCGCCGCTCAGCCCACCAACCTGCCCGGCGGCTCACTGCCCCAGTAGCCGAGTACACCGAAGGGGAATCGACACGTGCCACAACCTGACCTACCCACCGAACCGGGCACTTACCTCCGCAAAGCCCAGTCCTGGGACGACGAGGCATGGGCTTCGGTCCCCAACCGGCTGCTCCGCGACCAGGCGGTCAGCTGGGACGCCAAAGGAGCGTTCGGCTGGATCGCCTCCCACCGGGAGGTCTACAAACTCTCCGCCGAGGACCTGGCCAGCGCCGGTCCCAAAGGCCGCCACCACGCCCGCGACATGCTCCGCGAGCTGGAACTGCACGGATACCTGACCCGGGAACCGCTGCGTAACCCGAACACCGGCGCCTACGACGTGCACCTATGGACCCTGCACCCCCGGCCGGTACCCACCGACCAACGGACCTGGCGCCCGTCCAAAGCCGCGCACCGCCCCCATCCCGGCGCGCAACACCGCAGGTCAACCCCAGAATCCAACCCG
>JBOHHE010000204.1:0-3110 GCA_050700355.1 Pseudonocardiaceae bacterium
TGCGATCGAGTCGATCAACTTTCAACTCCGTAAGATCACCAAAAATTCGGGGCCATTTCCCGTCGGACGAGGCTGCGATGAAGCTGATCTACCTCGGCCTGCGGAATATCTCCAGCACGAGAGGAGGCAAATCCGGCACGGGAACATGGGGCTGGAAAGTCGCCCTGAATACTCTGGCTGTCCTCTTCCCGGGGCGGCTTCCCCTGTGATAGAGTAACAGTATTAGCATTCCGTGGCTTACACGGAAAACGTGACAGGCTCCGCTCTGGGAACCGCCCGCCATGCGCGCGGCCCTGCGGGACCGTGACATCGGCGCGGTGTACCGGATGCTGGGTGACGCCGGGATCAGCCAGCGGCAGATCGCGGAGCGGACCGGGCAGGCGCAGTCCGAGGTGTCCGCGGTGTGTAACGGTCGTCAGGTCATCGTCTACGACGTGCTCAAACGCATCGCGGACGGGTTGGGGATACCGTGCGGATACCTGGGTCTGGCTTATACCGCATCCGGCCAGGATGGCTCCTACGATGGAGACGACCCGCCGTCGGGGGACACCGAGGAAGTGGATGACGACATGCTCCGCAGAGACGTGCTCGCCAAGGGATCCATCGCTTTGGTGGGGGTGCCGGTGCTCGGCAAGCTGCTGGCCTCGTCCGCCGGTCCGGGTGAGCTCGACCTGCCCTCCCAGGTCGGCCTGGCCGATGTGGCCGAGATTGCGAACACCACCGAGCAACTGAGGGTCGCGGCCCGGACCCGGGGTGGACAGGCTCGCGCGGTCAGTGCGGCGGCGGTGCAGTACGGTCGGCTCACCCAGGTGCCGGCCAACGAGGCCGTGACGGCGCGGTTGCTCACGCAGCTCGCTGACCTGAATGAACTGGCCGGGTGGTGCTGTTTCGACAGTGACCTGGACCGGCCGGCCCGGTTGCACTACCGCAAAGCTGTCGACCTCGCGCAACAGGCACGTGACAACTATCGGGTCGCGAGCGCCATAAGATTCATGGGTATCATTGATGGCGCACGAGGTAATCTTGATGACGCCATGAAGCAATTCGATATGGCGCACCTCATAGTCGGCCAGAAAGGTGATCCGGAGCTAATTTCCTGGCTGCATGCAGTATCGGCAAATTCGCTGGCCCTCATGGGGCATGATAATGCGCTTCGAGAGTTGGCCAAGGCTCAGGGTGGTTGGCGGCCTTCCAACGATTTCGAGCGTGCCGATACGGCGTACCAGACCGCTCTCGTTCATATGGATCTGGGAAATCTGGAGGCTGCGGAGCGGTTCGCGTCCACCGTCAACGGTGGGGGTTGGCACCGGCCGGTCGGTGTGTTCGCGTCGGTCCTCCGGGCCACGATCTACGTGCAGGCCGGAGAGCCGCGTGGGGCGCTGATGGCGAAGTCGGCGATCGACGCGGTGGCGCCGCTGCACTCGGTGCGCGCCCGCGAGCGGCTGCAGCCGCTCGTCACGGCCCTGGAAGCGCGTCCCCGTAGCGACCACCGGGACCTCGCACGGGCCGCCCGGCGCATCACGGCAGGCCGCTCAGGAAATAATAACGTGTAGGGACATACTCTTCGGCACCATCCAGTTGCTGGCCGGTGCGATCGACGACCGCGTCGTCACAAGCTTGAGACGCTGGCCACTGCCGGGGGCGTGGTGGCGCAGGTGTGCGCCGATCCCGGTCAGGCCGTACTGGGCGAATGCCGAGGTATTTGCTGCGGTCCAAGCGGGTCTGGGCGAAGTCTGGCGGTGGGTCAGCACAGTTGAGGTGGGTGTCGATTTCCGCGAGGGTGGGCTGGCGGTGGGGGTGTCGTGTGGGAAGGCTGCGCTGATCATCTCTGCGTCGTCGGGGGAGAGGTGAATGGTGGTGGCCGCCAGGTTCTCGTCGAGGTGAGCGCCGGAACTGGTTCCGGGAATGGGTAGCATCACCGGCGAGTGCTGGAGCAGCCAGGCCAGGGCGAGCTGGGCTGGGGTTGCTTGATAGTTGCTGGTGAGGTCGCCGAGTGTGCTGGTTGACGTCGACCTGGGAGAGTCCGAGGTGACGGAGTTTTCCTTCGGCCTGCAGGTCGACCAGCACGCCGAGTTGGTCTTCCAGGGGGACCTGGAGATCGATCCCGGTGTAGGTAGTAGAGGTCGATGCGGTCGAGTGCCAGCCGCCGCAAGCTCATCTCGACGCACTGGCGGAGGTACTCGGGACGGCCCACTGGTGCCCATCGGTTCGGGCCTTGCCGGGTGAGCCTGCCCTTGGTCGCGATCACCAGGTCGTCTGGGTAGGGGTGCAGGGCTTGGCGGATCAGCTGCTCGACGGTTTCCGGACCATAGGCGTCAGCGGTATCGAGGTGATTCACGCCGAAGCGACAGCTCGCCGCAGCATCCGTTGGGCTTCGTCGGGATCGGCCGGATAACCCCAGTGGCCCTGCCCGGTGAGCTGCATGGAGCCGTAGCCGAGCTGGCGGACTGGCAGGTCGCCGCCGAGGCGAAAGTCACCGTTTGGTGACGTCGATGGGCGCTGGTCGGTGGTCATGGTGCGAGCTCTTGGGATTGCGACTCGGTGGGGCATCGAGATGCCCGAAGGGCCTCGATACGGAGATGGATCAGTGCGGCGAGGGTGTCCGGCGGGTGGAGGTCGGTCTCCAGCCGCAGTACCGGCACACCGGCTGAGGTCAGAGCGTAGGGGGCGTCGAGGTGCAGGGCGGTTTCCTGGGCGCTGATGTCGGGTCGGTTCCCGACACCGCAGGGACCGTCGACGCTGACGAACACGCCGGGTGCCTGGTCCATGGTGGTCTCTCCGGTGGTGCCTGACGGGGAAACCGTCGACGGACCTAGACAGGCCCGGCGGGGATCCGGCTGTGGGTGCTGCCTGTGGCACGCCCCCGAGCTCGTGCAGTTCTCTCACACTCCGTGGGATTCCGTCCTGATCGGTGGCGAGCGCTTGGAGCAGGCGGGCCGTGACCAGCACGTCGTAGGTGGCACGATGCGGGTGGAGTCCCGCGATGACCATCTCGTCGGTCAGGTGCCTCGTGATCGTGTCGCGGATCGCGTCGAAGGTGGATTGATCGGCGACGTCGCCGTTGGTGATGCCGTGCACCTTGCGGGCCTGCCAGGTGATCGGGCTGGCAC